>CALKWV010000020.1 GCA_938003915.1 uncultured Bacillota bacterium | reverse complement strand
TAAAAAATGTATACTTCCAAACTTTGTATTCATCTTTTTCTCCTTTAACAAAAAAACTTAGCTGAAGTCACTTTTATTATAATACTCTCAAAATCAATGTCAACTAGATTTAGTCTACATATATAATATCCCATACTAAAAAGTGTAAACATCTTTAAAAAATATTGCCATAAATAAACATATATATTATAATAATTATGACTTATAAATATTATAGCTTATAAATAAAATTCATATGTAAGGGAGTGAAATAGTGGAGGATTTATACTTAACCTGTCACAGAAAGTTAATGGAGCTTAGCTGGAGTGTTATTAAAAAATCCAGATGCAATTTGGCTAAGCTAGGTTTTGCTTGGAATCAATATGCTGTTATGAAAGCTATTGAGCAAGGGGAAGCCTTAACATTATCAGAGATTAGCGAACGTGTACATATGAAAAACAGCAACGTTACCCCTATCATTGATTTTCTAGTATCCAAGAGCATAGTGGAAAGAATACCCGATGAAAAGGATAGAAGGATAACTCGAGTTAAGTTGACTGAAGAAGGGATATCTATCCGAAAGCAAGCTATAGCACATCATGATAATTTTATTGGGCAGTTGTATGGGGCATTAGAGGAGGATGAAATAAAAAAAATTATAGATGCTATTGAGGTAGCTTTGAAAAAGATCAAATAATGGATAAAGGGGTGGAAGTCTAATAGTGGCTGACAAATCTGTACTATATAAGAATCTGGTGAAACATAAGTGGCGGTATGCAAAGGGATTGTTTTTCTTAATTATAATCAATATACTACAGATATTAGTTCCCAAAATTACTGGTATTGTGGTAGATGGGCTTAAAAGCCTAAGCCTAGATAATAAAGATCTTTTATACTACGGAGCCTTAATGATTTTGATTTCCCTTATGATTTTTGTCTCCCATTACTTGTCTAGAGTACAGGTATTGGGAGCCAGCAATTTATTTGACTATGAAGTCAGAAATGAAATGTTTGATCATATGCTAAGTCTTTCCATGAGATTCTTTCACAAGAGCAGGGTAGGGGATCTTATGGCATTAGCCACTAATGATTTAGGTTCCCTTAGAATGATTCTGTCAAGAGGCTTCAATTTGGTGACCAATACTATTATCTTGCTTGTTGGCAGCATAGTAGTAATGGCAGGTTATATGGATTTAAGGCTAACCATTTATGCATTTCTACCTTTTCCCTTTCTTGTATGGATAATGATCAAGTTTGGACCCATGATCAATAGAAGATTTCGCAGAGTTCAGGAATCCTTTAGTGATTTGACTCGAAAGACTCAGGAAAATGTATCTGGAATTCGCGTTATAAAGGCTTTTGTTCAAGAAAAAAATGAGATAGACAATTTCGCCCGGCTCAACCAGGAGAATTTCGATATTAATATGGCTCTGGCCAGGGTTCAGGCTATATTCTATCCTTCCATTGGTCTAATATCCTCTCTATCTTTTCTCATTACCTTTATATATGGCGGCAATTTAGTTATAAATGGAACCATAACCTTAGGAGATTTTGTTGCCTTTAACGGATACTTAGGTATTATTATTAGACCTATAATTTCTATAGGAATGATAATCAATTTTACCCAGAGGGCTAAGGCTTCAGCAGATAGAATTCACATGCTATTTCAGCAACAGCCTGAAATAGTGGATGTAGGCATGCCTGATTCTGACCAAGAAAAACAACAGTGGCAGAAGGGAATAGAGGGTAAAATAGAGTTTAGAAATCTCACCTTTTCCTACGATAAAAATGAACCTCCCGTCCTGAAAAATATCAATTTAACCATAGAACCAGGCAAGACTCTAGGAATAATAGGAAAAGTGGGCAGCGGAAAGTCCACAATAGCAAATCTAATATTGCGGCTTTATAATCCAATGGAAGAAGGCCAGCTATTAATTGATGGGGTGGATATTACTAAGGTCCCTCTAAAGCTTTTAAGGGAGAGCATAGGCTATGTACCTCAGGATAATTTCCTTTTTTCCTCTTCTATTAAGAGCAATATAGGCTTTACCCCAGAAGAACCTGATATGGATGAAATTCGCAGAGCGGCCCAAATAAGCCAGATAGACGATACTATAATGGAGCTTCCCCATCAATATGAAACCATGCTGGGAGAGAGAGGGGTTAATTTATCTGGAGGGCAGAAACAGAGAGTCTCTATTGCCAGGGCATTAGTCAAAGATCCCTCTATATTGATACTTGATGACTGTTTATCTGCTGTTGATACCAATACAGAACGGAAGATACTGGATCAGCTAAAACCTTTTATGGAAAAAAGGACCTGCATAATCATTGCTCATAGGATATCTACCTTGCAGGATGCGGATGAGATTATTGTGTTGGATGAAGGTAGGATTATAGAAAGAGGTAATCATGAGGAGCTATTGGCTAAACAGGGTTATTATTACAGGATATATCAAAGGCAGCTATTAGAAGAGGAGATCGAGAGGGCGTAAGCTTTATATCCTGAAAAAATATTTTATAGAAAGGTATGGTAGCTTATGGAGCAGGATAAAAAATCTTTAAGGCGGGTATATGATAGAGTAGTTATCAAGAAAATGTTAACATTTGCAAAGCCTTATTGGTATATGTTTGCAATAGCCCTTATCTTGATCTTTGCAGTAACAGGAGCTTCATTGGCCAGACCCTATATAACCAAGATAGGGATTGACAAATATATGACCGGATACTCTGATGGCACCATGTCAGCCCAGCAAGCCAGTAAAGGGATTTGGTATCTAGGCATATTGTTTTTAGCTTTAATTATAGTTGAGTTTGTTTTCAACTATTTACAGCACTATATTTTGGAATTGGGCGGAAAGAGGATAATAAAGGATATTAGGCAGAAGATTTTTAGTCATATGCAGTATTTACCCTTGTCCTATTTCGACAAAATGGCTGCTGGCAGGATTGTTACAAGGATAACTAATGACCCGGAAACCATAAATGAGATGTTTTCCAGCGTTATGGTAGGCTTTATAAGAAGTATTGTAGAAATGGCGGCTATAATAGTTATTATGTTTAGGCTGAGCTATCGCCTTACCTTGGTAAGTTTCACTGTGTTACCCCTTATAGTATTAGCATCTGTACTATTTAGACGGACAGCACGAAAGGTGTGGCAAAGAATAAGGACCAAGCTATCTGCCATAAATGCTTTTTTGGCAGAACATCTAGCAGGCATGAAAATTATCCAAGTGTTTAACATGCAGGAAAAGAAATATCAAGAATTTGATCAAATCAATAGTGAATACTACGATGCTCATATGAAAAGGGTTGTTATATTCGGTATCTTTAGACCTTTTATGGATGTAGTAAAAACCTTGACTGTGGCATTATTGCTATGGTATGGAGGCAGGAATATATTGGCAGGCCTCTTAGAGTTTGGAACCCTTTATATGTTTGTAGATTATATAGGCCGCTTCTATCATCCCATAATGGAATTAACTGAACAGTTCAATGTCCTTCAAAGTTCAATAGTATCTGCCGAGAGGGTGTTCAATTTACTGGAAGAAGCCCAGGAGCAAAACGTAAAAGGTAAGATTAAAGATATTGGTGAAATCAAGGGCCAAATAGAGTTTAAAAATGTTTGGTTTGCATATGTTGGCGAGAATTGGGTTTTAAAGGATGTATCTTTTAAAATTGAACCAGGGGAGTCCGTTGCATTTGTAGGCGCTACAGGAGCAGGTAAAACCAGTATCATTAACTTGCTGTGCGGATTTTACGAACACCAAAAGGGCCAGATCTTGATAGATGGCATAGATATTCGGGATATTGGAAAGGAAAGGCTCAGAAAAAATATTGGCTTAGTGCTTCAAGATGTATCCCTATTTTCAGGGGATATTGCTACCAATATCCGCCTTTTTGATTCTCATATTTCAATGGAAGAGGTAGAAAAGGCTGCAAAGCATGTTAATGCCCATGATTTTATCCAAAAACTTAATGGCGGCTATGCTCACCAGGTGGGTGAAGGGGGCGCTACCCTATCCGTTGGACAGCGGCAGCTTATATCCTTTGCACGAGCATTGATACGGGATCCTAAAATACTTGTCATGGATGAGGCTACTTCCCATGTTGATACCGAAACCGAGATTTTAATTCAAGATGCTCTGGTAAATCTTATGAAAGGCAGAACCACTATAGCTATAGCACATCGACTTTCTACCATTCAAAATGCAGATAAGATTATCGTTATTCACAAGGGAAGAATAAGGGAAATGGGCAACCATCAAGAGTTGCTAAACAAAAGAGGTCTATATTATAATCTTTATAGATTACAATATGACCAAGAGTATAAGGTGGTCTAGAGAAAAAATGAATAAGCTAAAATTTATCCATACCGCAGATATTCATTTGGGAAGTTTTTTGCATATAGGGGGTGATTCTTTACCTCCAGCATTAGAAAAGGCTATTGAAACTGCTACTTTAGAAGCTTTCAGTAGGATATGCGATGTTGCAATTTCCCATAATGTAGATTTTGTAGCTATTTCAGGAGATCTATACGATAGTGAGGCACGTTCTGTTAAGGCCATTAGTTATTTTATAGATCAATGCAAAAGGCTGGAAAAGGCTAATATTCATGTATTTGTTATTGCAGGCAACCATGACCCTTTAAGGCAAAGGCAGGAATTATTTAAGCTGCCCCAAAATGTAAAGCTATTGGCTGGAAGCCAGCCTGAAATATGTGAACTATTAGATGATAATGAGCGACCTATAGCCAGAGTAATAGGACAATCCTATACAAATACAAGGGAGCAAAAAAAGCTGCATTTAGACTACAGGGTTGCTGATAACAGTATCTGGAATATTGCCCTTCTTCACACACAACTGGAAGCTCCAAAGTCTAACTACATTCCCTGCTCCGTTGCTGAACTTAAGGACATAGAGGATATTCATTATTGGGCCTTAGGACATATTCACCAGCCCAGAATATTAAACAATAGCTTTCCCTATATAGCCTATCCGGGAATCCCACAGGGCAGAGATTTTGGTGAGCAGGGCAGGGGAGGATGTATGCTTGTTGAACTGGATCCTTTAGAAGGAGGAAAGATCACATTTATTCCTACAGCTCCTGTAATATATAAAAGAATAGATGTGTATATTGATGAGGATCCAGACAGCCTTCCTCAAAGCCTTGACGATTTAGAAGATATGCTTACTGAGCATGGGAAAAGATTAATTGAACAAGATGTAGAACAGGATAGCTATACTATAGAAGGTTATGTGGTTGAGTGGATCCTAAGGGGAAGAGGGGGTATCCATAATCAATTAAAGGAGCAGGAGCAGGAATTTCTGGAAGAATTAACTCATAGGTTAAGGGTGGAATTTGAGCCTGTTAGCCCATTTTTATGGACAGATTCTATAACCCTTAGAACTCAGCCTCCAATAGACTATGACAGCTTAATGAAAGACAGCCTCATAGCTCAGGAACTTGACAATATTATTAATAAATGCCTTGAAGACGAAACCATGAAGAAAAAGCTATTAAAGGCGCTGGGAGAAATATGGAGCGGGGATGAAGATCACGAAAGCGGTAAAGAATACATCTTTCATATGGATCAGTCTACTTTAGAAGAAATGCTGTGGAATGCTAAAGATCTTATTTTAGAAAAGCTGGTAGAAGGGAGGGAATAGGCTTGAAAATTCAAAGGCTGCATATAGGAGATTTTGGGATACTGAGGAATCAAACCTTGGAAGATCTCCATCCTGGGATTGTGGTTATAGGTGGATTAAATCGGGCAGGAAAATCTACACTTATGCAGGTACTAAGATATCTGGCTTATGGCTTTCCCCAATCAAAAGAATTGCCTCCTGCTACTAGCAAATATATGGCTGAAGCCGATATAAGATTGGATTCGGGAGATGTATATAATATAAGCCTAAGTGGTCATGCCCAGCCGGTACTGAAAAGAGTGTCTGGTACGGGAGAGGAAGTCATTAGCGCTGAAGAATTATATGGCATAGATGCCTTTACATACAGGCAGCTCTTTACCATAACTTTAGACGAATTAAATAATGACTACGGACTTTCCGGCGATGAAAAACGAAAGCTACAATCTATATTACTAGGTGCAGGGCTAAAGGATCTCTTGCTGATTCCCCAACTAAGGGATGAATTTTATAAAGAGGGGGATAAGATAGGCGGTAAGAGAGGGAAGCCAAATGTAAAACAGTTTAAGGGCTATTATCAATCCATAGAGGACGGAATAAATATCAAACGAAAGGCCCTGCTTCAAGTGGAAGAGTATCATCAAAAGCAGCAAGAGTTAGAGGACAAGAAAAAATTATCTCAGGAGATAAGTAAGGAGCTGGAAAAATTAGAAGATGAGATAGTACAGCTAGATATTGTAAAAAATAACTATAAAGCTTATAAGCACATACAGAAATTACAAGCCTGGTTGCATGACAATAAGGATAAGCACTGGGAAGAGCTTCCTTCGGAATATGATGTTAAAAGGCTAGAATCTCTGGGAGAAGAGTATGTCCAATTAAAAAAGAATTTTAAACAGAAGGAGATTGAACTGGGAATATCCCCCCAAATAAGAGAACTGCTCCTTGACAAAGAAGATGAGATGGCCAGCCTGGTAGCGGGGATATCTGGAATAAATGAACGTATTCGCCAATATACTAAGCAAAGTCAGGAATATCATAAAAAACAGCAACAGCTAATTACAAAGATAAAAGAGATCAACGCTGCATGGGATGAAAATAACATTGAGCATATAGCAGAAATTAGAACTGACAATATTAGTCATGGTAGAATACAAGATTTGTTAGAAGAACATAAAGATTTAACGGCTGAATATAAAAATCACAAATCGGACCTTATAAAGCTCCAAGAAGATTATAGGACCCTTCAAAATCGCAATGAAGACATAAGGGATGAAAAAGCTTGGCAGGAAGTTAAGAAATATTTTTACTCCTCTTTGGCCTTTATTTTACTGGGTCTTGTTCTTACATTTATAAATCCCTTATCTGGAATATTAATAGGGCTGGGAGGAATAGCAGGAACTGCTGTCTATTATATTATGAGCTTCTTAAATTCCAGGGAAGCCCGGGCTTTGGTACAAGCTCATAAAGAGCAAATTGAGGAAATAAAAAGCCAAATACAAGCCAAAGAAGGAATTATAGAGGAATTGGAAAGCCAGCTAAATAATATTAAGCTAGAGCTGGATGAATACAAAATAGGGCTTGGCTTATCCAAGGATACACCTAGCAGAAGCCTGCCAGGACACCTTTTAGGGATAAGGGATATACAAGAAAGAATAACAGAGCTTGATGGAATAGCTGCTCAAATCAGCCATGACAGAAACTACATAGAAGAAAGATATGATAAATATTTAAGCTTTATCAGTTTATTTTCTCAGGAAAGTGACCAGGCTGAGAATAAGGAAAGCTATACCATAGCTGAGAGATGGGACAGGCTAGTGGCTAAACTAAATGATTGGTATAATTGCCTTGAGGAAGTAAAGGAAATTTATGTTTTACAGCAGAAGATAAAATCTGTGGAGCAAGAGATTGTTCATATAATGGAAAAGTACGGATTTGTTGCTCAATCCTTAGCTTTTGGGGATAAAGATTATGAGGATTTAGAGAACAGGATTGCCCTGTTTCTAGAAAAAAGCCACAATGCTATAAAGTATAATGAGACTCAGGCCTCATTGGAGGAGATTAGGCAATCTGTACTAAGCTCAATGAGCACTGATGGAATTCGAAGGGCTTTTGCTTATAGTTTATCCCCTGCTGAACTTCAGGAAGATGAGTTATTACAGCTATTTATGGAAAGTTGCAACCAGTATGCATCTCAAGAGGAAGCAGCAGAAATTTATAACCTTAAGCTGCAAGAAAGAAATGAAAAAATTCAATTGCTCAATGAATTAAAAGAAAGCCAGCAGAAATTAGAGAGTGAACTTGAGCGTTTAGCAACCACTGAAAATCTGTTAAAAGCCCAAAGGCAGATAGACAAGGCCAGATCTGAGCTTAGAGTACTTGCTGGAAACTATGCCCTTAATATGACGGCTGCATTTTTATTAGACGAGATTGAGAAAAAGCTATTACAGGGCATGCAGGATAGCATTATGGATAGTGCAGGAAACATATTCAACCAAATGACTAAGGGTGATTATAGTGGAATTTTGCCTTCAATGTCCTCATCGGAGTGGGAATTTCAAGCCATACTATCCAAAAATGCTCAGGCCCAAACCATAGATATGCTAAGTAGGGGAACTAGGGAGCAGCTTTATCTAGCAGTTAGGCTCAGCCGTATAATGGATATCAAGCCCTGCCTGCCAGTTATTATTGATGATTCCTTTGCCAACTTTGATAGTATACATTTATGTCAGTCCATAGAAATCTTGTCCCAGTTGGCCAAGAGCCATCAGATTTTTATTCTTACCTGCCATGGTGAATTGGTGGATGAGATAGCTAAATCCCAATGTGAAGCTCAATATTGGAAGATAGAAAGAGGCAGGCTAGAACTTTCTGCTTGTGAAAAGTTAAGTAGCTACTTGAGGGTTTCTTGATTTAATAGAGGCGTTGTGTTTATTAGCCAATACTAATTAACACATATATTAACTAGTTGACATTATAGCAAACAATTGATAAGATATACGTAAGCTTCAGATAAAACCAATTAAAGGAGGCTATTATAAGCATGAAAAAGGCTAAGATGATCTTGGACAAAGATTTTATTGTAGGTAAAGTAGATGATCGTATTTATGGTTCCTTTATTGAACACTTAGGACGAGCTGTTTATGGCGGAATTTACGAGCCAGGCCATCCTGAAGCTGATGAAAATGGCTTCCGTAAGGATGTTATGTCCTTAGTTAAGGAGCTGAGAGTACCTATAGTACGTTATCCCGGCGGAAATTTTGTATCTGGTTATAATTGGGAAGATGGAGTGGGCCCAAAAGATCAGAGACCAAGACGCTTGGAGTTAGCCTGGAGAACCATTGAAACCAATGAGTTTGGTACTAATGAGTTTGTAGACTGGGCCAAAAAAGTAGATACTGAGGTTATGATGGCTGTTAACCTGGGAACTCGAGGAGTAGATGAAGCTCGCAACTTTATAGAGTATTGCAACCATCCCGGTGGTACATACTGGAGTGATTTGAGAAGATCACACGGATATAAAGAACCACACAACATAAAGGTTTGGTGTCTGGGTA
>CALKWV010000019.1 GCA_938003915.1 uncultured Bacillota bacterium | reverse complement strand
AATTTTTTAAAAAAGTAGTTGACATTTTTAAAAGCATGTACTATAATTATGAATCGTAGCCGACAGAAGCTAATAAACATAATATCTTGGAGGAGTACCCAAGCGGCCAAAGGGGGCAGACTGTAAATCTGCTGGCTCAGCCTTCAGTGGTTCGAATCCACTCTCCTCCACCAGAAAAAGCGGTTGATGAAATCAACCGCTTTTATTATTTTAAAAATGCTTTTATAAAAATTAATATATCAAAAAGGCAGGATTTTTTTCTAATAGTTTTTTACAAAAATAGATTTCATCTAAATTGCAATATTAAATAGTTCATTGTATAATCAAAACATTAGGTTGGCGTTTAGAGCCAAGGCCTTCCGCCCCATGGTGAAAGGCTAATACTATTATTGTTAAATATTGTATAGGGACATACATAATATGGCAAAAATTTGGATATACTAATACAATCAGTGGTTTCAAGGGAGTGATTAAATGAAAAGATTGCATATAGATAAAATCAAAGGAAATCACGTTCATTTTATAGGTATCGGCGGTATTAGCATGAGTGCTTTGGCTGAAATCCTTTTGCATAATGGTTATGTGGTTTCTGGCTCTGACATGAGACAGAGTACCATTACTGATAAATTGGAAAAAAAGGGAGCAAAAATCTATATAGGTCATGACCCTTCAAATGTGGAAGGTGCTGATTGCGTAGTTTATACTGTTGCAGTAAAAGATGACAACCCAGAAATGATGGCAGCCAAGGAAAAAGGCTTGCCCATAATAGAAAGAGCACCTTTATTGGGTCATATTATGTCAAACTACCCCTATTCCATAGGCGTAGCTGGAAGCCATGGTAAAACCACTACTACTTCCATGTTGGCTCTTATATTACAAAATGCACGCCTTGATCCTACCATTTTGATAGGTGGGGAGCTAGAGGAAATTGGAGGCAATCTAAAAATTGGAAATAGCAACTACTTTATTACTGAAGCCTGTGAATATAATGAAAGCTTTCTTAACTTCGAACCATACATAGGCATTATTTTAAATATTGAAGAAGACCATTTAGACTATTTTAAAGATATTAATAGTATATACAATGCCTTTGTAAAATATGCAAATCTTGTCTCCAGCAAAGGATTTGTTATTGGCTGCAGTGATGATCCCCTGATTTCTAAGCTGCTAGATGAAGTTCATATACGTAAAATTAGCTTTGGCATTGAAAATAAAGGGGATTGGATGGCACAAGATATTAAGTATAATGAAATGGGTTATC
Source organism: uncultured Bacillota bacterium (assembly GCA_938003915.1). Lineage (GTDB taxonomy): Bacteria > Bacillota > Clostridia > Caldicoprobacterales > UBA3941 > JAAYGY01. Next base: position 30,132 of record CALKWV010000019.1, on the reverse strand, counting down.
CATCCTACCGTGCCGTTTACAAGGGACAGGATATGGGAAGGTTTGATTTAAATGTGCCCGGCAAATACAATATATACAATGCTTTAGCAGCTACTGCTGCTGCTTATGCTATAGGTATATCTATAGATATAATAAGGGATTCTTTGGCATCATTCAAAGGCACCCATAGACGATTTGAAATTAAAGGCAGCTTAAAGGATACAACAGTGATTGATGACTATGCTCATCATCCCACGGAGATACGTGCTACTCTCCATGCAGCCAGCAAGCTACCCCATAAAAAGATTTGGTGTGTCTTTCAGCCCCATACCTATTCTAGAACTGAAAAGTTATTTGATCAATTCACCGAATCCTTTGTAGATGCGGACGAGATCATAATCACTGAAACTTTTGCTGCTAGGGAAAAGCCTAGTGATGGTATAGCTTCAGAAGTCCTGGCTAACGCCCTTGTATCCAAAGGACATTCATGCAGATATATACCTGAGTTTGACCAAATTGTAGAATTTTTAAGAAAAAACATACAGCCAGGTGATATAGTTCTCACCATGGGAGCCGGCGATATCTTTAAAGTAGCAGATAAACTCCTGGAAATTTGAGATTTTTGGAATTTTTAATTTAATATTCCTGACATTTTAATTTTAAAAAAGTTAATAATAGTCATTAGGAGGGATAAACCATGAAAAAAATTTTCTGGGTTTGTCTCTTAGGCCTGCTTGTGCAAAGCTTTTTCCTAGTCCCTGTTGAAGCTAGTTATTCTATTAGCGCGGATTTATGAAAGGCACATGACATCCATCTGCTAGCCCGGGTAATCCATGGCGAAGCCCGTGGAGAAAGCTATATAGGTAAGCTAGCAGTAGGAGCAGTAATAATGAATAGGATAAAATCCCCCTTATTTCCCGATACCTTGGAGGAAGTAATTTATCAGCCCAAAGCCTTCACTTGTGTAGAAGATGGTCAAATAAATTTGAAACCTGATAAGGAAAGCTATAGGGCGGCCCTAGAGGCAATAAGGGGAGTTGATCCTACAAATGGCTGCTTATTCTATTACAATCCAAAAACTGCTACCTCACGATGGATGCATAATCGACCTTCTGAATATAGAGAAACTATAGGTAACCATGTCTTTATGAAATAATAATTGCCCGAGGGTAAAATATACACTCGGGCAATTATTATATGTCTAAATGTTCTGATATTTTTTCTAATATTGCCTTCACTTTTTTTCAAATTTATGATATATTTGTATAAATGTTATTAATGTATCTATTTCTGTAATTTACAGGTATTATACGCCTTTATATAGATATATCCTTTTTGGGGGTAGTTTGAATTGTTTAGGAGTAATATAAAAATACCTGGATTTATGGACCGGCAACGTTTTGAAAAATATCTAATAATCGAAAGTGTAAACAGAGTATTATGGTCAGCATATCTTATAATCAAACTACTAGCACAACAAGATTTTCAATTCCGACTCTCCAACATACTTGTATACGCAGCAATGCATTTGATTCTATCTATCATTATTCTATTCTGGAAACGACTTAGAAATATGATATTCTTTTCTCTACCAGCTGTTATAACTCTAATTGATATACTATACATAAGCTATGCCATTAGCCATACAGGCTTAGAACACAGTCATAGCTACTTACTTTACATACTTCCTATCACTTTTTGGGGTATAAGATGCGGCATAAGAGGATCCACTACCATATCTTCTTTAGTTTCTATATTATACTTAGCTATGGTTTATATACACACGGGACAACTTTCTATTTCAGTTATATTACGAGTGGCATTTTTCCTATACTTATCACTATATACAGGATTACTATGTGACAAAACCCATAAAAATATGTACAGCTTAGCAACCAAAGACGGGCTAACTTCACTGTATAATCAAAAATACTTCTACGATAGTCTCAACAGCACCTTAGAACAGGCATTAAAAAATCAGCAACCAGTTTCCATAGCCTTGTTGGATTTGGACAATTTTAAAGTGCATAATGATCAGTTAGGGCATTTAAGAGGTGACGAACTACTTAAAAAAGTATCCCGCAAAATTAAAGATAATATTAGATCTACTGATATAGCAGCACGGTATGGTGGAGATGAATTTGTAGTTATCTTTCCAAACACTACTTGCAAAGATGCTATACAAGTTGCAGAGCGCATCCGCCGTAGTATAGAAAAAGATATAAAGGTTCCAGCGGATATGGCACCTCTGTCCGTATCTATTGGTATCGCTGTCTTTCCTAAGGACGGACTGACTCCCTGTGAGCTTTTTGACGCTGCTGATAAATCCCTTTACCTGGCAAAAAACAAGGGCAAAAATATAGTAATGCATCTATCACAAGCAAACGAAGCATAATATAACAAATAATAAAAAATACCACATAGACTTTGTAGCCTGTGGTATTTTTATAATTTATCCTAAGTTTATTAATTTGGAAAATAAGTCCATAAATATTAAGGGGAACATTACAACCAAAATAATACCAATCGACAAACCTGCTCCAGTAATACCTCTCACTATATCGGATCTCAACAACTTATCCATAGATTCCCCTCCTTATGTATTTCTAATTCCAATTTGCCTTGTGCTTATTATACCCTAAAAATGTTTCGAAAGTTTTACAAAACCGTTATACTTTTATTAATTACCTCTTTATATGGTTTTTATAACTACATTCTCTTGTATTATATATTATACCTCAATTATTATATTTAAAACAAAAAAATCCGCAAAAAATGCGGATTTTTCAAGTCTTATCATGTTTTTAAATATCCCTCTAAATCGTCTATAAACTGTCTTGCCGTTCTGCCTGACCGCCCATTGTATCTCTTCTCCCATATTAGGGCTTTTTCGTGTAACAGCTCTCTTTCAATATTTAATCCCCGCTCCTTGGCCATGGACTCTATCATTTCCAGATAAGCTTTTTGATTTGGAGCTATAAAGGTTAAAGTAATGCCAAAGCGATCAGACAAGGATAGTTTTTCCTGCATAGTATCTGTAGGGGATATTTCATTTCTGTCATTGTAATTATAGCCTGTACTACTTCTATCGGCTGCCAGTTCTCTCACTAGATGCCTCCGATTTGAAGTGGCATAAACCAAGACGTTTGATGGCTTGACCTTCAATCCACCCTCTAACAAGGCTTTAATGTGCTTATACTCCACTTCATGCTCCTCAAAGGACAAATCATCTATAAATATTATGAACTTAAATTTTCTATTCTCTATCCGATTCAAAATCTCATGGTAATCCTCTAAATGGATTTTGGGCAGCTCAATAATTCTAAGGCCCCTATGGGCATACTCATGGATTAATGCTTTTACCATAGAGGATTTGCCTGTGCCCTTGTCCCCATAGAGCAGAACATTGTTGGCAGGATGACCTGAAAGAAACTTTTCAGTATTGTCTATTAAGATTTGCTTTTGAGCATCATAGCCTATTAGCTTATCCAAAGTAATGGGGTCAGTCTCCTTTATAGACTCTAAAGAACTGCCATTCCAATAAAAGCCATTATATTTACTAAAAATACCTGAGCCATAATGACTATAATAGCTTATTAAAGCTTCAACATTCCAGCCCTCCAGTCCTCTGCTTGTACACAGCTCATGCCAGATCTTATCCTGTTCTTGTTTAAATATATTTAAAAGTTTTTGATCTCCTATCTGATCTTCTAGCAAGGAGACTAGTAAATCCCAAGGAATATGGGCTATCTGGCTAATACAATCAAGATCATGATCCACTGCCCTGGACATAGTTTGGGACAGGGGCTCCTTTTGATTTTCAGCCCAAATAGTAAACCTATTCTCTGTATATAAAATTTTATCCAGCAGCCACGCTTTCCAGGATATATGAGTAGTTTCCATTGAACAACAGGAATCAATAAAGGCATTTAGAAAGCTGTAATACCCTCCAACTAACTGAGATGGTGCCAAGCTTTCATCAAGAACACCTGATAAAAGCTCTCTTAAACGCTGCCATACAGGCAGCTCCTGTAGTTCCCGATAAACTACCAAGCTTTGCGTAGCCATGAAAGCTTTTTGTAATACGTCTTCCATGGCTTTTTTGTCAATTGTTTTACTATCCATATTATTAATCATAAGTATACCTATTCCCCCATTACCCTATTATATATTTTATCAACCTCAGCATATACCTTGTCCAAATCAATGGTTAAAAGCTTTCTATTGTCCATTAACTTCTTTCCATTAACCCAAACGCTATGCACATCCGAAGAATAACCGCTGTATACCATATGACTTACCCAGTCGGTATGAGGATAATAGTGTGGCGCATGAATATCTAGCAATATAATATCAGCTTTATTTCCTGGAGACAAGCTCCCTAGCTCCTTTTCCAAGCCCAATACTTTTGCGCCATTTATAGTGGCCATCCTAAGGGCTTGAGCAGCGGGTATCAAAGTAGCTTCTTCCTTTACGCCCTTTGATATAAGGGCTGCTAAAGACATTTCCTTCATTATACTTAAATTATTATTGCTGGCTGCTCCATCAGTACCCAAAGATACAGTAATGCCTCTATTTATCATATCACAGATAGGGGCAATACCGCTGCCCAGCTTTAGATTACTACTAGGACAGTGTGCAACCTTTACATCCTTTTCCTCTAATATATCCAAATCCTCCTGGGATAAATGTACGCAGTGGGCAGCTAAAACATGGCCATCCAGCAGTCCCAGATCATACAAATGCCTTACAGGACTTTTTCCATACTTTTGTATGCAATTAGCTACTTCCTGCCTAGTCTCCGATAGATGAATATGAATTCCCACATTTAATTCCCTGGCCAATTCCATGGCTTCTAACAGGTAGGAGGGCTCACAAGTATAAATAGCGTGAGGACCTACCATTACCCGTATTCTTCCGTCCCCTCGCCCATGCCAATTCTCCCACAAGCTTCTATTTTCCTCTAATCTTCTTTGGGAATTTTCATCGGGACCTTGTAAACCCCTGGCTAAAACTCCTCGCACTCCGGAATGCTCCACTGCCAAAGCTGTCTCTTCCATAAACATATACATATCCGCAAAGCTGGTAACCCCTCCCCTTATCATCTCCGCTATGGCCAATAGAGAGAGCCAGTAAATATCCTCTGCTTTTAGTTTGTCCTCCATGGGCCATATCTTTTGAGACAACCATTCCATAAGAGGCAGGTCATTGGCATAGCCCCTGAAAAGGGTCATAGCTACATGGGTATGGGTGTTTATAAATCCCGGCATTGCAAGTTTGCCCTTGCCATCCTCGATGCTATCATAGCTAACAGCCATGCCAGCATCCTTCTCTAACTGTGACTTATTTCCAATAAAAGCTATCTTATCGTCTTCTATTATGATACATCCATTTTTATATTGGGTATTATTTTCATCCATGGTTAAAATATCTACATTTTTTATTAAAGTTCTCATATTACTCATCCCTCTTTAATATAATTTTATAGAAAAGCTTATTACATAGTAGTGATAAATGTATATATCCATCCCTGCACATCTATAATTGGCTATTAATAATTAAAGGCCTTGGCTCTTAGTCTTGTTTAAAGCAGCGATAAAGTGAACTATCAATAGCCCATTATTTCATAACTATAAATTATAACAAAACAAGTTTATTTAAATATTTTTATAAATTTTTAATAATTTAATTATCAATATTTTCTGCAAATTCCCTTTATATATTTGCAGAAATATGCTATAATAATAGCGACAGCTCCCTTATGCTCATTTTTACCATAATACATATTACTCATCTGCAATCATATTTTCTTACAATTCTTCTACCTTAATTCAACACACAAGGGAGTAATATAACGTTTAAGGGAGGAATTGTGAATGTCGACACCACAATATGTTAAAGAGTTCAATGCAGACCTAGGTGAATTAGCGTTAAATACTGGAAAAGGAAAGCACTGGAAGAGATTTGCCGCCCAGAATATTGCAGCCATACGCAAGACCCAGGCGGAAAGGAAAAAGCTATTTATTAAGAGGACCGTTGACAGAGTAGAGATCGATATAAACGGCGAACCTGCTCCTTACATTATCGAGAAGGGCGTAATCAAGGATGACTTTGATTGGGTGGTGGACGTTCTAAAATCCTTCGCTGAAAAAAACAAGGTAAAATTCCAGGAAGAGTAGTGGAAAAGTCCAGGATACCTGGACTTTTCCACTACTTTTTTCTTATAATAATAAGCGCTACGTCATCCTTTAGTTTATCGCTAATATCCTTGTCAAAATCCTTTACAATGGAATCCAACAATAATCTAGGATCACTTTTTAGTATATCCTTATTCTCATCAATATATGCAAGTAAATCATCGCAGGTCTTCACATGATCTTCTGCTTCCTCCGGTTCTAACAAGCCATCGGTGTACATGATTATATAGCTACCTGAATCTAACTTTGTTCTGTGCATGGTGTATTCATAATCATCAACAATACCTACCAAAAAACCGTTATTCTCCAGCATATACACCTTATCATTTAAGCTGTCAACAATGATAGGGTAGGGATGTCCGCCGTTAGAATAAGTCAGAACCCCATCCTGAATTAGCCCCACAAAAGCAGTTATATAGTAAGTACCGTGAGTCATATTATAAAATGTTGAATTCATTTCTCTAAGTACCTCTGCCGGGGTTAAATACTGGCTAACCAGGTTTTTGAACATGACTTTCATCATTGAAGAAATCATTGCTGCAGCCACGCCATGACCTGAAACATCGGCTATAAAAAGCCAAACCTTGTCTTCTATCTGTATGCATTCATAAAAATCTCCACTTAGCTCAGAGCTTGGAATATACTTCCCTATCATTTCTACGTCTGGAAGGGACTTGGACTCATCTATTAATATGCTCTGAAGGGCGGTGGCCACCTTTAACTGTTCCTTCATTCTCTGGTTCATTTCAAGAAGCAGGCGCTTTTGCTGATAGGCCTTTAGGGCATTCTTTACCTTGATAGGCAAAACAATCTGCATTTGCTGCATAGTCAGGGGCTTGGTAAAATAATCCGTGGCTCCTAGCTCCAATGCTTCTTGAATTGTATCTATCTCATCCATTGCCGAGTTTACTATTATAGGAATATCTCTATACTCTTCTTGGGACTTTACTGCCTTAATTACTTCAAAACCGTTCTTTTTGGGCATTATTAGATCTAGTATGATAATATCTACTGCACCCTTATATATATACTCTAATGCCTTATGGCCATCCTCTGCTTCCAGGAAATTGACATTGGAAATTTTTTGTTCCAGCGCTCTCCTTATAAGTTTCCTATTTAATAACATATCATCAGCTATTAAAATGTTATAAGCCATTTTGTCCCCCAATCTACCTTTACCAGGTTAAACAGCCAACTAAATTAAATAACCTTTGAAATTGCGCTGATAATCTTATAGTCATCAAAGGGTTTCTTTAAGAAAATATCAATGCCCAACTCCTTGGCTTGCTTTACTATTTCATCATCACCCATTGCGCTTAACATAATAATTTTTGCTTGGGGATCAAACTCCTTTATTAATTTTACAGCTTCTAAACCATCCATTATTGGCATGGTAATATCCATAAATACTAGATCCGGTTTCAGGGATTTGTACAGTTCTACCCCTTCTCGCCCATTTTTTGCGTTACCACACACCTCATAGCCGTGCTTTTCCAAAGCTTTCCCAAGTAAAGTATGTATAATAGGTGAATCATCTACTAGTAAAATCCTCTTAATCACCTTAACATTTCCCCCTAAACGTCTTATAAATGGCTTTTAATTTCCTATCTTGCCACTATTTTATCATAATCGACCTTTTTTTGCCATGGATACATACAAAAGTTAACAATGTTTTTATATTTCTAGTCCAATATTAACCTCAATCTTGCCCAAAGAAGTTTCCATATCAATCTTTATGGTCTGGACTGTACTAATGATAAAATACATATCCTTGCCAAATATAATAGAGGGAGGAGTCACATCTACTTCCAACCCAGTATTTGAAAACAGGATAGAAGCGTTACCAGTTACCATATTGGCAAACTCCCCTATGGCACTTCTGCCCATCTCATCTAGCTGCTCAACAGGCATTCCCATCATCATTGTTGATACTATCCTTCGCGCAGTGTCCTCCGACATAGAATAGGCAATGTTACCCCTAATCTGGCCTACTACGCCTACTACAGCCGTAACATCCTGATTTACATGCATTATATCATTCTTTGCTAACTGTCCCCGTTTAATATCCGTCACACCAAATTGTTCAAGGACACTTTTTACAGATTCTAAAAAGGGTAGTATGTATTTAACATCCATTAGTTATTGCCCCCTTCCCAAGCGATATTGATGCGGATCTTGCCGTGATCCGTTTCGCCCCATGAGGAAAGGGAGTTTATTTTTGGAATAGCAACAATTACATCCTGGCCTGTAAATACAATGGGGGGTGCCAGTCTAAGCCCCATGGAGTATTTATTATTAAGCTTGGTTATGGCATCGCCGGATACTATATTATTGATCTCAGAAACTGTGGATAAAACCATTCTGTTTTTTATATCATCAAATTCTTCTCCCAATAAAGTGTTTGCTATATAGAGTGCCAAACTGGGTTCCAAATCCACTAGGAGTCTGCCTTTTTTACTGCCTGCAAAGGTAATAATGGAGGATACGCCCATGGAGGATATCTCTCCTGTCTCCTCAGCCAGCGTATCCATACCTCTTATATCTAAATTCAACATCTCTTTGACAATAGCTTTGGTGCTGGCACCAAAGATCTGGTACAAATTTATATCCATAAAGCATTGCTCCTTTCTATATATAAGCAATACGAAAAGTTATATCCATTTCACCTGCTTTTAAATGTCTACAAGTCTCTAGGAGATTTTTCTTTTGAACCATTTTTAAGTTTGTGCCTCCTAAAGAAAAGGGAGAGGTTAATAGAAAGTGATGGGGAGTATTGGACAGTCTCGCCTTAACTTCTCCCGCCATAATATTTACTAACTCTGCTACTCCATCAAAAAGATCTTGTTCCTTAAGTTCTCGGGGCAGTATTCCTGTCATATACGCTATAATCATTGCTGCGGTATCTTTTTCCATAGATAAAGATATAATAGCATCCTTTTTACCATGAAGTACCATAGCACCCATAATGATAGGATTATCAGTTGAAGTATTTAACTGATCACAAGCTACATGGCTAATCTCAAAGCCTGCCATAGTACTAAGCACTTGTCTTAAACTCTCTGTAAAAAAATCCGCAATTTTTTCAATATCCATATCAGTCATCCTTATAACCCACCTTTTCCCAGACTTTCCATGATTCGTTTAATCAATTCTTCTATGGTAAAGGGTTTAACCAGATAGTGCACTGCTCCGTGTTGTATGGCTCTTACTATATTTTCCCGCTCACTTTCAGTAGTGACCATCATAACGGGAATGGATCTAAAGCGCCTATCGCCCTTTAGCCTCTTTAAAACTTCCATACCGTCAAGCCTTGGCATATTCCAATCTAGCAGTATTAGATCCACGCTCTTGTATTCCTCTTCCAATAGTTCAAGAGCTTCAATGCCGTCAGATGCCTCCAGCAATTCTCCATCCAACACTTCCACAGCTCCCTTAATTATTTTTCTAACCATGGAAGAATCATCAACAGACAAAACCCTCATACCCCTGACTCCTTTACCATATAATATACTCCGCCCTGATGCTGCATTCTTACAAAGTTGTCCTCATAATCAGTAAAGACTTCGGAGTTGCCCAGAAATAAAACTCCCCCAGGTCGGTTTAACACTTCGCTAATTTTTTGAAATACTTCCTTTTTTAGCTGGCTAGAAAAATAGATAAGCACATAGCGGCAAAAAACAATATCAAATTTCCCTAAGCTAGTGAAGCTATTTTGTAAGTTAAATTGCCTAAATTCAACTTTATCCCTTATCTCTTTAGATAGGATCCACTTCCTCCCTTCATTTGTAAAGTATTTATTCTTGTACTCATCATCCAGGCCCCTCATAACGGAAATACTATCATATTTTCCGGCCCTGGCTATATCCAGTACAATGTTAGATATATCAGTAGCCAAAATCTCAAAGTGATCCAGGCTTATATCCTTTATCCTGTGTCTTTCTAGATAATTGTCAATGCTCATAGCGGTGGAGTAGGGCTCTTGACCTGTGGAGCAGCCTGCACTCCATATCCTTACTTTACTCCTCTTTTTTTCCCGAATCTCAGCTATATATATGGGCAGCAACACTTCCTCTAAAATTCTCCAAGGAGTTTTATCCCTAAACCAAAAAGTTTCATGGGTGGTTATGGCATCTATTATCTTCTCATTCATCTCCTTATCTTTTTGGCTCCGCAGCTTATAATAAAGCTCCTCAAAGGAGGACAGGCCTGATTCGGCTAATATCCCAGAAAGCCTGCTTTCTATGAGATAGGCCTTGTCCCTACCCAAGTCCATTCCGCATTCTTTTTCAATATAATCTCTCATGAGTTGAAATTCTTTAGAAGTTAAGTTAGTCATTAGCATCTTCCTCTACTAATCTCTGTAATTCGCCTGCCGATATCCTTTAAATCTACACTTTCATCGGATAATCCCGCTTCATCCACACTTCTAGGCATGCCATAGATTACACTGGACTCTTCACTTTGGGTGATAGAATAGCAATGACATGCATTTTTTAATGCTCTCAGTCCCTCAGTTCCATCGCTGCCCATCCCCGTAAGTATAACCGCCAGCACTCTCTTACCTGCATAGGCTTTGGCAACTGACTTAAATAAAACATCTGCAGCAGGCTTAACACCATTTACTGGTTCGTCATCAATAAGGGAAATAGTAAAATCAGAATTGACTATCATATGATAACCTCCCGGTGCTACTAGCATCTGCCCTGCAACGATCTTATCCCCCTCCTGTGCCTCTTTTACCTGTATCCTGCTTCTTTTAGCTAAAAAATTAGCAAAGATTCTAGTAAAATCGGGAGGCATGTGCTGTACTAGCAAAATGGGCTTTGAAAAATCAGAGCCCAATGCCTTACAAACCTCCTCTACTGCATTGGGACCGCCAGTAGAGGAGGCCATGACTACAATATCCACACCACACAAGCTGGTGGGCCTTGAAGCTGGCTCTCTTTTCTTGGGAGGGGATGGAGGAGCTGTATCAATAATCTTGTCAATCTCTATATTGCCTTTACTCTCCTCAAGAATTGTTTGGGGAGCTGGCTTCCCTTTTTCAATATATTCATCTAAAAGAATCTGGGAAAAAAGTAAGTTAAGATGTCTATTAATAATCTTCATATTTTTTTCCATATCACCATTTGTAGGCTTTAAAATAAAATCCATAGCCCCTAGTCTAAGAGCCTCTACTGTAATCTTGGCGCCATCCACTCCGCCACTGCTAATCATGATCACCGGGATATGGCTGTACTTTCTTTTGATTTCCCTTAAAGTCTCTATACCATCCATCTTGGGCATAAAGACATCCAGCAAAACTACATCTATATTCCTTTGCTCCAGTCTTTCAAGAGCAGTTATGCCACTAGAGGCAGTACAGTCCACTACTGCTATATTGGTTTTTTCAACGGCCTTTGAAATAATCCTCCTGTAGACCAAGGAGTCATCTACTACCAAAACCTTCAGCTTATACAACTATATATCCTCCCTCTAACCCCTATTAAACCTTAAACTGATTAACCAATACCTCCAAGTCCTGAGCTAATTGAGCCAACTGAGACGCAGCATCGCTAGTTTTGGTAGCGCCGCTGGCTGTATCCTCTGTGGCAGCGTTAATCTCTTGTATATTTTGGTTAATCTCAGCAGTACCAATGGCTATTTCTTTAGAAGAACTAGCTATCTCTAATACTTTACCTGATGCTACTTCCGTATTCTGGGCTATTTCATTAGCTGCATTGGATAGCTCAGCTGTTGACCGGGCAATTTCATGAACTCCTGTAGCCGCCTCATTTAAGCTGTTAACAGCATCTTTGGCATTGGCGGCAATATCCCTAATCTCGCTGCTAATAGAGTTTACCAGCTCTGCTGCTGCCATGGTAGACTGGCTAATCTCTCCAGTTAATGTGGATTGTTCCGTTACCGCTGCTGCAATGGTATTGGTAATCTTATTACTTTCATCTATAGTTTTGGTTATGGTAGCTACAGCCGCCACTACATTGGCCATCTGCTGCTGCATATCACTAATCTGCTGGGCTATTTCTTCTGTAGCTTCCGCTGTTTGTTTAGCCAGCTCCTTTACTTCATTGGCCACCACCGCAAAGCCTTTACCTGCTTCACCGGCACCCGCCGCCTCAATAGCAGCATTTAAGGCAAGCATATTGGTTTGATCAGCTATATCGCTTATAACATCAACAATTCTTCCTATTTGACGGGCTGATACATTTAGCTTTCCAATTAAAACATTGGCTTCTTTGGCCTTGGTCTCTGCATCCAAGGTTATTTCAGTAGAGCGTTCGCAATTAACGCTAACCTCAGCCAAGGAAGTATTTATTTCCTTTACTGAAGTGGCAACGCTGTTGACAGAGTTAGATACATTAGCAGCTGATTCCGCCACCCTGCTTATACTGGAAGAAATTTCATTGACCCGTTGGTTGACCTCTTGAACATTTACCGAGGTCTGCTCTGCCGCCGATGCTAAATTTCGGGTAGAGGCAGACATCTCTTCTACAGCACTGGCAATGGTATTGATGCTCTTGCTGGTCTCGTCTGATGCATCTGCAGCATTATCTATAGTAGCGGATATTTCTTCTACCGCTGCGGACACTACCCCAGTCTTGCTATTGACTTCTTCGCTGTTAGATGCCATATCCTCTGAAATCTCAAGAAGATTTTTGGAGGATTTGTTTAATGTAATAGTGGTTTCGTAGATATCCCTGGTCATGGCCTGAATTTTTGCCATAAACTCATTGAAAGAGTTTGACAGCTGTCCTAACTCGTCCTTGCTTTCTACCTCTGCCCTAACTGTTAAGTCCCCGTCAGCAGCTTTGCCCATCATATCCTGAACCTGTCTGACTGCCTTGGTGACCCTATGGGATAAGATAACAGCTAAAATAGCAGCCAAGGCAATGCCTGCTAGTATAGAGGTAACCAAAAATGCTAGGGCAAATTTTGTTCTTTTATTGGCGCTTATATTCATCTGTTCTACCACTTTTGTATTCTCTTCTACCAGCTCATCTAAAATAGCCTCAGTCTCTAAAAACGCATCCCTAGTTACATAAAGGGCTTGCTCCACCATCTGTTCATAAATAATATCCGCCTCTTTGGCTACATTATCCATTTTTACTAATAGCTCTAGAACCTTATCCATATTAGGCAGAGTAACATTCCTATATATATCCATAGCCTGGTCCCTATTGTCTGCACCTTGGTTCATGAGCTGGACTATTCTTTCCCCGCTTTCATGAACCTTGTTATGGTACTCATGTATCTCTTTTATGTAATTGGCAAGTTGTTCATTTTCTGTAGTAAAGGAATTGAGCCACTTGCCTAGTTGGCACTTTGTTGGATCGGTCTCCCCCTCAAATTCCGTACCGCTAGTAATGGAGTTAAGGAGCTGCCAGATCCAATATGAATGATCCTTTTGCCTAAGGGCTAACTCATATCTAATTTCCATGGGATTTAGTATCTTGGTCTCATCCAGGCTTTTAGAAAGCTTTAAGAATTCCTCATTGGCATTTTTCCAGTTTTCCCAAGCTATTTCCAAACGCTGCCATACTTGCTTTTCCCTTTCTGTTAGCTTGGATTTGCTTAAATATTCCCAGGCCTCATTTGCCCGCTGCCAGGCTTCTTCCAAGCGCTCATACCTGGTTTGTCTTTGCTGGGCAGTAAGCTTTGGGCTTGTTAGAATATTTTCTACCATATTAATACTTAATTGGGTTTCTTTTAAGATTAATATATTTTTTAAATTGGGAATTCCCGTATTCCCTATCTTGTCTAAATCCGTCATAGCCCTAGCCATTCCCCAATACCCAACTATGCCTATGGCCAGGGCAAATAGGCATATTGCTGAGAAAGACAACAGCAGTTTCGACCTTATTTTCACACAAACCCCTCCAAACCTTTATACTTTAAACTGCTTAACCAGCTGCTCAAGCTTTTGTCCTAGCTCTGACAATTCAATAGATGCCTTATTTGTATCACCAGCTCCGGTAGCTGTCTCATAAGCAGCTTGACTGATTTCCTGAGTGCTAATGGTTATCTCGCTTACCCCCCTTGATATTTCACCGGCAGATTGGGCTATTTCATCCATTTTCTTCGAGGATTCTTCTGTCCTGTGGGCTATCTCGTTGGCAGCCAGGGATAGCTCCTGGGCTGATCTTGCTATCTCCTGAACCCCTTCAGAGGCCTTTCCTGCGTTTTGTGCCGCGCCTTTGGATTTATTGGCCACATCCTGTATCTCTTCACTAATTAGATTAACTTCCTTGGCAGCCTCCAGTATAGAGCTTGATATCTCTCCCGTTATTGCTGATTGCTGGGTAACTGCTGATGCAATGGTATTGGTTATTTGGGTAATCTCTTCAATAACATTGTTTATGGTTTCCACTGCAGCTACTGCATCAGCCATATTTCCCTGCATATCCTGAATCTGCTGGGCAATCTCTTCGGTAGCCTCTGCTGTTTGCTTGGCCAGCTCTTTAACCTCATTGGCCACTACGGCAAAGCCCTTACCTGCTTCACCTGCCCCAGCTGCTTCAATAGCAGCATTTAAGGCAAGCATATTGGTCTGATCGGCTATATCGTTAATGACGTTTACAATTTTTCCAATCTGCTTAGAGGATTCATTTAATTTCTTTATAATCTCATTGGTTTGCTGGGCCCTCTTTTGGGCATCAGAAATTATTAGCATTGAGCGTTCTGAATTGCTGCTTACATCCCCAAGGGAGATATTCAGCTCTTTCAGGGAAGTGGCCCCTTCATTAACTGATTGGGATACATGGGTTGCAGAATCAGCAATTCGATTTACAGTATGGGAAATATCCTGTATTGCCTGCCTTACCTGCTCCACATTTTCCGAGATTTCCTCAGAAGCTGTTGCCAGCTTATGGGTGGAGGCGGACATTTGCTCTATGGCAGAGGCCGCAACATTTATGTTATCTCTAGTGTCATCGGAAGCTTCAGCAGTATTGGCAATGCTGCTAGTTATTTCTTCCAAAGCTGCCATTACATTATCGGTTTTTGCATTCATCTCTTCACTGTTGGCTGCTAAGGTATTGGAAATATGGGTTAAGGCATTTGAAGATTCAGCCAAATCCAGAGTAGTCTGGTATATCTCCCTGGTCATAGTTTGAATCTTTTCAACAAACTGGTTAAAATATCTGGCTAGCTGGCCTGATTCATCCTGCGAAGTTTCAGGTATTCTAATGGTTAAATCTCCTTCTCCTTTTGCTATATCCTTAAGCATATTAACAGTCTCATCCAAGGGTCTTAAGCTGGAGGCAGTTATTCTCCAAAGCAAGAACAGGCCAACAGCCGATAGAACAAGCCCTACTGATAATATAATCATGTTAAACCGCTGAATAGGCTGAATAAATATTTCCCTGTTTAGGGTAATGGCTAGGGACCATCCAAGCCCCTCAAAATCCCTAACCCCTGACAGATGAGCATAGCCTACTAGCTTGTCCACTCCCTCGTAGCTATACTCACCGCTGCCAGCTTTTCCCGATATCATTTCCCTGGCAATATTCCCTAAATTATCATTCCTTTCAGCAATGTTCTCGTTTCCTATCTTTTCAGTTACAGGATGCCAGATAAAAGTTCCGTTTTTATCAATAATATATGGATAACTGCCAATATTGCCCTGCTCCTCCATTTCATCGATAATATCATTCATCATTTCATGTAATATCTTGTCAGACATACGGGCAGTAAGGATTCCTATAGGTTCCCTAGATGGATTGAAGATAGGATAGCTAAATGTAACTACATTAAAGCCTATATCCTCACTCTTTCTATATTCATAGTAAATATCCAGCCTTTCCTTAGTATTTACAAACCAGGAAGCATCGCTATAGTCATCTCGTACGTTTGCACTGCTGGCAGCTACCAGCTTGCCATCCATATCTACTATTAACATATCATGGTATGTATCTCCATGCTGCTCTACGGCATGGCTTAAAATATCCTGCTTTATGCTAGCACTAGTGGTGGTGTCTACTATATCCTTATTTTGGGATATAACTTTTACATCCCCTATCCGCTCATTCATAAAGTAATCTAGCATCTCTGCATGGGTATCAGCCATGATCTGCATGTTGCCCTTGATGTTGGTTATTATAATGCCCTTTGCAATTTCCATGGCTGTTATAACTACAGAGGCTAAAATGATAAGTATCAGTATACCCGTAAGAAAGGGGATCTTGGTCTTTAGGCTTTTATTTATGCTAAAGTTAAAGCCTTTAAATTTAAACTTCTTAAATCTACTCATCCTGTTCATCCTTTCTTTAAGTTCAATGAGACTTACGCATCTTCCCCAAAAATCTTGT
This sequence comes from uncultured Bacillota bacterium, assembly GCA_938003915.1. Taxonomy (GTDB): domain Bacteria; phylum Bacillota; class Clostridia; order Caldicoprobacterales; family UBA3941; genus JAAYGY01. Next base: position 13,649 of record CALKWV010000019.1, on the reverse strand, counting down.
CAGCATCTATGACCATTATCAGCTGATCTTCCAATTTTACAACCTCTTTTATGTAGCGTCCATCTATATGCTGGATATTGCCAGGCATAGGCTCACACCAGTCCTCTTCCACGTCCAAAACATCCCCTGGCTTATCCACCACAAAACCCATGTGTTCACTTTCACTATCCTGGCTTTTTAGGATTATACAAGTGGGATTCTCTGGTATAAAATCGCACCTGCCATAAATAAATCTGACTAGGTCAAATACTGTTACTACCTGCCCTCTCATATTGAATAGGCCTACTAGAAAGTCTGGCGCTCCAGGAACTCTGGTATAGTTTATTTTCCTGTTAATCTCCTTCACCAGCTTTATGTCTATCCCAAATAGCTCCCCCTGTAAATAAAAGGTCAGTATCTTACCCTGCATTCCTGCTCATCCTCTCTTTAATAGCTGCGTCTAGTTTTTTCAGAAGCCTATCCTTGTCCAATTTCATCTCATAATAGTCAAAGCCTGCATCTAAGCCATCCCTTATTTGGCTATCATTAAATAAGGAGGTAACAGCTATTGCCGGCAGGTTTTTTAGGCTTTCATCCTTGCGTATAGTGCTTATAAGCTCTAGACCGTCCATTACAGGCATATTAATGTCGCTTATTAAGGCATCAACCTTTTCCTCCTTTAATATATCTAGAGCTTGTTTGCCGTTTTCTGCCTCTAAAACTTTATAGCCTGCTTCTTCAAGATACTCTCTCTCCAAGCGTCTAAAGAAAGAAGAATCTTCCGCCAGCAAAATGGTATAATTGACGGCCTCGGACCTAAACTCTTCTGAAGTTTTATAATACTCTGGAGCAGCCATTTCAAATAGCTGGTATAGGTTAAGCATTAGCACAATCTTACCATTCCAAAATGTGGTGCCTGCAATGCCATGGGCTTTTATGTCCTGCTGGCTGTAATCTATATTAATGGTAGCGGTATCATAGACTTTGCGTATAAGTATGCCTATGGGCTGCTTTACCAACTTAGGCACTATAACGTATAGCTTTGAACCCTTATAGTCTTTTTGAGAAATGGGGAGGTAATCTTCAGGCCGCACCAGCCTCAAGGATCTTCCTCTAAATTCCATATACTCCTTATCTCCCACTAGCTGAATATCATCTAGGCTAATTTCCTCTACACGAGATACCATAGATAAAGGCAGGGCTAAAACTTCGGATCCGGAACAGCTAAATAGAATTATTGTATGCTCTTCACTGCTTGTCCTGCCGGTTGTATCCTGCTCTTTTAGTTCTTTGACATCTGCAAGCTTTAAATCTGCAAGTTCAGCAATCCCATCTGCATCTAAAATCATGGCAATTTTTCCATCACCTAAAATAGTAACTCCGGAATAGCATTTGCAATCTTTCAGATGCCTGGGTAAAGGCTTGACTAAGATTTCTTCGTCATCATGTATAGCATCTACTATCAAACCATATCGGCGCTGGCCTTCCTTTAATATCAAAATCCTGATTATCTTAGAAGGATCCTCATATTCATCCATATCTTGATCATCTTCTGATAATCCCAAAACATCAGATAGCTTAACAACGGGCAGTAGGTTGCCGCGAAATCTAAGAACCAAGGAACCGCTAACATTCTCTATGCGCCTATCTTTATCACCAGGCTTGACCCTTACCATCTCCTGAAGATTTACCTGGGGCAGGGCAAACTTTTGCCCTTCAGCCTCTACTATTAGGGAGGATATTATAGCTAGAGTTAAGGGTAAATTAAGCTTGAAAGTAGTTCCTTGACCAGGCTGGCTATCTATCTCTATAGTCCCCCCTAACTTCTCGATATTAGTCCGAACCACATCCATGCCTACGCCTCTGCCTGAAACATCAGTTACATCCTTGGCAGTGGAAAAACCAGGCATAAATATATATTCTAAGATCTCTTTATCATCCATGACAGCAAGTTCCTGAGGGCTTCTTAACTCTTTTTCCAATATTTTCGCCTTCAATGCTTCAACATCTATTCCAGCACCGTCATCTGAAACGACAATGGATACATGACTGCCCTCCTGATAAGCACCAAGGGAGATAATGCCTTCCCGATTTTTACCTGCCCTTTCCCTCTCCTCAGGTTTTTCTATACCATGATCCGCCGCGTTACGAATAAGGTGAGTTAGGGGATCGCCAAGCCCTTCAATGATGGACTTGTCCAATTCTACTTGAGCGCCGGTTACCTTTAATTTCATTTCCTTGCCCAGTTGTCTAGACAAATCCCTAATCATCCTTGGGAATTTATTAAATACATTAACCAAAGGCTGCATCCTGGTCTGCATTATTCTTTCCTGCAGCTGGGTTGTAATGTGATCAATATTTTGCAAGATAGGATCCAGCCCTTCTATCTTTTTTCTATGGGCTTCCAATACCCTAAGGAGTTGGTTTCTCCCTAATACCAACTCACTAGCCAAGTTCATAATATGATTTAATAAATCAATAGGCACCCTAATACTATCCTCTATGGCCAGGGTGGAGGTCTTCCTGTTCTGAACTTGGGGTTTGCTGCTTTGTGTCTCGGGTTTACTCTCCTGTTTCTCTGTCTTTTCTAACTGCTTGTCCTCCAATAATAGCTCTTTATATTTATTGGGCTTTATATTTACATTTAGTTCCTGTATCCTATCTTCTGGAATTTCTAAGGCAAGGGCAACAAGATTTTTCTCCAGTACAGTTGTAAAGAGGAATGTGTATTCTATATCGCTCTTTAAAACATCATCCAGATCCCTTATTTCACTTACATCAGAATGGGATTCCAAGATCTGCCCTATGGATTGGATTTTACTAAAAAAGGCAATGGGGCTTATGCCTCTCTTATCCAGATCCTTATGTAGTCTTAACTTAATTCGATATAGGCGTTGACCATGCTCAAGGGCGCTTTCTATCCTTTCTTGCTGGTACTGATCCAGGGGCAGTTTTTTGCTGTCCTGGTCACGGACTTCTATAGAGGCTTCAGGACCAGCTTGTGCCGGCTGACCCTCTAGGATAGCTGATAACTCTTCCAGATAAGAAGATATATCAAAAGTGTGGCTGTCCAGCACATTCTCCACCATATCCCTTAAGCAGTCATTGGCCTTCAACAAGCTATCAATGTCAGAATCATCCAATTCTATTTTATTATTGCGGACAGCCCCAAATACATTTTCCATGGCATGGGATAGCTTGACTATATTATCTAACCCAAAAAAACCGGCAGTCCCCTTTATACTATGAACGCTTCTAAAGAGCCGGTTAATAAGCTCCCCATCCCCTCCAACCCCAGCCATTTCCAAAAGATCTGATTCCACTTGCTCTATATGCAATCTAGCTTCTTCAACGAATTCCTGAATAAACTCTTCATTTTGCAGCAACCCAATTCCCCCTTAAATCCATTGATTTTCCTCCAGCATATTCAAGACTCCACCGTGATTAGCTCATCTAGCTTTAGAATCTTAAACAAATTCCTTACTCTTCCATTAAGCCCGGTAATCTTAAAACCCTTTCTAATTTGGTTTGCTGTTTTATAGAGGGCTATGATCAAGTTAAGACCTATGGAATCTATTGCTTCTACTTTTTCCATATCCAACACTATTTCTTCATAAAAACTATCCTTATCTATAGCTCTGCGCACCTGCTCTAGCCTATCCCTTACCCAGGAGACAGTTATATCTTCAGCTATCTTTATTTCAAGACGATTGTCCTTTATACTGGTAAGCATGTGCATCCTCCTTATTATGACATTTTTCATGTATATTAATATAACTTGCTAGCTTGGTTAATCAATAATGATCTTTCTAATAAAACCGCACATAAAAATTTATAAACCTTACTAGAAAAATTAAACATTTTATATAATAATACTTCAACCTGCTAAGCTAATGCAATAACTGTCACCATATAAGAATGATAGTTGTTGATGAATAAATGTAGCAACTATGTTAACTAAAATACAGTGGCTACTATCCTTTTTTGAATTTACTAACTGTTAATTTTATGCTAAAATATGATGAAATTCATGTGTAAAACATAATACTACACGCCAACAGTTGTCTGACAGTTGCAACTTTATATTCTAAAAATGTTATTGTCTTCCCTTTACTTTTATGGTATATTATAGTGCATACATATTAATATTACGCAAATACATGAGCTTGTTAAAGATTACTTAAATTTATATAATTTGATGGGAGCTGTGAAACTATGAAAGATTTTTTTAATGAGTTGCGGCAATTGGCGGAAACTAACAATTGGATACCTCCAGAACTACATACAAAATATAATACTAAAAGAGGACTCAGAAATAATGATGGCACTGGGGTTTTGGTGGGTTTAACTCGCATTGGTGATGTTATAGGTTACTACTTAGAAAATGGAAAGAAAGTGCCCACGGAAGGGCGTCTTTATTATCGTGGAATAGAAATCCAGGAACTGGTAAGAGGCTTCCAGACTGACAATAGATTTGGCTTTGAAGAAACTGCCTATCTACTCCTATTTGGTAAATTGCCTAACTCTGATCAATTAAAAAAATTTGAAAAACTATTAGGTTCTCATAGGGAGCTTCCAGAGGGTTTTGCTGAGGATATGATATTTAAAGCTCCAAGCATAGATATAATGAATAAGCTGGCCCGAAGTGTGTTGGCATCTTACTCCTATGATGAAGATCCAGACAATGTTAGTGTAGAAAATGTATTACGCCAATGCATTGAATTAATTGCCAGATTTCCTTCATATATAGCCTATGCTTATCAAGCCAAATGTCATTATCATAACGGTGAAAGTCTTTATATTCATTATCCCCAAAAGGATTTAAGTACCGCAGAAAATTTACTTTATTTGATTAGGCCAGATAAGAAATACACTAGACTTGAAGCAGAAGTTTTGGATTTAGCCCTGGTTTTACATGCAGAGCACGGGGGCGGCAATAACTCTAGCTTTACTACCCATGTAGTTACCTCCACAGGTACCGATACCTATTCAGCCATAGCTGCTGCTATAGGCTCATTGAAGGGACCTAAGCATGGCGGTGCCAATGCTAAGGTTATGGCCATGATGGAAAATATAAAGGCCAACGTAAAAAATTGGGATGATGAAAAAGAGGTGGCCGATTATCTGCGAAAGATACTTCGAAAAGAAGCCTTTGATGGCTCTGGCCTGATTTATGGAATGGGGCATGCAGTATATACCTTATCTGATCCTAGGGCCGTTTTGTTAAAGGAAAAAGCAGCAGAGCTGGCTCAGGCTACAGGAATGGAAAAGGAATTCCGTCTATATCAAACCATAGAAAGGCTTTCTCCTGAAATATTCTATGAGGTGAAAAAAGATACAAAAACCATATGCGCCAATGTGGATTTTTATTCTGGATTCGTATATAAGATGCTAAATATTCCGGAGGATCTATATACTCCCATATTTGCCATGGCTAGGATGCCCGGTTGGGCTGCCCATAGAATTGAAGAGCTCATAAGCGGGGGACGAATCATTCGCCCTGCATACAAGAGTGTTCTTTCGTCACAAGAATATATACCACTAAAACAGAGGTAAATTCATATAAGTTTATTGATTGCTTCCATACCGGCATCTAGCCGGTGGAAGCTGAAAATCAGTTTCTTGTTAGAAACTGATTTTTATTTTTTTGAATGATTTTCTCCTATAAACAAATAATAGTTTTTGTAATTACAAACATACTTTGTACAACCAATAAGTTTTCACTAATATAGGAGGAAATCTTTATGAAAAAATTTACTATTAGCGCGATATCATTTCTAACCTTAATTATATTATGTTTACCTATTTCTTCTCTGAGTGCAGCTCCTGAAAATTCTGCTCAAGCAGCTATTGTAATGGAGGTGGAAACCGGGAGGGTACTGTATGAAAAAAACGCCCATGAAAAATTACCCATGGCCAGTACCACTAAAATAATGACTGCAATATTGGCAATTGAAAACTCTAATCTATCAGATATTGTTACAGTTTCACCCAGGGCCTCTGGAATAGAGGGTTCTTCTCTCTATTTAGCAGCTGGCGAGAGGCTGACCATGAAGCAGCTGCTCTATGGATTAATGCTGCGCTCGGGCAATGATGCAGCCTTTGCCATTGCTGAACATGTAGGTAAATCCGCAGAAAAATTTGCAGATATGATGAATAGAAAAGCCCGGGAACTTGGTGCCATAAATACAAATTTTGTCAACCCTCATGGTCTACACCATGAAGACCACTATACTACTGCATATGACCTGGCATTAATATCCGCCTATGCCATGAAAAACCCTATATTTCGGGAGATAGTATCCACTAAGTATTATAAGATTCCTTGGGAAGGACAGGCCTGGGATAGAGTATTGATGAACAAAAACGCCCTGCTTTGGAACTATGAAGGAGCCAATGGGATCAAGACCGGGTATACAAAAGCAGCAGGAAGATGTTTGGCTTCTGCCGCACTTAGAAATAATATGCAGTTAGTGGCAGTGGTTTTAAACTGCCCGCCTTGGTTTGATGACAGTGCCGCTCTTTTAGACTATGGTTTTTCTCATTATGAGATGGAAAAGCTTTTTGAAAAAGGAGAGATTGTAGGTGAGATAGCTGTAAAGAATGGATTTCAAAAGAAAGTAGACTTGGTATTGAAGGAGGATATATCTATACCCTTAGCAGAAGGTGAAATGGAAAAACTTAAAATATCCATAAAACATCCTGACTATATAAAAGCACCTGTTGAGAAAGGCGCCAAGATAGGAACTATAGATATAGTCATTGGGAATACTAAAATATCAAAGGATCTATATGCAGCTTCCCAGGTTAAGGAAAATACTTTCCCCTCCAATTTACGTAATTTAATTAATCAATGGATAGCAAAAGCACAGAAAAATCTGTCATCCTAAAAAATTTTTTTATTATTGATATATCTTTCCATTCATTATAGAATATATATTAATGATTTTGTGAAAATTGTACAATTGCTGTATTATTAAATTGTTTAATCTATAGGAGTATATTATTTGGAGGGGTTTTATTTGAAGAATCGTTTGTTCTTACCCATTACCATAAAAGGTAAAAATATTCGCAACAGAGCTGTTATGCCCCCCATGGTCTGCTTTGGGAAGGCTGATGATGAGGGTTTTGTAACTGATAAGCATGTAGAGCATTACAAGGCAAGGGCAAAAGGGGGTACTGGTTTAATAATAGTAGAAGCTACTTGCATACAAAAGGATGGCAGACTATCTGATGATCAGCTAGGAATCTGGTCGGATGAGCATATAGCAGGCTTAAGCAGAATTGTACAAGCCTGCCATGAGTATGGTGCTGTAATTATGCTACAGCTCCATCATGCTGGCTTAAAAACTCCCCCTACAGTGACTGACACTCCTGTAGGTCCATCCAAGGATAAAAATAAACCCTCTAGGGAGTTAACCATAGAGGAGATTGAGAATATAAAACAGGATTTTCTAAAAGCTGCCCTTCGCGCTAAGGAGGCAGGTTTTGATGGTATTGAACTTCATGGTGCCCATGGCTACCTTCTCAATCAATTTATATCTCCTGTTACCAACCACCGAAATGATGAATATGGTGGAGATTTAGAAAAGCGCATGAAATTGCCTTTGGATATTATCAGAGATATTAGACAAGAATTGGGAAATGAAAATTTTATTATAGGATACCGTATGGGAGGTAATGAGCCTAGCCTAAAGGATGGTATCAAAATAGCAAAGCTGTTAGAGGAAGCAGGGGTGGATTTGCTGCATGTTTCTGCAGGCATAGAAAGCCCTGATATTCCCCTTCCCAAGCCTCCTCGAAATTTCCCTTTTAACTGGATAGTCTATTGTGGAACTGAGATAAAAAAGAATGTAAGTATTCCTGTCATTGTGGTAAATGGAATTCGCACCAGCAGCCAGGCTGCACTTATTATAGAAAACCGGCTGGCTGATTTTGTAGCCGTAGGTCGAGGGCACCTTGTGGATCCAAACTGGGCTAATAAAGCCATTAAAAAAATGGAAACTGTTTCATGTCTGGAATGTAAACCCTGTAAGTGGTTTGAAAATGGGGATCTTTGTCCCCGACACTCTATTTAGTTTCCTTTAAACTTCTCTTGTATCTTTCCCTGGCTACACGGATTACTTTGATGGCTTCTTCTTTATCTCTCCAGCCCTCAATAGTTACTTCCTTTTCTTCCAAGTCTTTATAGACGTCAAAGAAATGTTCTATTTCTCTAAGAAGATGGGGTGGTACATCTTCTAAACTTTCAATATAATTCCACAAAGGATCATTCTTGGGGACGCAGAGTATCTTCTCGTCCTCCCCTTTTTCATCCCGCATCATAAACAATCCTATGGGAAAGGCTTCTATCAAGCAACCTGGAAAGGTTGATTCCCATACCAGCACCAAAGCGTCTAAAGGATCTCCATCTAAAGCCAGGGTCTCAGGAATAAAACCATAATCTGCAGGATAGTGTACTGGTGAAAAAAGCATCCTATCAAAGCGAATCACTTTTTTTTCGGGATCATATTCATATTTGTTTCTGCTTCCCTTGGGTATCTCGATCATTACATCAAAAGTTTCTCTTTCCATAATATCATTCCTCTCGTATTTAGCTTATATATAATAATATTATAAATATTATGCCTAAAATTATAGATAAAACTACACTTTTGTCAAATCCTTATCAAAAACAAAGCCTGTGAAAACACAAAGAGTTTACACAGGCTTTTAAGCAATTAAGCTCTGTATAATATTTTATGCTTTAGCTCTTCTATTGCTAATAAACCTTCCGGTCTGCTTCAAAGCGCTAAATAGTATTGAAACCAAGATGGTGTTTCCGATAACAGCCGGCAATACCGCTGTTCCAAATGCCGGTAAAAAAGCTACTCTGGGTAAAACGCCCATTAAGATAGCCGCTAATAGAAATACAGTACCACTAAATAAGGTGCCTAGTATTGGAGTGGCAATGGAAATAATATAAGGATTTATACGAGTCCTGGCTATCCGGATTAAAAACAGAAGGAAAGCAGTAGTGGCTATCTTGTCTATAAGATTGGGGAAAAAGCCTCCCGGAAGCCCTGTAGTCATACCTGCTAGTATTCCTGCTGCTATGCCAACTACAAAACCTAAAGCAACATCCTCAAAAATTAATAAACATACAAAAAGCATAGCTAGCAAAAAGTCTGGCTTTACTGGTGTTCCTGTAGGCGGTACTATGGCATGAAGTACAAGACCTACAGCTAATAATAATCCTGCCAAAACAAAATCTCTTAAATTTTTCATAAATCATCTCTCCTCTTCTCATCTAATCTCTTTTTTAGGTTCCTATCCAAAAACTTAGGTCCCCAGAAAAACTATACTCAGCTCAACTCCTCTCTGTTTTAGATTTATAGGATTTTTATATGGATAGTGTTTGATTTTATTATAAACTATCCATATAATTAGTATGATAATAGATATAATATCAAAAACAATAGGAAATTTCAATACTTAAATTTACAAAGATTTCTAAGGAACTTTATTGAGAATAGTTGTCGAAAAATAAAACTTATATTGTATTTTTGACTCTTTATTTGATATTATATTACAGTATGCTTTTGTTATCTTAAAAGTGAATCAGGGGGAAACTATAGCTATGTACAAATACGGATTTGATAATGAGATATATTTAGAAAAACAAACAGAAGCTATATTAGAGAAGCTTAGGCTTTTTCCGGATAAGCTTTATCTCGAATTTGGCGGCAAACTCTTTTATGATTACCATGCATCTAGGGTTTTGCCGGGTTTTGATCCCAATATTAAAATAAAGCTTCTTCACAGGCTAAAAGACAAAGCCGATATTATATTATGTGTAAGTGCCAGGGATATAGAACGAAAAAAGATCCGAGCAGATTTTGGCATTACCTACGACATGGATGTACTGAAACTAATTGATGATTTCCGCGAGTGGGGTCTTGATGTGGCAGGGGTAGTTATTACCCTATTTGACAACCAGCCTTCAGCTATCCAATTTAAAAACAAGCTGGAAAGAAGAGGAATTAGAACATATACTCATAGATTTACCAAAGGTTATCCAGCTGATGTAGATACTATAGTTAGTGATGAAGGATATGGTGCAAATGAGTATATTGAAACCAATAATGAATTAGTTATAGTCACAGCTCCAGGACCTGCCAGTGGTAAATTGGCTACCTGCCTGTCTCAGCTTTATCATGACTATAAGAGAGGGCTAAAATCTGGATATGCTAAATTTGAAACCTTTCCTATATGGAATCTGCCTTTAAATCATCCTGTAAATATAGCCTATGAAGCTGCTACAGCAGACATTAGGGATTTTAACATGATAGACCCTTACCATCTGGAAGCTTATGGGGAAACAGCTGTAAACTATAACAGAGACGTAGAAATTTTCCCTGTAATAAAGCGAATTTTGGATAAGATTACCTCAGATTCTTCTATTTATAAATCTCCCACAGATATGGGTGTAAATAAGGCCAGATTTGGAATCGTCAATGATGAAATAGTCCAAAATGCTGCCAAGCAGGAAATCATACGCAGATATTTTTGGTACAACGTAGAGTTTGCCAAAGGTAATAGTGATAAAGAAACCTTGACCAGAGCAGAAGTATTAATGAAAAACTTAAACTTACGCCCAGAAGATAGAAAAGTAGTATTGCCTGCCAGAAAAGTGATAGAAGAACGGGGAGCTGGTAAAACGGAGGATACATATGAAAGCCTATGTGCAGCAGCTATAGAGCTACAAGATGGCACCATAGTTACAGGAAAAAATTCCTGCCTAATGGATGCAGCATCCAGTCTAGTTCTAAACGCGGCAAAGACAGTGGCTGGTATTCCTGATAATATCCATCTGCTCTCTCCCAATATAATAGAGTCTATTCAGCGGCTTAAGAAAGATGTTCTGGGTGAAAAGATGGTGGCCTTAAACTTAGAAGAAACCCTTATAGCCCTTAGCATCAGCGCCACTACCAACCCCACAGCTCAATTAGCTCTGTCAAGCCTTAATAAGCTGGAAGGCTGTGAAGTTCATTTTACCCACATTCTATCTCCTGCTGATGAAAAAGCACTACGGAAACTGGGAGTGAATGTAACAGCAGAGCCACATTTTCTATCTAATAACTTATTTATTGTTTAGGTATGCATTTTAAGATGAGAATAAACGGATTAAAAATAGAGGGTACATAAGCATTTGTACCCTCTATTTTTTATATACGATAATTGTATGGATACATTCATTTAAATACTGGTTAAATTATGACAAGTTTTCTACTTATTGAACACCTGGGGATTAATGATAGAGGCTGGCATCTTGCCCTGGAAAAAGTCTATAATATTTTGGCAAGCCTCATTGGTCATGGCAACCCTGACCTGATGGGTGGCAGTACCTATATGGGGAGTAAGCACTACGTTTTCTAACTTTAAAAGAGCCTCAGGTATATAGGGTTCCCTTTCAAAGACATCCAGGCCTGCTCCAGCCAGTTTTCCTTGCTCTAAATGGCGAATTAAAGCCTGTTCATCTACTACTTCCCCTCTAGAAGTATTTATTAAGTAGGCTGATTCCTTCATTAAATTAAGCTCCCTCTCTCCTATTAAATGGCGAGTTTGAGGCGTAAGAGGAGTATTTATGGATACTACATCTGCTGTCCTTAATAGCTCATCTAAAGGCAGATATTTAACCTTTAGCTCTTTTTCTAGCTCTTGACTTAAGGGATTTCTATTATAATAGACCACCTTCATATCAAAAGCTAATGCCCTGCGGGCAACAGCCTTGCCAATCCGCCCAAGCCCTATAATTCCTAGTATTTTACCAAATAAATTCTGTCCTTCATTCATCATCATGCCCCATTTTTCACCCGGATTATTTCTTAGCCAACGATCCTTCATGGAAATACTTCTCATGACATCTATCATAAGGCCAAAAGCCAGTTCTGCCGTGGATTCAGTTACAGATTCAGGGGCATTGGCCACCAGTATATTATGCCGGCTAGCCTCATCAACGTCTATGTTATCATAACCTGCTCCATACACACTAATAATCTTAAGCTTCTTGGCCGCCCTGATCATTTGAGCATCCATTCTGTGACTAGTAACTAATATACCGTCAAATTCAGGAATTATTGATAGTAGTTCATCCCGGCTGTATCTTCCTTTATCTGGGTAAGTTACTTGAAATGCATTTTTCAGAGCATCCATGCCAGGTCCAGTAAGAGCTGAAGTAACTAATATTTTCTTCATAGATTTTCCTCCTTAGCTATTTTCGATATGCCTTTTGCTTTTCCAGCATATTTTACACAATTTCAATAAATAGGTGAGATAAAATCATTAGGTTATATTTTTATATTATATTTATTATAGCATATAGTACATCTCTTTAAATATAAGTTTCTTTCTGATATAATGATAATTGTGCACTTAAGATCTCTTTAGTAAAATCTGATGTTTTAAGAGGTTTTTGCAATTATTACATAATATAGGGGGATGTATTTCATGGAATATCGCAAGTTTGGGGATCTTGGTTTTGAAGTATCAATCTTTGGATTAGGATGTATGCGTCTGCCTCTTGAAGTACAACCTGATGGAACTACAGATCCTGCCAAAATTGATGAACAAGAAGCAATTAAAATGATTCGCTATGCAATTGATAACGGTGTAAATTATTTGGATACCGCTTATCCCTACCATGGTGGAAATAGTGAGCGACTATTAGCTAAAGCTCTAAAGGATGGATATAGAGAAAAGGTAAAGATTGCTACCAAGCTGCCTGTTTGGCTAGCAGAAAGCTATGAGGATTTTGAAAAATTACTGGATGAACAATTAGCTAAGTTAGAAGTAGAATATATAGACTTTTATTTGCTCCATGCCCTTTCTAAAGATAGATGGGACAAAATAAAGGAATTAGGTGTACTAGACTTCTTAGACCAGGCTGTAGCTGCAGGCAAAATTAAATACCCCGGTTTTTCATTCCATGATGAGTTGCCAGTCTTTAAAGAAATCATTGACTCCTATGACTGGAAAATGTGTCAAATTCAGTTAAATATCTTGGATCAAGACTACCAAGCTGGCGTTGAAGGTATGCGTTATGCTGCATCTAAAGGTATCCCTGTAGTTATCATGGAACCTCTCAGGGGTGGAAGGCTGGCCCATAATGTTCCTGAAGACGTTAAGGCTCTGTGGGATCAAGCTGAAACTAAACGCTCTCCTGTTGAATGGGCCTTCAGATGGCTGTACAACTTCCCAGAGATTACAGTTATATTGAGCGGTGTAAGCACTATGGAGCAGCTAAAGGATAACCTTGAAATCTTTAGCAAATCTGCACCCAACTCTATGGATGAAAAGGAATTGGAATTAGTTAGAAAAGTGAAGGAGCTTTATGACAGCAAGATAAAAGTTGGATGCACAGGCTGTAATTATTGTGTGCCTTGTCCTTCTGGAGTGGAGATTCCTCGTATATTTAGCATTTATAACGACTATTCAATCTTTGGCGGTGCTAAAGAATTCAAGGAAATGTACAAAGGACTTATGAATGAAGGTAAGGACGCTTCTAGCTGCGTTGAGTGTGGACAATGTGAAAGTGAATGTCCTCAACATATATCCATTATTGATAAATTAAAGGAAGCCCACGAAGTATTGACATCATAATTATATTATAATTATATAAATTTATAAAA
>CALKWV010000018.1 GCA_938003915.1 uncultured Bacillota bacterium | reverse complement strand
TCGAGGCGACTCTTACTATGTTAACAAATTTAATTCGTTTTGTCAACAAGTTTTTTGTTTGATTATATTTATATTTTTCGTCTGATTGTAGTCAATTAGAAAAATTTATACTATCAATCAGCGAATATTATAATATCATATAAAAAAAAACATGTCAACATCATTTTTTGTACTTTTTTATTCTATTCCTTTCTAGTATTCTTGTTTCAAATGTACTGCACCATATCATTTTTTTACTATTTTGTTGGCTATATTATATTTAGCTATATAAAAAAATGTCGGCTATGGAATAACTCCATAACCGACATTTTTTTATTAAAAATATCGAATCATTGTTTTGCGTGGCTACTTATTAATTGGATATCTTAGGCTAAAACTTAGCGTAGTTATCATAGATGCGATTTCTAGCGGCTCGTTCTTCTGGACTTAATTTCTGTGCCCCATCTATGTCGTATGCACCAAATGTGTCATACATTCGTGAGTACTGATCAACCTCTATATAAGTAACCCAAGGCAACCAGTGATAATGACTTGAGAATACCTGATCTGCAAATCTGCCACCTTCATGGGACAAACCTGGTAGTGCATATCCAAAACTACCGTCCACATCGTTGGCCTGTCGAGTATTGTCGTGGATGAATTTAGCAAAATCCAAGTAATGCTCATCACCAGTGATTATATACAATCTATAGTAGATGTATGAGCAAGCTGCCATATACATGTCACCACCGCCTCCACCGATGGTAACAGGGCTTTGGCCACTAAAGGAGTTTTTAGTAAATGGATGATTGGGCCAAGGCACTTCCATGGGGAATGACCATACATATGTCCAAGTTTCCGTATAGTCTGCAGCACCAATCAGTGCTTCCAACCACTTTTCTTCTCCAGTCAAATCATATAAGGCTAGGAAACCAAACATTGCGTAAATACCTGACTCTTTATCCATTATATCAGCATTATCGCATGTAGAACCTCGATATTCCATTTTCTTATAGGTGTTATTATAAGCCCATTCACCAGCCCTGAGTGCCGCCTGCTTGTACTTTTCGTCACCAGTTACCAGATAAAATTGGACCAGAAATCTCACAACACTAATGGTGTTAGCCTTGGAATCCATACGCATAGAACCGTCATCTTTATTATAGGCGCGATAATAGCTACCGTCCTCATTTTGTATACGAACTAGCCAGTCTGCTGCTTTTCGACAAAACTCTAACCATTCAGGACGGTCTTCGCCTTTTTTCTTCATATACACATAAGCATCCAAGATATTTTCCAGACCATCGGCAATCATTCTTGTCCAGAAAGGCATTGGTTCAAAATCCTCAATAGTGGGATTATAGCATACATTGGGAGCTCCAATGTCAGTCATAGCGGTTCTAACCCAGAAATCAATAATATTTATTCCTTTCTGGTATGACTCAGGCCTGTTTTCCTTATCACCATATCGAATGAGCTGGTAACCAATACCTGGCTGCTGACCTACAAAACCAAACTGGAAGGATACGCTGGATACATCCAACTGAGGTAGCTGACAGGAAAAAGGCAGTCCCCAAGAATCACCATATTGTTTGGTAAGCTTGGTTAGTGACTCCATGCAGTTGCGATACTGGAGTTCATGATCAACTTCAAAATAAGGTTCTCTTAACCTATCATATACAGTTCTCCAAGCATCACGCATCATAGAATAATAATCATCATATTGACCAAAGTTTATAGCAATGGCAAAGCTATGAGAGAAGCCCTCCTCCATTGGGTGAAAGGTTCTGGTCAAAGTTTTAGTATTATAATCATAATCAACGTTATAACGCTTAGTTCTTGGCAATTCACCGTCTGTGCCTGGATAAACATAATCAATAGTGAGTCCATCACGGACTGTATCAATTTCTTTACGTAATGGGAAACCGTAATATAGATAATTTAATGTTTTATTTTCAGGCTTGCTTACCCCTATTGCACCAATGGTAAATTTAGGATCTACAATGTGTTCAGATCGTACAAAATTTAGATCCCTCATGGTTATATCGGCAGTCCAACGTGAAAACATAACCATCTCGCCTGTACTTTTATTTTGTACAGCAAACATAGGAAGAGTATAATTTACCTCATTACGCCAAAAATATTCACAATCTAAATCGTATCCCACCACATGAGGAGCAGCATATTCGTTTTGTCGATACCAATTGGCTGGCGCGAAATAATCATAGTCTCTCATATTGTCGGAGTCAGCAAGGACTAATGCAATCTTAGAAGCAAAACCAAAGTCATCGACATTTTTAAGAACTTTTATAGTTCGACTAACCTTAATGCTAGAGTCCATGGTTTCATATACGTCAGTGAAAGCTAACTCAGAACCTGTGGGAGATTTCAAGATTCCCTTTGCTACAATTCGTCCATCTTCTTGGTAAACATCCTCATATGCTTTGTCGTAGAATTCTGTAATTGACAGGGCTGTTTTTATAAAAGCGTACATGGGACGTTTATTGTAGTATAGTAGGGTATCATCTTTTAAAACCTGGATCCCGCCATTTTGAAACCGCATTGTATATTTTCCTACGCTAATATCCATATAATTTCCTCCCCTGAAATGTTATTTTTATAAAATTACACGCTTTTGTTAGATAGATTTATGCATCCTCCAACTATCGTGTATTTTTTTCTGTTTAATGACAGTAAAAGTAGGGTGTACTGGACTCATAGATAATATTTCAATAATCAACACACGAATTACCAAACTATATACTCTTTTCTTTACTTCTGTAACGAGTTTACCGTAACACAACTAAATACGTAAATAACCTCTTCTATTAACTTTTAATACCTTAACTTAATATTTATTTAACTTTAAGAGAGTATCCACATCTCCAACCTGTACATTCCACGCAGTTTTAATCTACTATTACAAGTAAAAAAAATAGTTAAACTCACATTAAGCAAAAAAAAATATTAAGGCGCAAGAAGGGGATAACCCTCCATGACTTTATGCGCCTTATTAAGCCTTTACAGCACCTATCATTATACCCTTTACGAAATATCTCTGTAGGAATGGGAAAAAGCACATAACTGGTACCATAACAACCATAATGGTAGCGCTTTGGATTCCTTCCGTAAATCTAGGAATACGTGGTCCTGCTATTGATAAGGAATCCATTATAGAGGAGTCCATAACAATATTCCTTAGTACTAATTGTAAGGGTATTAGATCCTTTCGTCTGAGGAAAATCATGGCATTAAACCACTCATTCCACCTATCCACAGCGTAGAAAAGTAAAACTGTTGCAAGGATTGGTTTTGATATAGGCAAAATTATCTTAAATAGAATGCGCCACTCTCCGGCACCGTCAATCTTTGCAGATTCTACTAGTGCTTCCGGTAATGAAATCATATATGTCCTCATTATTATAAAGTAGAAAGTGTTAACTCCATAGGCAAGTATTACAGACCAAAGAGTATTGGCAATACCTAGCTCAAGCATCAGTAGGTATAAGGGAACAATACCGCCATTGAATAACATTGTAAGCAAAATAGCATAAAACATAAACTTTGCTCCTGGATAATTGGTGCGGCTTAAACCATAAGCTAAGCTTGTTGTCAAAAACATGTTTAGCGGTACACCAATCAGGAGTATCAAAAAAGTAGTTTTATAACCAATTCCAATACGTGGGTCCTGGAATAGTCTGTAATAGTTGTCTATAGTTGGATTCTTTGGAATTATTAATAGCGTACTCTCTAAGGCCTCCTTTTGGGTAGCAAAGGATGTGCCTATAACGCTAATAAAAGGAACAACAATGATAGTGGCAAAAGCTAGCAATATAATCAAAATTATAGCATCTAAAAGCTCAAATCTATGCCGATTATAGTTTCTTTTCTTTTTTGCTATCTCCATAACTCTCAACTCCTTATTTTAATCAGCCTAGCAATCCTGATCCATCTATACGTCTGATGACACGATCAGCAACCAATAATAGCACTAGATTAACAACAGATCTAAAAAGAGCTACTGCACTGGAAAAAGAAAAATCAACAGAACCGCTAAAGGTAATTCTATAGATATACATATCAAGAGTTTCTGCAACTTTTATAGTAGCAGGATTGCTAAGGTTAAATATCTGATCAAAACCACCTGACATAAGGTTACCCACAGCTAAAATAAAAAGAACAACGATTGTGGATTTGATACCAGGTAGAGTAATATGCCACATACGCTGTAATCGGGATGCTCCGTCAATTTCAGCAGCTTCATATTGCTCAACATCTATTCCTGATATAGATGCCATATAAATGATAGCACTCCATCCAGCGCCCTTCCATGCATCAGTTATATAAAGCAGTGGGCGGAAGTATGATGGGGTTCCTAAGAAACTTATGGGTTCAATGTTAAAGAACATACCTAAAAAGGAATTAACTAGACCTTTTTGTCCAAGAATATTTATCATAACACTGGCAACGATAACCCATGAAAGAAAATGGGGAAAAGTATAAATTGATTGAAGAATCTTTTTAGTTCGATTCAAGCGCAGTTCATTTATGATAAGCGCTAGAAAAATTGGGAAAGGAAATACAAATATTAACCTGCCCACATTAATAATGAGAGTAGTTAGAATAGACTCAACAAAGGAAGGATCTTGGAATACATTTCTGAAATTATATAACCCTATCCAAGGGCTTCCAAATATCCCCAATTTGGCTATGAACTTCTTAAATGCTAAGCTTAAGCCATAAATGGGAATATAAGCAAAAATCGCATACCATACCAAACCAGGCAGGACTAAAATGTATCTTTCCCTATTCTTTTGAACATTAACCCAAATACGAGCAATGCGACTTTTGAAGTCAGGTTTATCCACATAACCTGAGGCTTGGCTCATCATATTCATTCCTTTCATATCTAATCTAAATATTGTTATTGCCAAGGACAGGAAGCCTGCCCCTGGCAATAAGTGTAAATTCTATAGTACGATTATTACTGATTTATTTGCTGTTTAATTCGTCTAGCACTGGTTGAATAATGGACATCTGTTCATCAATCCACTTATTATAAAGTTCAACCAGATGATCTTCGCTTGTTGCGGTTGTAACGATATTAGCAAATTCAGTAGGATAATCAATACTTCTAGCTCTACGCATATTCTCAGTGCTGTGTGTCCATACAGTCCAGTCAACCTTTGTAAAGGTTTCAGGAGTTGATAGATCGTAACGATTTTGATAGAGTGCTTTAGACTCTTCACGATACTTTTCAGGGATGTTGGGGTTATCAAAGGCAAGGTCATCCCACAGGATAACAGATCCTACTACGTGACCTAAGCTTGGATATTTAGCTTCTCCAGGAGCTCCTGCTAATAGAACATCCTCATCCACTAGAGATACAATATTACCTTCTTCATCTCTATCCCAGTCTACTCCTTTTAGACCCATGGCTGTCTGTACGTATCCGTCTTCACTGCACTGAAATTCCATTACATCCATCCAACGCTCAAACACTTTATCTTCAACGTCTGGGCTAAAGATTATTGCTCCCCAGTAGTTGATTAGGTCTCTTTGATGGTAGTAACCATCTGTTCCTAAAAGGGTAGCAAATTTCATAGCATCGGGATCATTACCTGTATCATTCATGAAACTTTCTCTATAATTCCAAACGTCAGCTGTTTGTGCGCCAAGATATGAAACACCAGCAATTCCTAAGGTTTGGAATTTCTCCATATCCTGCTCATGTTGCAATAGATAGAATTCAGGATCTAAGAGACCTTCTTTGTATGCTTGATACCATAATTTTAGTCCTTCAAGGGTTTGTTCAGCTGTAGCACCCCATACATATTGTCCACTCTCATCCTTATAGAAAGTATCCCAATGTGTGCTGTTAGCTTCTAGGAAAAATCTCGCTGCGTTTCCAGCTGTCATAGAAATTGGGATAAGGTTGCTACCCAAATTGCCTGGATCCTGTTCCTTGATAAGGCGTGCGATTTCCAGTACTTCTGGAATGGTGTAGTGATTCTTAACTTCTTTACCCACAGCTTCGATCCAGTCTGTTCTTACCCATAGAGACCAGTGGTCAGCAAGAGGATCACCAGGTAGGTTGTAGAAGAACCTTGCACGAGGGATAAAGTATGTGCCTTCAAAAAGTTCTTCAAGCATAGGTCCAAGGGTGGTAACTCCATATACCTCTGCTACTTTGGGCCATCTTGTCTTCCAGTCATCGGGTAAGCGCTTAATTAGCCCTTGCTCAACGAAATTAACAGCATCAGCGTGAGTTCCTTCTCCATAGTTGTAAATGGCTACATCAGGCATGTTCTGCGCCATGATCCATGTGCTGAGCATGCTGTGCCATTCGCCCCATGGAATGTTTGTGGTTTCAAATACATAGTTGAACTTTTCGCTCATCCATTTTACATAGTCGTCACCTTCAGTGTAGTCAAATCCCTCAACAACTTGAGGACATGCATAGGTGATGGTGACCTTTTCTTCATACTTCTTCTCTGCTGATTCATTCTCGGAGGATTCGTTATTGTTAGTAGCCTGGTTATTCTGAGTATCTGGAGCCTCCGTTTGGTCATTAGATGAGTCTTTGCCTCCACATGCAACTAGTCCTAATACTAGAACAGCTGCAAGGAGAAGACAAATGAAACGTTTCACGTTTTTCATTTGGTTGTTCCCTCCAAATTCTTTTTTTTGGGATCCCATTGCATCAACCAATAAATACACTTGATTTGCTCCATATTGCCGCTGTGGGATTTAGGTCTAGCAAGATGGAGCAATACTCTTTATAAACATTATAAGATTATAAATGTACAATTATGCATTATGTTTTATTAAATTTTTGATAAAATTTGATATATATTACTTAAATCTTACAAAATTTAGATAAAATTATAATGCATAATTGCCCCAAAAAGTTGATACAATGGAATCTTTTTATGCTATTAGCATAAAAATTGTTGCATTCATATGTATATAATAAACAAAGCAATAGTGTTTGTCAAGCTGTGCTAAAATGTTTTTTCATAAAACACTCATCCATTTATCTCCATCAGGATGTGGACATCTTGCTATTTTATCTAATGCACGTATCTGGACAAAACATCCACACTTCATACAGAGCATTTTGTCAACACATGAATCGCAATTTTCACATATTCGCAGTCTTTCCTTATACACCTTTTCTTCAGCCAATTCCACGCCTGAATTTATTTTATCCCTTATCAAATCTTCTATATATCCAGGAGGAATATTGGAATTTTGGGAACAAGACGGACAAGGGCCCGGCTTCAAGCTCATCTTGTTCCAACCTCCATACATACAATAGCACATGGTGGTAAATCGAAATTAATCTGACCGTTTTCTACTTTAAATCCTTTGAATTCCTGGGTAGTAACATTGTCAGGATTTTCAAAGGTATTGTGTGCTGTTACTTCTCCTTGGAGTATTCTGCCAGTAACTCTGAGTGGAACTTCTCCGGCAAAATCCAGGCATCCCTTGGCATTGGCACTAGCTGAGATATTCACCAAGGTGATGGTTATATCCCCTTCAGAGTTTACAGATGCCGAAATATCAACTTGAGGCAAATTGCGCTCTATTCTTTCAGGCCTTACATCCCATGTTATTGGGACAAAATATGCATCCTGATGCCCTTTATAGAGATCAAATACATGATAGGTAGGAGTCTTGATCATTTTTTCCCCTTCTGTCAGGATGATAGCCTGTAACACATTGATGGTCTGAGCAAGATTAGCAAGACGTATCCTGTCAGAATGTTTGTGGAAGATGTGGAGCATCAATGCAGCACATAAAGCTGAACGCATAGTATTTTGTTGATACAAAAATCCTGGATGGGTTCCTGGTTCATTATCCACCCAAATTCCCCACTCATCCACAGCAAGAAGCACCTTCTTTTCCGGATCATAATAGTCCATTATGCTTATATGCTGTTTAATGAGGGCTTCCTTTTTCAATGTATTTACAGCTGTCTCATACCAACTCTTTTCAGTAAAGACAGTACCATGAGACTCCTCACCAGGGTTTACATAGCAATGCACAGAAAGACCGCCCATCAAACTACTGGGTACCTTTCTCATTAAAGTTTCTGTCCAGTCTAGATCTTCTGCATTGGCGCCACCTGCTATTCTAATTAGTTGTGGAGCCTTCCACCAATCTGTTTTGCCCATGGCTTGATAGTTTCTTACATAAGTTGCATATCTCTTGAATTCATGAGCGTAATATTCTGCATCCATAAAGCCGCCACAACCCCAATTCTCATTACCTATGCCGAAAAACCTAATTTTCCAGGGCTTATCACGTCCATTTTTTCTTCTCAATTGAGCCATAGGAGATTCTCTATCATCTGTCAGATATTCTACCCAGTTTCTCATCTCCCGTACAGTTCCGCTACCTACATTGCCGCATATATAGGGCTCGCAGCCGATTTGCTCACAAAGATCCATAAACTCATGAGTACCAAAATGGTTGTTCTCCACCATACCACCCCAGTGCACGTTCACCATTGGTACACGTTCTGACTTGGGGCCTATCCCATCCATCCAATTATAGTCATCTGCAAAACAGCCTCCAGGCCAACGAATGTTAGGGACTTTAATGGCCTTCATAGCTTCTACGATATCGGAGCGAATTCCACGAACATTTGGTATCTTGGAATCCTCTCCTACCCAGTAGCCATCATAAATACATCGGCCAAGATGCTCAGAGAAATGTCCATAAATGTGCCTGTCAATTTTTGCTCCTTTGTTGCGAATATCAATAGTAGCTTTCAAATTTTTCTTCTCCCTTCTCTTATATGTTATTATGTATTCAAACACTAGTTAACCCTTCGGGCAACTAGTTGGTTTGACTATTTATGACTGTTTCTTATCTCCTTTAACTTTTTCTGAAGGTCTATCAAGTGCGCCTTTTCTTCACTGAGCAACTTCCTGAAAGCCTCCTTAGCTTCTACCAGCTTGGAATATATGATCATCTCCGTATAAAATAGTATTGTATCCTTTTCAGCTTGGATACCTATCAATAAGGCATCTTCGGCATTATTAATATCTTCCAAAACTTCATCCAATCTCTCATCGCTAGGAAAAACAACAGTCTCAACCATTGCTGATAAATAACTTGATATCTCTGGGTCAAATAGATAGGTATCGTCAAACTTTTCTTTGTCACTTGCAGCATCCTTGTATAACTCTCGGAAGGTTTCTTTGTGTTCCTTTTCCTGCTGTGCCAAATCTATGAACACCTTTTTTATAAATTCATCATCCAGTTTGTTGGCAGCAGCAGTATAGAACTTTTCTCCCCTTTTCTCTATGTCCATAGCAATTTTTATAGCCTCTAAATCATTAAAGAAAAACCTCACTGGCTCCTTACCTCCTATATGATAGACGTCTTTTATACGTCCTATCCTAATAGTATCTTATATAAATTTTGAACGTCTATAATATTGGATTAAAACTCTGTCTAGCTAATTATATATCTTAATAAATATATAATCAACAACAATCGTATTTATGATATATGATGATAAGGAGAAATAGCCGGCAAATAGCCGGCCATTTCCATAAAATATTTTGGAGCTTAGTCAACAGGTTCAAACATATCCTTTTCTACACCGCATTCAGGACATAGCCAATCATCTGGTAAGTCCTCAAAAGCTGTTCCTGGAGCGATACCTCCATCAGGATCTCCTAATTCAGGATCATAGATATACCCACATACTGTACACTCATACTTTTGCATTCCAATTTCTCCTTCCGCTTTCATTTGGTTTTATTATGTAATATTTACTATCATATATTTTCTACCCATTTTTTCTCTTCTAAAACATAAAAAATAAAAAATTACCATGACTAGTAAAAATATGCTTTTTTAAGCCTGGAATTTAAGTTCCTTAATTCTCTCTTGTAATTCTTTAATTCTCTGGAAACGCTCAGTTACTTCTTGACATAAGCTATCGATGTCTTCGGCAGTTTCTTCCCCACGGTGAGCTCTATATACCGTCTCTCCAATCTTGGCATAAATCTTTTTTATTTCAGCCTCTTCCTTACCAATTTCAATATTGTATTTACCTATATCCACTATCTGCTGGGATTTGTCTCCAACTCTTTTTACAGTTTCTCCGATTTTCTTACCTAAATCATCAAAAAAATCCACAGCCCCTTCACTCCTTTCTTTTAACTAAACATCATATAAACCTGTTATATCATGTTGTCAAGATAATAAATACAACAAGCTATACTATATTCTTTGCAAATTGGTAATTTAATAATCTATAGCTCTACAAATTTCTTCCCTTACTCGTTGATCTTTCTCGTATATCAAGGCTTTCTCTAAAATCTCCCTAAAGCCATCAGCTTTAATTTCACCTATAGCCCAGGCACTATGCCCTCTAATAGGAGGATGAGGATGCTTCAACAGAGGAATCAAATAAGGCATATATGATTCATCCTTGCTATTGCCTGCTAAAATTACTGCCGTAGACAATACTTTCTGTGCTCTAGCATAATTTTTTCCTATAAGCTCTCCCATATTGTTCATTCTATTTTTTAAACCTGTAGACCATTCCTTTAATATATCTTTTATTTTAAAAAGTTCCATTTCTTCAGGAGAGGGTAGCTGAGCTTCTAGCATACCTTTTCTATTGAAAGGACATACCATCTGACATATATCGCAGCCAAGCATTCTATTGCCCATCTTTTCCCTTATATCTACGGGTACAAAATCTGAAGATAACGTATGATGACGAATACATTTACTAGGTATAACCTGACCTTCCTTCTCTATAGCTCCCGTAGGGCAGGCTCTCATACACAGATGGCAATCCCCACAATCGGAAATGCCATCCATGCTAGCATCGGGAGTTAAAGGTGCATCTGTTAAAATATAGTGAAGGCTTAGCCAGGATCCATATTCCTGTGTATGGATAAGGGCGTTTTTACCGAAATACCCTATCCCCGCCCTATGAGCAATCTCTTTAGCTGGTAAATTAGGCTGGACTACCATCTTATAACCAGCTTGCTTCAAAAAATCTCCCAACTTGTAGGCAGCTTGCCTACCTTTTGGGTACTCCTTATAATATGCCGAATATCTGCCTATACCCTTAGGAAAATTAGCTTTATAGGGAGTATGTGGCCATAGAGCTACTACTATGGACCTAGCTTCAGGCATAATTTCCTTGGGATCATACTTCATATTATTCCAAAGATAGGCTGAATCCGGATCCTGTTCCTTTCTAATTTTTATCTGGCAATTCCACAGTTTTAATGGTTCAGAGCCTGTAACTCTAATAAGTCCAAAACCTAACTTTTTACCATATTCAATTAGCTGCGCTTTTAATAAATCCTTTTCCATAGTTTTCTCCATAAAAGCTACATAAGTAAAAAACCGAGAGGCCCAACCCCCCTCGGTTTTAACAATTTCTAAAACACTTTTGGAACTAGGCCTACCTTTTTGTATACCTTTCTAAGGGTTTTGTATGAGAGCCTCTCTGCCCTTTGCGCTCCTTCTTTCATAATTTGGTCTAAGTAATCCTTATTTGCCATTAGTTCCTTATGCTTCTCTTGAATAGGCCTTAAAGTATCCACTACCACTTCAGCAACGGCTAATTTAAAATCTCCGTAACCCTTACCTTCAAACTCTTTTTCTATATCTTCAAAGGACTTACCTGTAATACTAGAATATATGCTCATTAGATTGCTAATACCAGGTTTTTTATTCAAATCGTATCTCACAAGCATTTCTGAATCCGTAACCGCTCTCTTGAACTTTCTAACAATTACATCAGGAGGATCTAAAAGGTCAATATAGGAATTAGGATTTTCATCGGATTTTGACATCTTCTTTTCCGGTTGCTGAAGGCTCATAATCCTAGCTCCTACTTTAGGTATATAAGCTTCAGGTATTTTAAATACATCGCCATAGATGTTGTTAAACCTTTGAGCAATATCTCGGGTTATCTCCAAATGCTGCCTCTGGTCATCACCTACAGGAACCAAGTCTGTTTGATAGAGAAGAATATCTGCAGCCATCAATACAGGATATGTAAAAAGCCCTGCATTGACATTATCCGAATGCCTTCTAGCTTTTTCTTTAAACTGTGTCATCCTATTAAGCTCGCCCATATAAGTAAAACAATTCAAGATCCATGCCAATTCTGCATGGGCACTATTGTGAGACTGTACAAACAAAATGCATTTCTCCGGATCTAGTCCACAAGCTATATAAAGTGCAAGCAAAGACCTTGTCCTTTTTCTTAATTCAGCCGGGACCTGCCTCACTGTTAAAGCATGAAGATCAACTATACTATATATACAATTGTATTCATCCTGTAGGGGAAGCCAGTTTATTATAGCTCCAAGATAATTGCCCAAAGTCAAATTCCCCGAAGGTTGAATACCGCTGAATATAATCTTCTTCTCTTGATTCATGGTCACAACACATCCTTTTGCTTCATATGCTCTATATTGTAGCATCAATCTATTAGAAAATTCAAGAGGAAGGCAAATAGTTTTTAAGCCTATTGAGATCTTCTAAATAGATTTCCTTAAGTTCCTTCCTATATATTATACTAGCAGGATGATATAAAGGAAACAACATCATGGGCATTTTTTTATCTCCTATCACCACATCCATAGGAACACCATGAACTTTCCTTATAGTTAGCTTAGTATCATTAGCTAAGGTTTGAAGAGCTATATTGCCTAGACTCACCACCATAGAAGGCTCTACTATGTACAACTCCTTAAATAGCCAACTTTTACTTAGTCCAATCTCCTCCTTGTTTGGGGGGCGGTTGGAAATACGGCCAGTCTCAGGATTAACTTTAAAAGGTCTAAACTTGACTACGCTTGTAATATATAATTCATCCCTTTTTAGATCTAGAAACGCCAAAAACTCATCTAAAATTTTGCCCGCTTGTCCAACAAAGGGACGACCCTGTACGGTTTCCTGCCTTCCCGGTGCTTCTCCTACTAGCACTATTTTTGCATCAAGATTTCCTTCCCCATACACTAGCACCTTATTTTGATTTTTGTATATATCTTTAAAATATAGGGTGTATTCCCTATTTAGTCTCTCCATACGTCTTTGTTTAGCTGATTTCATTAATTTTAAATCTCCTTTTTGAATTTATCTTTCCCACTTGTGAATATGAGCATTCTTATGGATATTCTTTAGATAATTAACTTATTGCTCTAGTCCAATAATAATTACTCTATGAGCCAAATAAACTATTGATAATGAAAACTCAAAAAATTTTGTATCAATTTATTGATTTAGTATAGTGAATTATGCTAATATGTAATTCCATCTGTTATAAGATTATTTATATCCTTGTTATTTTGACGATGAAATTTTGTGGTATACTATTATAATGAAATAATCATTGAAAATAATTAATGAAAATTTTATGGGAGATGATAGAATGAATAAATACTATGAACGGCACAAAGCTATACTGGACCAATTAAAGGGTGGAGTAATAATGGATGTAACCAACCCTGAGCAAGCTAAAATTGCCGAAGACGCAGGTGCCCGGGCTGTTATGGCTTTAGAGCGAATTCCGGCAGATATTCGGGCTGCTGGCGGCGTAGCTAGAATGAGCGACCCTAAAATGATCAAGGAAATCCAAGAAGCTGTCTCAATTCCAGTTATGGCAAAGGTTCGTATAGGTCATTTTGTAGAGGCTAGAATATTGGAAGCAATTGGTGTGGATTTCATCGATGAAAGTGAAGTTCTAACTCCTGCAGATGATAGATTCCACATAGACAAAAAGACCTTTAAAACTCCTTTTGTATGTGGAGCGAAAAACCTTGGAGAGGCTCTTAGAAGAATTGAAGAAGGCGCTGCCATGATTCGAACAAAAGGTGAGGCTGGAACTGGCGATATCATCCAAGCTGTACACCATATGAGGACCATTAATCAAGAAATTGCAAAACTTAGAGGCATTCGCAAAGATGAACTTCACTTTTATGCAAAAGAATTTCAAGTATCCTATGAACTTGTCCTCTATGTCCATGAACACGGTGCCTTGCCCGTACCTAACTTTTCTGCCGGTGGTGTAGCAACTCCTGCCGATGCTGCATTAATGGTTCACCTAGGTGCTGAGGGTGTGTTCGTAGGATCTGGTATATTTAAGTCCGGGGATCCTGTCAAGAGGGCCAAAGCTATAGTAGAAGCTGTAGCCAACTATCAAGATTTTGACCTTATAGCCAAATTATCCGAGGACCTAGGAGAGGCAATGGTGGGAATAAACCCAGACGAGATTAAAATAATAATGTCTAACAGAGGAAATTAATTATCCCAAAATGAATTGAAGTAAAAGTATTAATATTACTCCTGGAATTCCTAAAAAACCCACTATTAGTGCTGTAACAGGATTGATGGCCACTCTAACGTGGATCAATCCTCCCACCAAATTTAAAAGCCATAGGATTATGCCTCCTAACAAGCCGTTATATATAAACTTTAATATTTTCTTTAATGGAACTAGAAGAAACCAGCCAACTATATATAGAAGAATTAATCCTATAGCATAACCTATAATAACACCAAAGGGAATATCCAAGCCCATATATATCATATCCTCATTTCACAATAGATTCATTAAATATATATGGACTGGTATTCCCTTTTATGACATCCTTTATGTTAATTGATGATTTCTTCCTTAAATATCTGTTCATTTCGAATGCCAGATATTCGAGCTTGTTTGATCAGATACATATACCTTCTCTTTGCCGCTTCTAACCTGTATATAGCATAATCCACTAAGTCTGGCTCGCTTACGTTTTCGAAGTAATTTTGTGCCTGCATCCATTCGTCTTTTGCTTCGTTGAGTATCTCCAAAAACTCCTCTTGGTCCCTAGGGTCTTCTATCACTGCAATCTCCCTCCCCAACCAATTTTTAACCAAAAGGTTTACCTACTAATATTTTATATATCTTATCTATACGATATTATTTCCATTTTTGTGTTTTTCTAAACTTTTAATTTAATTATTAAAAATAGGTTTGGGGGGAGGATTGAAAATTACTTACTCTTTAAATAAACTTTAAGTATTTGATTTTCCCAAGTCATAGAACCTTTTTCTAAGATAACATCAAATATTATAGGTGCATCATCACCTTCGCCATCATCTCCGATTTGCAACCTACCTTTTTCAATCCATTTATAATTGCTACTGTTACCTAAAATACTAACTTTTTCTTTGTTTATAAATTCTATCTCACTACCAGGTTTAAATACCATGTTATACAACATGCTTTGTAAATAGGACAACATATCACTGTTATCATCCTTAAACTCCAGGTCTTCAACAACCCACTTACCTATAATTTGCTTTTCATATGTGTTAGATGAGCAACCAAATAAAAAAACAATAAATAGTGCAGAAATAATTAATATGATACTTTTTGCTTTTCTTTGCATGAAAAATCCTCCTATAATATGGTTATATTTTGCACAATGTTGAATATTATAACATGTTATGTAGAATATGACCATATTTATAGGAGGATCTTACTTTTAGTTTCTATTTATTGAATTTCCATACCAGATCATTCCACATTAGTTCTTTCTTAAGTTCGATGATGTCAGTATCCTTATTAATATGGATAAATTCTACTCCTACCATCTCTGCAAAATCCCTTATATGCTCAGCCTTTAAAGCATAGCTCATTACGGTATGATGGGCTCCTCCAGCCAAAATCCAAGCTTCTGCAGAAGTTTTTAGATCAGGCATGGGCTTCCACATAACTCTGGCTACAGGGAGTTTAGGCATATCCTTAAGAGGAGTTACAGCCTTTGCATCATTTACAATGAAACGCATGCGTCCTCCCATGTCTATTAATGATACAAGGATTGCATCCCCTTCCTGACCATCAAAGACCATTCGTGCTGGCGCCTCTCTATCACCTATACCCAGATGGTGAACCTCTATAGATGGCTTGCCTGCCGCAATGCTGGGGCATACCTCCAACATATGCGCTCCTAAAACTAGCTCATTGCCCTTTTCCAAATGATAAGTATAGTCTTCCATAAAGGCAGTTCCGCCAGGTAAGCCAGTTGCCATCACTTTCATAATTCTAGTTAAAGCTGAAGTTTTCCAGTCACCCTCAGCACCAAAACCATATCCCTTAGCTAACAATCTTTGGGTTGCTAGGCCAGGCAATTGTCTTAATCCGTGTAAGTCTTCGAATGTATTTGTAAATGCTCCAAATTCGCCTTCTTCTAAAAACTTGGTCATTCCCAGCTCAAGTCTAGCTTGATATTTTACAGAATCTATATTGTCAGTATTTATATTGTATAGCTCTTGATATTCGTCCATCAGCTCTGCAATCTCAGCGTCAGTCACAGCATTTATGTATTGAACTAGGTCACCTACAGGATGATAGTTAACTGACCAACCAAATTTAATTTGAGCTTCTACTTTATCGCCTTCTGTTACAGCAACCTCTCTCATGTTATCTCCAAAACGGGCAACCTTTAAAGAACGGGATTCGCTAAGTCCTATGGCTGAACGCATCCAGCTGCCAATCTTTTCATGGACATCTTTGTCTTCCCAATGGCCTACAACAATTTTTCTTGGAATTCTGAGTCTTGCCCCAATAAAGCCATGTTCCCTATCCCCATGAGCAGACTGATTCAAATTCATAAAGTCCATGTCAATTTCGTCCCAGGGAATATCTCTATTAAACTGAGTGTTTAAATGTAGGAGGGGCTTATTTAAGATGGATAAACCAGCAATCCACATCTTTGAAGGTGAGAAAGTATGCATCCAGGTAATAACTCCAGCGCAGTTTTTATCAAAGTTGGCCTCTTCCATTACTTTTGTAATTTCAGAAGGAGTAGTTACAATACCCTTATACAATACCCTGCCACAAATATTTTCTGACTTGTCTAAAGCCTCAGCAATTATCTCTGAATGTTTCCTAACCTCTACGAGAGCTTCCTCCCCATAAAGATGCTGGCTTCCTGTAACAAACCAAAATTCATACCTTTTTAAATCAGTCACTATGCTTCCTCCTCTTCCTTTTTTTATAAATACATTCACAATGTATATTATAATTTATATTATATATTATATCATAAATAAGCCTATTTGAATCAATATATATTAGAATAGCAGGCAGATAATTCCTATCAACCTGCTATATCAAGTATATAAACTAAACTATCTCAAGGGCTAATTCAATCATTTGAGTAAAGGTAGTCTGCCTTTCCTCACTGGTACACGCCTCTCCTGTAAAGGGTAGATCCGATATAGTACAAATGCATAGAGCATTTTTTCCAGCCCTTGCAGCATTCATATATAAAGCTGCAGCTTCCATTTCAACTGCCAACACGCCCATCTTTACCCATTCCTTTTGAGTAGGAATATCCTCATAAAAAACATCTGATGTAAGTATATTGCCCACCTTTATCTCTAAATTCATTTCCCTGGCCTTCTGTACTGCTTTCTCCAATAATGAATAGCTTGCTATTGGAGCAAATGTACCAGGCAAACCAAACTGCTGAGCATAATTTGAATTGGTACAGGCACCCATGGCTATTACTATATCCCGAAGCTTTACATCATTTCTAAGCCCGCCTGCCGAGCCTACTCTAATAATATTTTCTACTCCATAAAAATTATATAGTTCATAGGTATATATCCCTATAGAAGGCATTCCCATGCCATGCCCCATGGCGGATACTTTTTTCCCTTTATAATATCCTGTATAGCCTAACATGCCCCGGACTTCATTAAAGCATTTTGCATCTTCCAGATAATTTTCTGCAATAAATTTTGCTCTAAGGGGATCTCCAGACATTATGACGGTAGATGCAATTTCACCTACCTTTGCTTGATTATGAGGAGTTGGTACACTCATGATAATTCCCCTTTCTAACCATTAGAATTATTTTGATCTACAGTAAAAGCTTTTCTTACAAGCCTATTTTTATACATGGTCTAAATTATCTTATAAAGCCAGCCTATAGATTTTTTCTATATCTTCATTGTAAAGTGGAACAAAGCTACCTAAGTGCTCTCCCTCTTTTAGACCAATATTCTTAACCATATAGGGGATATCCTCTTCCTTAGCACCCAACTCTTTAAAGGTAAGGGGCAGACCAAGAGATTTCCAAAATTCCTCCAATCTCCTTATGCCCTCCATAGCTGTATTTTCCGGATTGGCAAAGTCCATATGACAGCCCCACACCCGAACTGCAATTTGGGCAAATCTATTGACATCATGCTTCATAACATATTTCATCCATGCCGGGAATATTACAGCAAGTCCAGCGCCATGAGCTACATCATAAAGGGCAGATAATTCATGTTCTATAGCATGACTGCTCCAATCCTGCTCTCTGCCAACTCCGCACAGATTGTTATGGGCTACCATTCCTGCCCACATAATGTTGGCCCTAGCTTCATAATCCTCAGGGTCGACCATAACCTTGGGTGCTTCCTTTATCATAGTCAACAAAATAGCTTCACAAAGTCTATCTGTAACCTCTACACCCTTGGTATTGGTAAAATATCTTTCAAAAACATGGGCCATGATATCAGCTACTCCATAAGCAGTCTGCTCAGGTGGCAAGGTAAAGGTTAGTTCAGGATTTAGGATTGAAAAAATAGGACGAATGGCTTCACCAGAGGCCCCTCTCTTAAGCATACCATTTTCATGGGTTATAACAGCATCAGGGGAACCTTCACTGCCTGCCGCAGCAATGGTTAGTATAGTTCCTACAGGCAAAGCATCAGTAATGGGCAAGCCTTTTTCGAAAAAGTCCCAGAAGTCTCCATCATACTTTACCCCCGCAGCAATAGCCTTTGCTGAATCGATGACACTGCCGCCACCTACAGCAAGAATAAAATCTACCCCTTCTTTACGGCAAAGATCAATACCTTCATAAACCAATCCGCTTCTAGGATTAGGCCTTACTCCGCCTAACTCCACATAGGGTATATTTTCCTTGTCCAATGAAGCTTTGACTCTATCCAATAAGCCTGTTCGCTTTACAGAACCACCACCATAGTGAATTAGAACCTTGCTGCCTCCAAAACGGGATACATAATGTCCCGCTTGATTTTCAGTATTTCTGCCAAAAACAAAATATGTAGGACTGTAGAAAGTAAAATTATTCATGACATAAAACCTCCTATTATTTACTTAAGCCTTAACCCTATGATCACTTCTATTATACACTAAATTTTAGGGATAATAACAAAATTTATTATATCTGAGTATATCTTTTTCTATAAGCTCCCCAATTATTACTGCTTTCACCAGATTATATACGCTGCATGTCTTATTTTATATTCATTAATTCTATGATTAATATTTTTAATTATTTTTGGATTTAATATTAATTTGTTTAATTTTAGTATTGACATATTTTATATCCAGGTTATAATGGTTTTAGATAAACATTTTAGGAAAACTTACGAAGGAGGAAATGAATTATAATGTCCTATCCTGTAATAAACAAATGCTCGGTTTGCGGAGAAAAACTTGAAATAACTTGTCTTCATTGTAGAAGATGTAATACAAAGTATCAAGGTAATTTTTATTTTGATAAATTCAGCTACTTAACTGCAGAGCAAAAATATTTCATCGAGATTTTTCTCAAGTGTAGAGGAAATATCAAAGAAGTTGAAAAGGAACTGAATATATCCTATCCCACTGTAAGATCAAGGCTAAATGATATCGTCCGGGCCTTAGGATATGACTGGCCCAATGAGACTCCCCAGGTTAACAAAAAGGAAATTATTGACTCGTTGAGCAAAGGCGAAATTACCTATGAAGAGGCTCTAAAGATGTTAAAGGACAAAGAATAAAATAATTATATTATTATAGAAAGGGTGTTAATAGTGAAAGATGAAATTAGAAAAATCTTAAAAATGATTGAAGAAGGCCATATTACAGCAGAAGAAGGGGAA
The DNA here is from genome assembly GCA_938003915.1 of uncultured Bacillota bacterium. Classification (GTDB taxonomy): domain Bacteria; phylum Bacillota; class Clostridia; order Caldicoprobacterales; family UBA3941; genus JAAYGY01. The sequence continues at coordinate 11,306 of CALKWV010000018.1, read as the reverse complement.
AAGCTTATTGAAGCTCTGGGCACTAATCAAGATGGGGTATTTACGCAAGACTTACCAGCATCCAGCTCTTCACCTCAGTTTCTAAAAATCCGTGTAATGGAAGAGGGGCAAAACAAAGTCAATGTTAGCATCCCTTTATCACTGGTAAAAGTAGGACTTAAATTGGGAGCTGATATCGGACCAAAATTTGCACCAGAGGTAGAAGCATTAAAAGAAATAGATTTTGATGAAGTGATGCAGGCAATTAGAGAAGGAGCAAGAGGAAAGCTGGTAGATATAGAAGATGATGGCGATAAAGTGGAAATTTTTATAGAGTAAACATATACCCTTGTTTCTTATCAATCTAGTTTTTCTACTGGGCAAATTAGGGATAAAAGTTGCAGTCAGATTTGCAAACAACGAGGATTTAAGAAAGGTAAATGATATAGTTAAATATATTGATTACAGGGATATTAGAAAACTTGTTAACTGCTTGCGAATATGTAAGTCTACCGGATTAGTAGAAGTACAGGACGATAGTAGCACGGTGATTATTAGCGTGATATAATCATTTAACTTTGAGCCCTTTTAGCATATTAAAATAAATTAGATTATGAATTCATCATATGAGAAAAAACGAAAAAAGCTGTTGCCAGACTAGATTAACTAGTTTTGCAACAGCTTTTGGTTACATCTGTCTTCTTTTCTGATTTAATTTCCTGGCTACTTCCAGATACCGTCTATTTAGTTCCTCCTTCTCCTCTTCATCTATGGTCTGATCAAGTTTTCCTCCTAAATATGCTAATTCAAGTTCCATTTTCATAATGCTTTCTGCAATATCCCTGTGCTGTTTTTCTTTTTCCTGTTCTATCTTCTCCTTCCTAGACTTAGACAGGTAGTATTCATAGTTCCCTTCAAATACGCGAAGTTTTTTGTTATCTATTAGAAATATTCTGTTAGCTAACCGGTTTATAAAATATCTGTCATGGGAGACAAATATAATACTGCCCTGAAACTCTTCCAAAGCCTCTTCAACTTTTTCCTTGGATTGGATGTCCATATAGTTGGTAGGCTCATCTAGTACCAATAGATTAGCACCAGATAATATAAGCTTGGCAAAGGCTACCCTTCCCTTTTCCCCCATGCTCAAATTACCAATCTTTTTAAAGACAGCATTGCCTCTAAAGAGCAGGCAGGCAAGTAGCAGCCTAGTCTCTTGAAGGGTGGCACCTTCTTTTAATACATCATCCAATATAGTGGCCTCGTAATCCAGATTTTCAAGTTCCTGAGAGAAATAGCCTATATTAACCGATGGATTTATCTTAAGACTTCCACTATAATCATCATAAATACCGCATATAGTCTTTAGGAGGGTAGTCTTTCCAGATCCATTGGCCCCAATAACTGCAATCCTATCCCCTCGCTCTACATTGAAGGATATATCCTTAAGAACTTGATTTTCACCAAAGCTTTTGCTGATATTCTTTCCCTGAATAAGAAACCTAGGAAACTTTCTGCCCATAATATTCTTGTTAATAACATCAAAAGCAGGTGATATCTCCTTCCTGGGTTTCTCTATTTTTTCCTTCTCCAGACGTTCTAATTGAGTCTTTTTTGCTTTCAAAGTACTAGCATGTTTCTTTGCCCTTGCTCTTAGATAATCATTTTGCCCTGCTGATTTATGAGCCTTATGATACCAGTTTTCCCTATCACTTATCACAGCTTTTAACTGCTGAATTTTGGTTTGTTGCTTGTGATACTCTTTGGTAATATTTTTTGTCTCAATTTCTTTTTGAAGCTTATAATTGGTATAGTTACCCTGATAAACCTTTAATTCACTAGGAGTTAATTCCCATATTGTATTTACTACATTATCCAGAAAGAAACGGTCATGGGATACTATTAGCATAGGCTTATCAAGGCTTTTGATAAAGTCCTCTAGCCATTCATAGCTTTCCATATCCAGATGGTTTGTAGGTTCATCTAGGACCAGGAAATCAAAATCGCATACAAACATTCTTGAAAGAACCAGCTTGGTTTTTTCACCACCACTAAGATTTATTGCTTGCCGGCTCCACATCTCTTCTCCTAAACCTACCCTATTAAGGGCTGTTTTTGCCAAGACATCAATGTCATCCACATGGTTAGAATTATTATTTCTAGCCCATTGAAAGAGAAATTTTACTATATCCTCATAGACAGAAAGGCCTTTATCAAACTTCGGATTTTGAGGCAAGTATAGAGTTTTAATATAGGTAGGAGAATAGCTTATTTCTCCAGCATCTCTTTCTTCCCCACCTGTCAAAATCTTAACTAAAGTTGTCTTTCCCACACCATTGGCACCAATTAATCCAATTTTATCTCCATCAGTTATTTGACCCTTAATATTTTCCAATATAATTTTTCCCTCATAACCTTTAGAAAGGCCTGAAAAGCTTAAATTCATAACATCACTCCCCTAATCAACTGTTTTGCTCAGGGGAATGATAGAAAAATAAAAACTGCAGCAAACACATCAAGCGTTATGCTGCAGCTAATATGCTTACTATATAACTATTAAACGTTAAAGCTAAATAATTATAGGTATTATTACATTATTAGCATTTTAAAAAATAATTAAATATAAAATGCGCTTGAAAGTGTTTTTAACTATCATTCCCCAAAAAGAGCATACTCCACCTAGGATGGCCATGCCATTTTTAAGGAATTATTAAATTTTCTAGTTAAAAAACACTTTCCTCATCTTGCACCTCATAATCTCATTCTAAATCATTATTATCTCTATAATATTATTATACTCATCATTATTCCTAATGACAAGTTTTTTGGAATTGTAATATAACTTTTCATTTGGTAGAATCAATTAGAAACAAGTAAAGGTAGGTTTTAATATGGGCCATGCATATTGTTACAATACTCCTATAGGTAAGATTATAATTGGAGAAAAGGATAATAAAATCACCCATCTTTTATTTGAGGGAAATTCCATCCCTCTTGGCTATATTATAAAAGAAACCCCAACTTTAGCTAAGGCCCACAGCCAGCTACAGGAATATTTTAAAGGCCAGCGTAAAGAGTTTAAACTTGACCTTAATCCTTCTGGTACAGAGTTTATGAAAAAGGTGTGGACAAGCCTTTTAAAAATTCCCTATGGGGAAACCAGAAGCTACAAGGATATCGCCATATCCATAGGCCATGACAAGGCCTACAGGGCGGTAGGCCTTGCTAATAACAGAAACCCTATAGCCATAATCATACCTTGTCACCGAGTTATTGGTGCTAATGGAAGTCTGATAGGATACGGTGGAGGTTTGCATATAAAGACTTTTCTATTAGAATTGGAAAGAGCACATAAATAAGAATAAATACAGGCTAAATCCATGTCTATATTCTGGTTGTAATATTTTTATATAACTGAACCCCATACAGCAATATTTCTTCGTCAAAATTAAAGCGATTGCTGTGCAGGGGATGGATATACCCTTTGGCTTGATTGTAACTGCCTAAAAACATAAAGACTCCCGGTACTTCTCTTTGATAGTAAGAAAAATCTTCAGCTATCATTAGAGGCTTTGCCTTAATATATTGCTCTTTAGGAAGGATATTTATCACCCTCTGAGTCCAATCCTCATGGTTTATAACAGGAGGATAGTACACCCCTTCATTATAGCTGCTCTTTATGCCATGGGATTTTTCCATGCCTTCCAATAGATCAAGAACTTTGCCTTTAATGATTTGATATAGCTCATCACTAAAGGTTCTTACAGTACATTCTAGAGTCACCCGTTCAGCAAGGATGTTTCTAGTATCCCCTCCATATATTCTACCAATAGAAAATACAGCTTCCTGCGATGAATCTATAGTACGTGAAATAATGGATTGAAGGGCGTTAATAAAATGTGCAGCTGCTACTATGGTGTCCACTCCCTTGTGGGGTATAGCACAATGGGCGCTCTTGCCCATCAGTTCTATATCTACCTCGCAGGTTTGAGCCATAAGGGGGCCAGCCTTTACTCCTATCTTGCCTTGGGATATATCAGGCAGTATATGAAGACCAAATATAGCATCTACTTTGGGATCATCTAGTAGCCCTTCCTTTATCATGGGCAGGGCTCCGCCCTCTCTTTCTTCATCTGGCTGAAAGACTAGTACAACATTGTCATCTATATTTTTCTTATTTTGCGAAAGCCATTGGGCGAAACCTAATAGAATGGCCATATGTCCATCATGACCGCAGGCATGCATAAAGCCTTTCCTTTTGGATGCAAACTCTAAGCCGGTCTTCTCCTCTATGGCTAAGGCATCCATATCAGCCCTAAAGGCTAAGGTTCTGCCACCTACATTACCTCTCATTACTGCTTTTATCCCAGTTCCTGCTAATATCTTAACCTCATCAAAACCAAATTTTTTAAGCTGCTCTAAAATATAATCCCTGGTTTTATATACATCAAATCCTATCTCAGGATGACTGTGCAGCCAACGTCTGTGAGCAATAATTTCTTTTTCTAAGGCTAAAATATCCTTATCCACTAACATCTTTTTATCCCACCTTATAATCATTTTAATTAATAATATACATTTTATATTCATGATTCAATAGAAGCCCAGAAGATTTAAATAGTATTTTCTCAATTCCTTTAATTATATAAATTATATAAAAGATGTTTCGTAATTTTATTTTTTAGGAAAATTTTATAAATTTGCCTTGCATTAATATACATTTGTATGTATAATTATAAGCAATTATTATAAGAGTTATTTTGTGTATTATAAGGAGAGTTATTTAAATGATTAAGGTAAGTGTTATAGGGGCAACTGGTTATGGCGGAATAGAGCTGGTCAGACTTCTAACTTCCCATCCAAATGTAAATATATATAAATTAATATCGCATAGTTATGCGGGCAAAAATTTAGCCCATGTATATCCTAATTTTGCAGCTTATGAAGATATTGTCCTTAGCAGTTTGGATGTGGAGAAAATAGCAGAGGGCAGCGATATTGTCTTTACCAGCCTGCCTCATGGTACTTCTTCAGAAATTATCCCCCTTCTATATGAAAAAGGGGTTCGAATTATAGATCTTAGTGGGGATTTTCGCTATATGTCTCCTGAAGTTTTTGAGAAATGGTATGGATACAAGCATCCCCATCCGGAGCTTTTAGGTGAATCAGTCTATGGTCTGCCTGAACTTCATAAAGAAGATATTAAAAAGGCCAAGTTGGTAGGCAATCCAGGCTGCTATCCAACAAGTGCTATCCTTGCCCTTGCTCCACTTATAGCTAATAAGCTTATAGACCTTAACTCTATAATAATAGACTCTAAATCTGGCGCTACAGGGGCAGGGCGGGCTGCTACAGTAGACTTAAACTTCTGCGAAGTTAATGAAAACATGAAGGCCTATAAGATAGCCACTCATCGCCATACTTCGGAGATAGAACAGGAGCTGAGTTTACTTGCCGGGAAGGATGTAACTCTGTCCTTTACTCCCCATCTTATGCCCATTAAGCGGGGTATACTTAGCACCATGTATGCTAGCTTGTTAAACACTTTATCCTTTGATGATGTATATGCCTTATACAAGGAATTTTACAAAGAGGCGCCCTTTGTATCCATATATCCAGAAGGCAAGTTCCCTGAAGTCAAGTATGTAAATGGATCCAACCAATGTCATATAGGATTTGCCATAGACAACCGTACCAATAGAATTATCCTGGTATCTGCCATAGACAATCTTATAAAGGGCGCTGGCGGCCAGGCTATACAGAACATGAATTTAATGTTTGGGCTAGAGGAAACCACAGGGCTGCCTCAGATTGGCTGGTATCTATAGACCATAATTGGAAGGAGAAAGCTTTTATGAATACGCTGATTTATAAAGCAAATATCTTGGTGGAGGCCCTGCCCTATATACAGAAGCTTAGGGGAAAAACCATAGTTATAAAATATGGCGGCAATGCCATGGTGGATGAGGGCATCACGAAAACTATTATGCAGGATATAACCCTATTAAAATACGTAGGAGTCAATCCTGTAGTGGTTCACGGCGGTGGGCCTAAGATAAGCGAAACTTTAGATGTCATGAATATTAAATCGGAATTTTACAAGGGGCTTAGGATTACTAACAAGGATGCTATAGATGTGGTGCAAATGGTACTGGCCGGGTCTATAAACAAGGACATTGTAGCCCAAATCAATTGTTTAGGAGGCAAGGCCATTGGTCTGTGCGGAAAAGATGGCAACCTAATCCTGGCTGAGAAAAAGAAAAACATAGAGAATGTGGATCTTGGCTATGTAGGAGAGATAAAAAAAATCAACAGTAAAATGATTGAACTTTTGGCTCAGGACGAATATATACCCGTAATCGCCCCTATTGGAACTGATTCAGAGGGACAAAGTTACAACATAAACGCCGATACAGCAGCAGGTGAAATAGCTGCGGCCTTAAAAGCCGAAAAGCTTATTTTCCTTACGGATATAGATGGAATCTATCTAGATCCCAAAGATCCAAACTCGCTACTATCAGTTATTTCAATAGGCGAAATATACGAGCTTATGGATAAAGGCATTATATCAGGAGGCATGATTCCCAAGGTTCTTGGCTGTATCAAAGCCCTCCAGCAAGGAGTCAATAGAACCCATATATTAAATGGCACCATTCCCCATCCTATACTCCTTGAAATATTTACCGATAAGGGTATAGGCACCATGGTGGTAAAGGAGGAAACTAACAATGGACTATAAGGAAATCAAAGAGCTGGATGAAAAATACTATTTTAATACCTTTGGTTCCAGGCTGCCTGTAGCCTTTGAATACGGAGAGGGATGTACCCTCTATGACAACCAAGGCCAAAAGTATATGGATTTTGTCGCAGGGATTGCGGTAAATACCCTCGGCTATAATCACCCTGCTCTGAAAGAGGCAATAGCAAAGCAGGTGGAAAAACTACTGCACTGTTCCAACCTCTTTTATATAGAATCCCAGGCTCAGCTGGCAAAGACATTGGTGGAAAACAGCTGCGGGGATAAGGTGTTTCTTTGCAATAGCGGTGCCGAAGCCAATGAAGGTGCTATTAAACTGGCTAGAAAGTACTTTTATTCTAAGAATCTTTATAAATACGAAATTATAACTACTCTAAACTCCTTCCATGGCAGGACCATGGCTACTCTGGCGGCTACTGGACAGGAAAAATATCAAAAGCCCTTTGAACCTATGCCCACAGGCTTTGTTCATGTACCCTTTAATGATATTGAAGCGGTAGAAAAGGCAGTCTCCTACAAGACTTGTGCCGTCATGGTGGAGCCTATACAAGGAGAGGGGGGCGTTATACCAGCTACAGCCCAATATATGAAGGCTTTGAGAAAGCTTTGTGATGATAAAGGGATTCTGCTAATCTTCGATGAAGTCCAAACTGGTATCGGTAGAACTGGCAAACTATTTGGTTATGAGCATTATGATGTAGAGCCGGATATCTTCACCCTAGCAAAAGGATTGGGTGGCGGTGTTCCTATAGGCGCTGTTGTAGCCAAGGATTTTGTAGCTTCAGCTATGGAGCCAGGGGATCACGGAAGCACCTTTGGAGGTAATCCTTTAGCCTGTTCAGCTGCTTTAGCAGTGTTGTCAACAGTTCTAAAAGAAGGCTTTTTGGAAAATGTAAAGGCTGTAGGTGAGTATTTTACAAGTAAACTTCTGGAGCTTAAGGAAAAATTCCCTTTCATAAGAGAGGTCCGTGGAAAAGGCCTTATGCTAGGTATGGAGTTAGAGAATACAATCTCAGGAAAAAAAGTTGTCCTAGATATGCTGCATAAAGGCTTTATTATAAATTGCACCGGTAACAACACCTTAAGATTTGTGCCTCCCCTCATTATTGAGAAGGAGGACATTGATGCACTAGTTGAAAATCTGAAAAATTCCTTAGTCAAGGAGAGTAGCAATGCCTAAACTAGAAAATATAAAAAAAGTACTAGTCATCGGTTCAGGACCTATCGTCATAGGTCAGGCAGCAGAATTTGATTATTCTGGGACCCAAGCTTGCAAAGCCTTGCGCGAAGAAGGCGTGGAAGTAGTACTAATAAACAGCAATCCAGCCACCATAATGACTGATTTGGATACTGCCGACAAGGTATATATTGAACCCTTGACTTTAGATATAGTATCAAAAATCCTGTATACAGAAAAACCCGATGGTATTTTGGCCACTTTAGGCGGGCAGACAGGATTAAACCTGGCTATACAACTAGCAGATAGGGGGCTTTTAGATGAGCTAAATATTAAACTCCTGGGCACCAGCCTTTCCTCCATTAAAAAGGCGGAAGACAGGCAGTTATTTAAAGAAACCATGGAAAGCATAGGAGAAAAGGTAGCCCAAAGCTCAATTGCCAGTAGCTATGAAGAGGCTGTAGAATTTGCTAAAGAAATAGGCTTCCCCATTATAATACGCCCTGCTTTTACCTTAGGGGGAACTGGCGGGGGTATAGCTCACAATATGGATGAATTTAAGGAAATTGTCTCTAAGGGCCTAAAGAACAGCATAATCCATCAAGTATTGTTAGAGGAAAGTGTAGCCGGCTGGAAGGAGATAGAATACGAGGTCATAAGGGATAATGAAGACAATTGTATGGTAATATGCAACATGGAAAATCTAGACCCTGTAGGTATCCATACAGGAGATAGCATAGTTGTAGTTCCAACCCAGACCCTATCTTCCTATCAAGAGGAAATGCTCCATAATGCAGCCATAAAAATCATCAGAACTTTGGATATAAAGGGCGGATGTAATATTCAGTTTGCCCTACATCCCACTAAAAACGACTATGTAGTTATAGAAGTTAATCCCAGGGTAAGCCGTTCCAGCGCCCTGGCCTCAAAAGCCACAGGCTTTCCTATAGCAAAAGTAACCAGCAAAATCGCTATAGGATTCAATCTAAAGGAGCTAAATTGCTATAAACCTACTATAAATTATGTTGTCACCAAAGTTCCTCGCTGGCCCTTTGATAAATTTACCTCCGCTTCCCGTACTCTAGGCACACAGATGAAAGCTACGGGAGAAGTTATGGCTATTGGCAGCAACTTTGAGGAATCCCTTCTAAAGGCCATTGACTCCTTGGATATTGGACTAAACTACCATATTGGTATGGAAAAGATTAGTCTCTGGGAGGATAGCACCCTGGAAAGCTCCCTGAAAAATCCTAATGATGAACGCATATTCGCAGTATCAGAAGCCTTAAGAAGGGGATACAGCATAGATGAAATTCACAACATTACAAAGATTGACAGGTATTTTATAAGAAAGCTTAAAAATATCACTGATCTTAGTGAGAGCCTTAAATCCCTATCCTTGGAGGGCTTAACTAAGGAAATCCTCCTAAAATGCAAAAAATATGGTTTCGGCAACAGCTATATTGCCCATTTGATGAAGACCGAGGAAAAAGTTATACAGGAGTTTTGTCACAAATACAGTATAAAGCCCTCTTATCAAGGAATCAACGCTTGGAGTGAAAAATCCCAGGCAGCAGCACCCCCGTATTTCTATTCTTGCTATGATTGCAGTGAGGATATTATCTCACCTTCCTCCAGACCTAAGGTGGTAGTGCTAGGTTCTGGTCCTATACGCATTGCCCAGGGGATAGAGTTTGATTACTGTAGTGTTCATTCGGTAAAGGCTCTTAGGGAAATGGGCTATGAGGCCATAATAATCAACAGTAATCCTGAGACTGTAAGTACAGATTTTGATACTGCTGATGTCCTATATTTTGAGCCTCTTACCTATGAATGCGTTATGGATATACTGCGAAGAGAGCAGCCTTTAGGGGTAATAGTCCAGTTTGGGGGTCAGACAGCTATAAATCTGGCTTCTCCTCTAGCCCAATCCGGAATAAAGATTCTAGGTACTTCTGTGGAAAATATGGATAGAGCTGAAGACAGGGATAAGTTCCTGCAGGTTTTAACTCGTTTAGGTATCCCCCTGCCTCCTGGAAATACCGCTTATTCCTTGGAAGAGGCTATGAGCATAGCCCAGGATATTGGATACCCTGTCCTAGTTCGTCCTTCATACGTACTAGGAGGCAGGGCCATGGAAATCATATATAGCCCTCAGGAGCTGGCCAACTATATGGAAGGAGCAATTCAAGCATCAGGTCAGCATCCTGTTCTGGTAGATAAATATATCGTAGGCAAGGAAGTAGAAATTGACGGCATAAGCGATGGCCGTGATGTAGTTATACCGGGCATTATGGAACATATAGAAAAAGCGGGTGTCCATTCAGGAGATAGTTTCTCTGTCTATCCACCCCAAACTTTGAGCCAGGGCATAAAGGAAAAAATCCTGGATTATTCCATTAGGATAGCCCGGGAGTTAAATATAAAAGGTTTATTCAATATCCAATTTGTTATTGATGAGAAGGATAATCTATACGTGCTTGAAGTTAATCCCAGAGCCAGCCGTACGGTTCCTATCTTTAGCAAGATAACGGGTATACCTATGGTGGGCTTGGCTACTAGAGTAATGATGGGTGAAAGCTTAAAGGCTTTGGGATATGCTACAGGAATGCTTCCCGAATCAACTTTGGTAACTGTCAAAGGACCTGTTTTCTCCTTTTCTAAGCTGGCTGAAGTAGATACCTTTTTAGGCCCTGAAATGAAGTCTACCGGAGAAGTAATGGGTACCGACATCTCCTATGCCAAGGCCATGCAAAAGGCCATGATGGCTTCAGGAATGATGCTGCCCAAATCAGGCAATATATTATTTTCCCTAGCTCATAGGGATAAGGAGAAAGCTCTGTCCATAGCACGTAGCCTTCAACAAAGGGGTTACCATATCTTAGCAACAAATCATACCTGGGAGTATTTTCGCAGTCATGGATTAACAGCCCAAAGAGTCGAGAAAGCAGATGCCTTGGAATTACTGCAAAGAAATAAAATTCATGGAATTATAAATACTCCTACCCTAGGCAAGGTAAGTACACGGTTTGGTTTTCTCCTAAGGAGAAAGGCTATGGAATATAATATTCCCTGTATTACCTCCCTAGATACAGCTCAGGCTATGCTAAAAGTACTTGAAGATAACAGCCCGGTAAATATCTTCTCTTTAGATCAGTATTCTACTAATTATGTATAGATAAAGGAGCAATGTATTATCATGGATTTATATAACTATACTCCACAAAATCCTTTTAAAAAGAAACATCTTTTATCTCTAAAAGATTATTCTGCAGATGAAATATATCAAATTATTAGCTTAGCCTTAAAACTCAAAAGTGAATATAAAAAGGGTATCCCCCATCCCCTCCTTAAAGGCAAAACATTGGGTATGATCTTTGCTAAATCCTCTAC
>CALKWV010000017.1 GCA_938003915.1 uncultured Bacillota bacterium | reverse complement strand
AAAGGATGTTGGGAAAGATATGCATCCGCTACTGCACTTATTAGAGAAGGGAAGAAAGCAGCTCAAGGAAATCCACATTCTTTGATATATAAGTCTGTAGAAGGAGATCTAGATAAAATAACCGCTAAAACAGTTATTGATGCTGCCAAAGAAGGAGATGCTACTGCCCTGGAGATATTTGATAAATATATTTACTATTTAGCAATGGGTATTATTACCATAATTAATTCCTTTGATCCTGCTATTATTGCTATTGGCGGAGGAGTAGCAAAAGCTGGAGACTTTTTATTGGATGCCCTAAAGAAAAAAGTTGCTGAGCACATATTCTATAAAGATGCTCCTTATGCTAAAATAACTAGAGCAGAGCTGGGTAACGATGCAGGTATTATAGGCGCTGCTATGTTAGGAAGATTATAAAATATACTACATATAATTGCTGTAATACCCCAAAATGGGGAGCCATATAAATGGAGTAAAGGGTTTTATTTTGCCTATTAGGAGGAATAATCGTGAAGAAAGGCATAAAACCATTTACTCTTTTTCTTTTTATTTTTATAATAATATATTTAGTAATAGGCACAAAAATTTTTGTTATAAATTCCAACAATACTCATCAGTGGTATAAAAAAACTGAAGAACTTGAGCCGAAATGGACAGGGGTAATAACTTTATGGGACATACCATATGTTGAAACTGGTACAACATCCAATGCCCATTGGTTGAATACAAGAGTAGAAAAATTTGAAAGGGAGAATCCAGGAGTATTTATCGATGTTAGAAGGCTTACTCCACAAAGGGCTCAAATGTATTTTTCAGGGAATCCAGATAAGGATATATTGCCAGATATTATTTCTATTCCCATCTATGAAGATTTTGTGCCTTCTTCCTTTTATGAAGAGTTAAGACCTTATTTTCAGGATGAAGAGTTGAATAGAATTCTTCCATTAGCACAAAGACCTATGATAAATGGCAACACTATGAAAGGTGTTCCTGTAATGATGGGCACCTATGCCCTATTTTTAAATAATGATATGCTGCAGGAGCAGGAGATAGTTATAGATGGTACTGAGATAGATTTTGCAACCTTAGATAGAATTGTTAAAAAACTATCCCATGTAAAAAAGGAAAATAGGGATGAAATCCAATATTATGGATTTGGCAGCTATAATTCCATATATTCAAAACCCATCGTCAGCATGGTTTATAATCAAAGTGGTAAAATAAAAGAGGATAATGGGTATAAATATTTATATAGCTGGATTAATGAGCGAGGTTTGCTGCCAGAAAATATAGGAGACCTTGATAGCAGCAATGCAAATAGATTGTTTGTTGATGAGAAAAGAATTGGTGTTTTTTTAGGTAATACTAGAACTTTATACAGAGCAAGAGAGGCTCAGGCACAAGGCAAAGGATTTGAGCTAAGGATATATGCCATGCCTATGGAAGGGAAAGATGGCTTGTTTCAAGATCAGATTGTATCCTATGGATTAATAAAAAAGGAAGATGAAATAAAGAAAGATTATTGTATTGCTTTCTTAAAATCTCTGTTGTCTGATGAAGCACAAATGGAATTAAATAAAATAGGAATGTTTCCCATAATAAAGGATATAGGGAGTATATATGATGATGATCCTGAAATGCAAATGCTAGAGCAGAATTTAGCAAAATTTATATATAGTCCTAGTGAAAATTTTTGGCGAATATATGAACATGAGATAATAGATATATTAAAACCAAAATTTGAAGATAATCCAGATATATCATATTAGCTATTGAAGGAACACAGGAATTAATATAAACTAAAAGAGGTGAGTAGTATAAGCTATTCTTTAGCAGGGAGTGGAATAAAAATGGAGAATATATATAAAAGATTAAGGGAATTTATACCATCAGAGCGAATTTTGTTAAATGAACCTATGAAGAAACATACATCGTTTAAAATTGGCGGACCAGCTGATATCATGGTTTTACCCGCCAGTGAGGAAGAGATTGTTCACGCCTTAAAGGTGTGTAAAGATACATCAGTTCCTTTTTTTATTATGGGTAATGGTTCCAACCTATTGGTAAGGGACAAAGGAATAAGAGGAGTAGTAATAAAAATATCAGAAAATTATAGCGAAATAGAGATAGAGGGAACTAATATCAGGGCACAGTCAGGAGTACTTTTATCCACTTTATCAAGGGCTGCAGTTCGAAATAGCTTAAAAGGATTGGAGTTTGCAAGTGGAATTCCTGGTACCTTAGGTGGAGCTATAACCATGAATGCAGGCGCCTATGGTGGAGAAATGAAAGATGTGGTGGTATCAGTAAGATGTATAGATAGCGCTGGAAATATTCATATTATCCAGAAAGAGGATATGAAGTTTGGATACCGAACCAGCCTAATACAAACCACTGATCTAATAGTATCAGAGGTAAATATGGAGCTAGAATATGGGGATCAGCAGGAATCCCTGGACTTAATGGCTGAGCTTGCAAGAAGGAGAAGGGAAAAGCAGCCTCTAGCCTATCCCAGTGCAGGAAGTACTTTCAAAAGGCCAGTGGGATACTACGCAGGCAAGCTAATTCAGGATTGTGGGCTAAAAGGGCTTCGAATAGGCGATGCCCAGATTTCAGAGCTTCATGCTGGTTTTATCATTAACTTAGGAAATGCCACTGCGCAGAATGTTATTGACCTTATAAAAAAGGTTCAAGAAATTATATATGATAAGTATGGAGTAGAGATGGTACCGGAGGTAAGAATAGTAGGAGAGGAATAATGTATCATATAACAGCAGATTATCATACTCATACTAGATATAGTCACGGTAAAGGATCTATAGAAGATAATGTTTTAGCAGCCCGTAAAAGGGGCTTAGAAAAAATAGCTATAACTGATCATGGTTTTAGGCATGTAGGATTTGGGATTAAATATAGTGATGTAGATAAGATGAGAGAAGAAATCCAAAGGTTAAATGAAAAGTATTCGGATATAGAAATATTGCTGGGTGTTGAAGCTAATCTCATAGGACTGGATGGAACCATTGATATACCTGATGAGTATATGGATAAATTCGATATCATACTCATGGGGTTTCACAAGGGTGCTATGCCCAAATCCTTTAATGATGCTTTAAAATTATATGCTGGCAACCTTGTATCTGGAATATTACCCTTGGATAAAGAAAAAATAAGAAGGCAGAACACCCTAGCTATGATTGGAGCTATTGAAAAGTATCCCATAGCAATAATTACACATCCTGGTGCAAAGATAGATATTGACACCAAATTACTGGCACAACATGCTGCGAAAAGAAATGTTGCCCTAGAAATTAACGCCAGTCATGGATTTATGACCGTAGAATATGTTAAAATAGCTTTAAAAGAAGGAGCTAAATTTGTCATAAGTAGCGATGCTCATCATCCGTCTAGGGTTGGAGATTTTAAAAGGGCCATAGACATAGCTTTAGCGGCAGGTTTGAACCCAGAAAAGATAATCAATGCTAGGACTGCCAAGCTAACTTAGGAAGAAGGTGCATTTATGAGATTATTAATTGTAACGGGATTGTCAGGTGCAGGTAAAACTATGGCTATCCGCTATTTGGAGGATATGGGATTTTTCTGTGTTGATAATTTACCACCCAAGCTGATACTCCAATTTGTTAAGTTATGTGAACAATCAGAAGGTAGAATAGATAGGGTTGCTATTGTTGTAGATATACGTGGACGTGGTTTTTTTGACGATCTTTTAGGCTGCCTGTCTGAGATGAAAGATGAAGGCTACAACTATGAAATCCTTTTTTTAGAAGCATCGGATAATGTTTTAATAAAAAGATATAAAGAAAGTCGTCGCGCACATCCTTTGGTGAAAGAAGGAAGAATTATCTCAGGTATCCAAAAAGAAAGAGAAAGGTTAGAGAGGATAAGAGAAATAGCGGATCATATAATTGACACTAGCAATCTTTATCCTAAGCAGTTAAAAGAAAATTTAGTAGAATTGTTCCATGATAATCAAAATAATGAAGGTCTTTTAATATCTATTATTTCATTTGGATTTAAACATGGTATTCTTTTAGATGCAGATCTGGTTTTTGATGTTAGGTTTCTACCTAATCCATTTTATGTAGATGAGCTTAAAATCCATACAGGGCAAAAGCCTGAAGTCAGGGATTATGTTTTTAAGTTTCCTGAAACAAAAAAGTTTATGGATAAGCTAGTAGATATGTTAGAGTTCTTAATACCTAACTATATAAAAGAAGGAAAATTACAGTTAGTAGTAGGAATTGGATGTACAGGAGGTATGCATAGATCGGTAGCCATAGCTGATACGCTATATGAGATACTGCAGGAAAAAGGATATCGTGTTTCCGTAGAACATAGGGATATTACAGACGGCTGAACAAAGCTAATATAGATATTTTAGTATTAATGAAGGAGTGGAACACATGTCCTTTTCATCCAAAGCCAAAAATGAACTATGCCATATTCCTGTACAAAAATCTTGCTGCAACCTTGCAGAGTTGGCTGCATTAATACAAATCTGTGGAACAATCCATCTTGGTGGGAGAAAAAGGGTAAGTCTACATGTTAGCACAGAGAATGCAGCCATAGCGAGGCGCATTTTTCTGCTGCTTAAAAACCTTTATAATGTGCAAACTGAGGTAATGGTTAGGAAAAATCAACGATTAAGAAAGAACAATAGCTATTACCTGGTTTTATCAAATGAACAGCAAGTAAAGAAAGTACTGAAGGATACAGGTATATTAAAGGAACAAGAAGGCGGTTTGGGGTTAAACCGAAGCATAGATACTATGCTAATTAAAAATAGATGTTGCAAAAGAGCATATATTAGGGGGGCTTTCTTAGGAGGTGGTTCAGTTAGCGATCCGGAAAAAATTTATCATTTAGAGATTGTAACCCACAGCGACTCTTATGCTCGCAGTTTATGTAATTTAATCAATGAGTTTGATTTAAATGCAAAAACTATATCAAGAAAGAATAATTTTGTAGTTTACCTTAAGGAAGGGGAGCACATAGTAAATCTATTAAACATTATAGGTGCTTACTCAGCTCTTTTGGATTTGGAGAATATTAGAATATACAAGGATATGCGCAACAATATAAATAGAATTGTGAACTGTGAAACTGCTAATTTAAGTAAAACCATAAATGCTGCTGTTAGACAGATAGAAAATATTCGGTATATAGAGGATAATTATGGTTTATCCAACTTACCGCCCTCTCTTAGAGACATTGCGGAGCTTAGGTTAAACAATCCTGATGCTAGTTTGAGAGAACTGGGGGAGATGCTAAATCCACCTATTGGCAAATCGGGAGTTAACCATCGACTTAGGAAGTTGGATAAAATAGCGGAAGATTTAAGAAATAAAGGGGGGAGAAGGAGTTGCTAAGTAAGAATTTTAAAATAATGCATGAAGATGGACTTAGTGCCAGACCTGCTGCCTTGTTTGTACAAGTAGCCAGCAAATTTAATTCTAGAATTTGGGTAGAAGTAAATTCAAAGAAGGTTAATGCAAAGAGTATTATGGGCATAATATCCCTTAGTATTGGACAAGACGATGAGATTACCGTTACAGCGGAGGGAAATGATCAAGAAGAGGCAATAGAAGCTTTAACTAAACTAATAGATTCAAATTTTAGCTGTATTCCTAATAGAGAACAAAATGGAAAGCACTGTTAAAAAAGCGACTTTTTAAGTTGCTTTTTAATTTTTTTAGAATAATTGTGCCTTTGTATAGAAAATGATAGAATATTTATAGATCATTTATATTAGTTTTGAGATAGCTATAGATAAAGAGGTGAAATAATTGGCAAATTTTGTCCATCTTCATACTCATACAGAGTATAGTTTATTAGATGGTGCCAGTCGAATTACAGATCTATTAGATAGATGTAAAGAATTGGGAATGAATAGCTTGGCCATTACTGATCATGGAGTTATGTATGGAGTAGTGGATTTTTACAAAGAAGCAAAGGCAAGAGGTATAAAGCCTATAATTGGTTGTGAAGTTTACATTGCTCCACGTTCTATGACTGATAAACAGTCTCATGCCGATAGTAACTATGCCCATCTGGTGCTTCTTGCTAAAGATCAGATTGGATATAAAAACCTTGTAAAACTTGTTTCTTTGGGATTTATAGAAGGATTTTATTATAGACCAAGAATAGATTATGATATACTTGCCCAGTATAGTCAGGGTTTAATTGGACTTAGCGGCTGCCTAGCAGGTGACATTCCAAGGTTGCTGTTATCAGAACAGAAAAAAGCTGCAAAAGAATTGGCCTTAAGATTAGAGAGCATATTTGGCAAAGGTAATTTTTATCTTGAGCTACAAAATCATGGTTTAGAAGAACAGATAAGGCTTAACCAGATGATTGCGGAATTAAGTAAAGATACAGGTATACCTCTAGTTGCTAGCAATGATGTTCATTATGTTAGACGAGAAGATGCGGAAGTCCATGATGTGCTGCTTTGTATACAAACAGGAAAAACTATAGAAGATGAAGATCGGATGCAATTTGATTCCCAGGAATTTTACCTCAAATCTCCTGAGGAAATGAGAGAGCTATTTGCTTTTTATCCTGAAGCCATAGAGAATGCTGTGAAAATTGCTGAGAAGTGTAATGTAGAATTTGATTTTGATACAGTACATTTACCAAAATATGATGTTCCTGAAGGCTATACTTCCTCGGAATATCTAAGACATCTATGTTGGCAAGGTGTAGAAAAGAAGTATCCTGAGATTACAGATGAGGTAAAGGAACGTTTAGAGTATGAACTTGATACCATTGAAAAAATGGGCTATGTAGACTACTTCTTAATAGTATGGGATTTTATAAAATTCGCTAAGGATAATGGAATTATGGTAGGACCAGGTCGAGGAAGTGCTGCAGGTAGCTTGGTAGCCTATGTTCTGGATATAACACAAATTGATCCCCTAAAATATAACCTATTATTTGAGAGATTCCTAAATCCTGAGAGAGTTAGCATGCCTGATATAGATATTGACTTTTGCTTTGAGCGCAGGCAAGAGGTAATAGACTATGTAGTACAAAAATATGGAGAAAATCGGGTAGCTCAAATCATTACCTTTGGTACAATGGCAGCTAGAGCAGTTATACGAGATGTAGGCAGGGCCCTTAATCTTCCCTATGCAGAAGTAGATAGGATTGCTAAAGCCATACCCATGGAGCTAGGAATGACCATTGATCGAGCTTTAGAAGTTAACGAAGAGCTTCGGGATTTATATAATACCGATCCTACAATAAAAAAATTAATTGATACTTCTCGAAGCCTGGAAGGCCTACCACGCCATGCTTCTACCCATGCTGCCGGCGTAGTAATATCAAAGGATCCAATAACTGAGCATGTCCCTTTACAAAAAAATGATAATGTAATAACTACTCAATTTTCAATGGGAAATTTGGAGCAATTAGGTCTCTTAAAGATGGATTTTTTGGGACTTAGAACATTAACGGTAATAAGGGATACCATAGAACTGGTGAAAAAGAATAAGGGCATAGATATTGACATTGACAACATTCCCCTAGATGAACCGGGGGTTTATAAAATGCTCAGCCAAGGGGATACTGATGGGGTATTTCAGCTAGAGAGCGCAGGGATGAGGCAGTTTTTAAAAGAGTTAAAACCTAGTCATTTTGAAGATATTATTGCAGGAATATCCCTATATCGCCCGGGTCCTATGGATCAGATTCCCAGATATATTGACAACAAAAATCACCCAGAGTCCATTGAATATACTGATCCTTGCTTGAAAGATATTCTTGAGGTAACCTATGGATGTATGGTATACCAAGAGCAGGTTATGCAAATTGTAAGAGATTTAGCAGGTTATTCTTTGGGCAGATCTGATTTAGTTAGAAGGGCCATGGCTAAAAAGGATATAAAGGTTATGGAAGAGGAGCGACATAACTTTATTTACGGTGTTGAAGATGAGGAAGGAAATGTTATTATACCTGGTGCCCTAAGAAAAGGTATTAGTGAAGAACAAGCTAATAAAATATTTGATGAAATGATGGAGTTTGCAAAATATGCTTTCAATAAATCTCATGCTGCTGCATATGCTTTGATTGCTTATCAAACAGCATGGTTAAAATATCATTACCCTGTAGAATTTATGGCAGCTTTAATGACCAGTGTTATGGGTAATAGCAGTAAGGTAGCCGGATATATTCAGTATTGTAGAAAAAAGGGTATAGAAGTGTTACCCCCTGATGTTAATGAAAGTTATGCTAATTTTTCTGTAGTTGGAGATAAAATTCGATTTGGATTGGCTGCTGTAAAAAATGTAGGATTATCAGCCATAGATAGCATAATCAAAGCCCGTGAACAAAAAGGCAAATTTGTTAGCCTGTTGGATTTTTGCGAAAAGGTTGATGGTGATGGTATCAACAAGAGATTATTAGAGAGTTTAATTAAATGTGGCGCTTTTGATTCTCTGGGAGCCTATAGGTCTCAACTTATGGCAGTATATGAAAAGATTTTAGAAAGTGTAGTACAAGATAGAAGAAAAAATCTAGCTGGACAGATCTCTTTATTCGATCAGATACCCACGCAGCAGGAGCAACCTATGGATTTTGAGATTTTGCCAGACATTAAAGAGTTTCCCAAAAAGGTTTTACTTAGTATGGAAAAGGAAACTGTAGGAGTATATATAAGTGGGCATCCTCTAATGGAATATAAAAATATATTGGAAAAATTCACAAGCACTTTGGACATTCAACAAAGCAGCTTAGAAGAGGAAGCTATGATGGCTTCTAATGGCCTAAAGGATGGTTCAAAAGTAAAAGTTGGTGGCATCATTGTTGAGCATAAACGAAAGAGTACAAAAAATAATAATATGATGGCCTTTGTCACTCTGGAAGATCTATATGGTACCATTGAAGTAATTGTGTTTCCTGCAACATATAAAAAGTATTCCAGGTTGCTAGAAAATGATAGTACGGTAATTGTTGAAGGAAAGCTTAGCTTGAGAGAAGACGAAGAGCCTAAAATTTTATGTGACCAGGTTATTCCACTAACTTCATCTATCAACAGAAAATTATATCTAAAAATAGGGAAAAACAAAAGAATCGATATTAACCGCCAAATAAGCCCGATTTTAAGAAAATATAAAGGAGATATACCAGTTATTTTATATCTAGAAGCGTCAGGCAAGCAAAATTTAGCAAATAGAGAATTGTGGATTAGGCAAGATGAAGAGTTAATAAAAGAACTTTCCACATTATTGGGGAAAGAATGCGTTAAGCTGGTGTAAATTTTATATATAATAGTAGCATCTTGACAAGTATATATGTTATAATATGGTGACGAAATATGGCGTAAAATATACCTATAGCCATTTAGGAGGTAATTTAGGGATGGAGCAGATTTATAATGATTATATCTGTGTACTGGCTCAGGAGGATGGGGTTAGTATTATAGGCCTGACTAGAGGCAAGGATACAAAGTTTCATCATACAGAAAAACTTGATAAAGGTGAGGTTATGATAGCCCAGTTTACAGAGAATACCTCTGCAATAAAGGTGAGGGGTAAAGCTATTATATATACTAAACATGGTGAGATTACAACTGGATAACCATGCTTGTAAGCCGATGTTATACTTATAAAAAACGAAAATTAGATATACAATTATAGGAGGTTTGTTAAGGATGAAAACAATTGGAGTATTAACCAGCGGAGGAGACGCACCAGGAATGAATGCTGCTATCCGGGCAGTAGTTCGAACAGCCATTTACAACGATATGAAAGTTTTTGGAATTCGCAGAGGTTACAATGGTTTAATATACGGTGATCTACGCGAGATGAATATTGCCTCAGTAGGAGATATAATCCATAGAGGCGGAACAATCTTGCATACCGATCGCTCTGATGAGTTTAGGACTCCTGAAGGGATGAAAAAGGCAAAAAATATTATTGAAGTTTTTGGAATTGAGGGGATAGTAGTATTAGGTGGGGATGGCACATTTAGAGGTGCACTAGATTTAAGCCGCATGGGAGTACCTACTATTGGTATTCCATGTACTATAGATAATGATATTAATTGTACTGATTATACCATTGGTTTTGATACCGCTACAAACACAGTTGTTGACGCCATTAATAAAATTAGGGATACTGTAACCTCTCATCAAAGGGCAAACGTGATTGAGGTTATGGGTAGGGGTAGGGGTGACATAGCTCTTTATGCTGGTGTGGCAGGAGGAGCAGAGCATATCATAATGCCAGAAGTCCCCTTCGATATAAATGATTTATGTAAGAGGCTCATTCAAGGTAGGGATAGGGGTAAACAATCTCATATTGTCCTGTTAGCTGAAAGTATGTTTGATGTCAATGAGCTGTGCCAAGAAATCGAAGAGAAGACAGGAATTGAAACTAGAGCTACAGTATTGGGACATATCCAAAGAGGCGGAAGTCCTACAGTAACTGACAGAATACTAGCAAGCAGAATGGGATATCATGCTGTAAAGCTCTTAAAAGAAGGAATTGTCAATAGACTAGTATGTATACGAAATAATAAAATAACCGACTGCGATATTGAAGAAGGTCTGGCAATGCAAAAGGAATTTGACCAAGAGTTATATGAGATTTCAAAGGTATTGTCAATATAAGTGGAGGTTAAAATGAGGAAAACTAAGATTATATGTACTATAGGACCAGCAAGTGAAGATCCCGAGATATTGAGAAGTTTGCTAGAGAATGGGGCAAACGTAATTCGTTTAAACTTTTCCCATGGCAACCATGAGGAGCATGGGAGACGTATTGCCCTAATTAAAGAGATTAGGGAGGCTTTGGACCTACCGGTAGCCATTCTTTTAGACACCAAGGGGCCGGAGATACGTATAGGTAAGTTTAAGGAAGGAAGAATTCAACTTACCGAAGGGCAAAAATTTATTTTAACAACAGATGATGTTGAAGGTGATGAAACTAGGGTATCGGTGCTATTTAAGGGAATAACAAAAGATGTTCATAAAGGTGCTACAATTCTATTGGATGATGGCTTAGTAGAGTTGGTAGTAGAAGATATTACTGAAAATGAATTACATTGCAGAGTAATAAATGGTGGCAGCTTAGGAAGCAGTAAAGGTGTTAATATTCCTGGAATCTCTACAAGTTTGCCTGCTATTACACCTAAAGATATAGAAGATATTAAATTTGGTATTGAACAAGGAGTAGACTATATAGCAGCGTCCTTTGTAAGAAAGCCTGCCGATGTGTTAGCCATTAGGGAAGTATTAGAAGAAAATAAGGGTAATGATATTAAGGTAATAGCAAAAATTGAAAACCAAGAGGGTTTGGAAAATATCGATGATATTATTAAGGTATCAGATGGCATTATGATTGCCAGAGGAGATCTTGGGGTTGAGATTCCTGCAGAGGATGTGCCAATTGTTCAAAAAAATATTATTAAGAAATGCTTAGAAGTAAGCAAACCGGTTATTATTGCAACGCAGATGTTAGACTCCATGATTAGAAATCCCAGACCTACCCGTGCAGAGACTAGTGATGTTGCCAACGCTATATACGATGGTACAGATGCCATAATGCTGTCAGGGGAAACCGCCATTGGTAAATATCCAGTAGAGGCTCTACGTACTATGGCTAGAATAGCAGAGCGTGTAGAGAATAGTATCGATTACAAAGCTGCCTTTGAAAAGCGGATTGTGGGCCAAGAGGCAACAGTAACAAACTCTATTTGCCATGCTACATGTGCTATTGCCCATGATCTCAGCGCAAGGGCAATTATTACTGCTACAAAGACAGGATATACTGCTCGAATGGTATCTAAATACCGCCCTGCATCCCATATTATAGCAACCACTACCAGTGACGTAACTTATAGGGAACTTTCTTTGGTGTGGGGAGTACGGCCATACATTTCACCAGATATGGATAATACTGATGAGATGATCGAAAAATCAGTAGAAATTGCTACTCAAACTGGAATAGTAAAGCCAGGAGATGTGGTAGTTATAACAGCAGGGGTACCAGTAGGAATAAGCGGATTAACCAACCTAATAAAAGTAAATGTAATAGGGGATATTTTAGCTAAAGGCACTGGTATTGGAACTCGTTCTACGTATGGTAAGGTTTGTGTTATAAACAATGTTATGGATGCTAGGGAGAAATTCCGAGAAGGAGATATTATAGTTGCCAAATCTACAGATAATTCCCTATTACCATTTATAAAGAAGGCAACAGCTATTATTACAGAAGAGGGCGGAGTAACCTCTCATGCTGCCATAGTAGGCCTTTCTTTAGAAATACCAACTATAGTTGGTGCCAAAGAAGTTACTGAGATGTTATATGATGGAATGTGTGTTACCATTGATCCTGTTAAAGGTTATGTATACAATGGTAAATCCAAGGTTGTATAGGAGTTGACCAAGCAGTGACAGTGGATACAAAAATACGGGTGCGATATAAGGAAACAGATCAGATGGGAGTTGTTCATCATTCAAACTATTATGTTTGGTTTGAGGTAGCTAGGACTGAATACTTGCGGCAACAGGGTATTAGCTATAATGAAATGGAGCAGAGAGGAATAATGCTGCCCTTAACGGAAACCCATTGCAAATATTTACAAGGTGCCAAGTATGATGATATGGTTATTGTCAGAACATACATGACTAGATTTTCTGGAGCCCGTATTACCATGGAATACGATGTAATTCGTGAAAGTGACAATTGCCTATTGGCCCAAGGTAAAACTGTCCATGCTATAACCGATAATAACTTAAAGCCAATAAATATTCGTAAAGTGGACCCTAAACTATATGAATTATTTTTAAGATGCGTTACTGACAAAAATTGAACTAAAAATGGACTAATAATTTTATAGATTTATTAAAAAATAAAATAGCCAAGGAGCAAATCCTTAGCTATTTTATTTTTGTGGTTAATATAATTTAAACTATTGTATTTGTTGGCCTTATAATCATTAGGAATAGAAATAAATGTTTGAGGAACTTTACATACGATGATATAAAATTCTTAAGTCTATTCATGGGAGGAAGTAGTTTGGAGCAAATACCGGTCATAAAAAATCGAGAATATGAATTAGAAATAGATAACTTAGGAATGAATGGTGAAGGTATAGGCAGGATAGAAGGCTTTACCATGTTCATTCCTGGTGCTTTGCCTGGTGAAAGAGTAAGGATTAAGGCAGTAAAAGTGGGTAAATCCTATGGATATGGAAAGCTATTAGAGATTATGAAGCCTTCAAATGAGAGAATTAAACCTAAGTGCCCATATTTTGGAAGATGTGGCGGCTGTCAGCTGCAACATATGTCCTATCCTTTGCAGCTGAAATTTAAAAAGCAATTAGTAAAAGACGCTATCGAGAGAATTGGGGGCTTAGACAGTATTTTAATCCATGATACCATTGGGATGAAAAACCCATGGCGTTATCGAAATAAAATGCAATTTCCAGTAGGATCCATTAAGGGGAAGCTGGCTATCGGCTTTTATGCCCCTAGGAGTCATAATATTATCGATATGGACATGTGCCAGATTCAACATAGTATAAATGATGAGATTGTGAAAGTTGTGCGTCAGTATATAAAAGACTTTAATATACGCCCTTACGATGAGATAGCCCATAAGGGAATTGTTAGGCATATAGTAAGTAAAGTGGGATTTGAAAGTGGAGAGGTAATGGCCATAATTGTTACCAATGGCCATACTTTGCCGCATAAGGATAAATTGATTAAACGGCTGAGAGAAAATATCCCCGGCATTGTAAGTATTATCCAAAATATCAATCCTGATAAGACTAATGTAGTATTGGGCAAGGACAACCTTATACTATGGGGCAAAGATCATATTGTGGATTATATAGGAGATTTAAAATTTAAGATTTCTCCTCTATCCTTTTTTCAAGTAAATCCGATTATGACAGTAGAGCTTTATAACAAGGCAGTAGAGTATGCAAATTTAACAGGCAAAGAAGAGGTTGTAGATGCATATTGTGGAATTGGTACTATTTCACTTTTTCTGGCGAGAAAGGCAAAAAAGGTTTATGGTATTGAGGTTGTTCCACAAGCTATAGAGGATGCAAAGATTAATGCATTACAAAACAATATTAATAATGCAGAGTTTATGGAAGGACAAGCTGAAGAGATTCTGCCTACTATGGTGGACAAAGGCCTAAAGATGGATGTGGCGGTGGTAGATCCGCCAAGGAAGGGTTGTGATCCCAAACTCTTGGATGCACTAATATATGCTCAGCCTGATAGAATAGTTTACGTATCCTGTAACCCAGCTACATTGGCTAGAGATTTAATGTATATATCAGATAGAGGCTATAAAGTGCAAGAAGTTCAGCCAGTAGATATGTTTCCTCAAACAGCCCATGTGGAGTGCGTGGTATTGATGTGTGCGTCCAGCGAAGCTGGCAAATGCTAACAGGTGAAAGTCCTGTAGTGGTAAAGGTAGGGCAGCCACTTAGTCAGTAACCAGCGTATGAAGTAATTTGTGCGTTGAAGCGTTACGGAATGTTCTGAAAAGAGCAGACAAACTGGCGGGTCGTAACATGAAGTGAATACTGCCGCACCGTTATTGACATTCCCGAAAGGGAACAACAGGGAGTCGAGCTGAGACATCAACAGCGAAGACAGCAGACGGTATGAAGAACCCTAAATGCAATACCTAAGAACCCTGCGGTGTAGAGGTAGCGACACGTCAGGAAAGTATTTGCCGGAACTGGAGAGAGCCTACTTTGCACAGGAAACTGTAAAGAGGAAGCATATAAGTGAAAGCGAAGTTGCAATCCTGCAAAGAGGCAGTCAGAAGTGCTCATAGTACCAAGGATTGTACAGACAACAAAACTGCACATAGGGAAGGGGCACAACTTTATTCAAGTCTGTAAAGGAGGTAGGTGCCGGTGATTGCCAATAAAGCTATTAACACCCATGAAAAAGTACGAAACCTTCAAAACAGACTATACCTTACAGCCAAGGCTGACCGAAAGAGAAAGTTCTATGCGTTGTATGACAAGATATACCGAAAGGATATCTTAGAGGACGCATGGAGGCGAGTAAAAAGAAACAAAGGAGCAGGCGGTGTCGATAAAGTCAGTATAGACGACGTGAAAGCATACGGTGAGGATAGGTTGCTGTGTGAGATAGCGGAAGAATTGCGGACAGAGAAATATCGATGCAAGCCTGTCAGACGAACCTATATTCCAAAACCAGATGGTAGGAAAAGAGCATTAGGAATACCAACAATCAAGGACAGAATAGTGCAGATGGCGGCAAAGATAGTAATCGAGCCGGTATTTGAAGCGGATTTTCAACCTTGTTCATATGGATTCCGACCAAAACGAAGTGCTAAACAGGCAATGGACAGGATATTCGAAGTGGCTGACAAAGGCGGGGCATTATGGGTAATTGATGCCGATATAAGAGATTATTTTGGGAGCATCAACCATGATAAACTACTTTTGCTGGTCAAACAGAGAATAACTGACCGCAGAGTGCTGAAGCTGATATTGCAAGCGTTGTCCGGAATTATTGGGCGTAAAGAGCTCGTAGGCGGTGTGTCGC
>CALKWV010000016.1 GCA_938003915.1 uncultured Bacillota bacterium | reverse complement strand
AAAAAAGGCCAGTAGCCAACATTTCTGAAGGGTAATTGGCTCCTTCCACTGTAATCCAGAAAATAACTCCCAGGAGTGCTATCATAATCGGGATTCCCCAGTGTTTTGAGGTTAGGATATTATCGATCTTTTGATCTAGCTTATTATAGTCCTGGTTTTGCAGGTGTACTACCCTATCCACTATAGCGTCAGCTTTTTTTATTATACTAGTTACTATACTATCCCTCAGGCCTTCCCCATCCAGTCCTTGGCAATATAAAAATTCCCTGGCCTTTTCTATTCTTTGCTCTAAAACCCTCTCATCAAATAGGGGAGTTTCTATATGCTTCTTTATAGTTTCCAATAAAGCCTTATCTCCTTCTATAAGCCGGAGGGATAGCCATCTAGTATTTAATTTTATATCCAATTCATCTAGATATGGTTTTATAATATCTATAGCATCTTCGATGGCTTTATCATATTTTATTTTGAAATCTTTTGCTTCAAAACCTTCTACTTCTGTTTCTTCAAAATTGCTACTTCCCCCAATTTTTGCTACCACTTCCTTTAAATCTGTTAACCCGACACCTTTTCTGGCACTAGTAGCAACAACAGGTACTCCCAGCTCCTCTTGCAACTTGTCTATATCAATTCTTATCTTCTTTCTTTTGGCTTCATCCATCAAATTTACACAAACCACTACATCCTTTGTAATTTCCAGTATTTGCAGTACCAAGTTCAAATTCCTTTGAAGACTGGTTGCATCGGTAACTACCACGGTTACTTGTGGATTTCCAAAGCATATAAAGTCTCTGGCAACCTCTTCTTCTACTGAGTTTGATAGCAATGAATAAGTGCCTGGCAAATCTACTAATATATAATTTTTATGATTATGGATATACCTACCCTGGGCATTAGTAACAGTCTTGCCAGGCCAGTTACCAGTATGCTGTTTTAGACCTGTTAGATTATTAAAAACTGTGCTTTTCCCGGTATTAGGATTGCCTGCCAAGGCTACCACTATATCATCAGGACTCTCTTTTTTCACTTCAAACATTTCATTTAAAGCTGCCAATCCCGTTGACTGAGATGTAAGACCCATACTTTTACCTCCTATAATATTTAATTTAACTGGTTGTGATACTCCAAAATTTAGTGCTATTTGAATATAGGCTGCTATTTTTTATTTATAATCTTTCCACTATAATGCCTGAAGCCTCTTCACTGCGAAGGGCTATTACAGCCCCACGAAAGGAATAAGCAACAGGATCACCTGATGGACTTTTATTTATGGCCTGCACCTTTGTGCCCTTAATTAGACCAAGATCCAGCATTCGCCGTCTAATATTTCCTGCCATAGTCAGCTCTTTTACCCTTGCTGCACTTCCTAGGGGTAATAAATTTAGCGGTATATATCTTTCAGACATATTAATCCTCCTAAATAGTCATATTCTAAATGGCACTTAACATAGATTTAGTTATGGCCAAAAGAGTTACCTAAGGCTAATATATGAAAAGGACAGTAATTGTGTTCAAGGCGGTGGAAAAAATGGGCAAGAATAACAAACAATTTCACACATTCAGAGGATATCAGCTGTTAAGACAAGACAAGGCACGCCTAACTCCCAGTATGGAAGATTATTTAGAAATGATATATAGATATTGTAAAAAGGAAGGCTATATACGTATCTATCAGATATCCCAGCTTCTAAATGTTCAAGCACCTTCTGCTACTAGAACAGTACAAAAACTAGCTGAATTAGGATTGGTGGACTATGAAAAATATGGAATTATTAGGCTTACTGAAGAAGGAGAAAGAATAGGTGAGTTTCTTTTAAAACGGCATATGTTAATAGAGAGTTTTCTCAGTAAAATAGGTATAAGAGAAACTCTTTTGAGAGATACAGAGATGATTGAACATAATATCAGCATGGAAGCCCTTGAAAATATAGAAATTTTCAATGATTTCCTGGAAAGCAATCCAGATATTCTAAGGCGGTTTCAGGAATACAAAAAAAACCGAGAGTCCTAAAAAACTCTCGGTTTCTTTTACTCTTGGCTTACTCTTGTTCGGGGAATAATAGGGGATTTGATAGATATCGCTCGCCTGTATCAGGTAGCAGTACTACTATTCTCTTATCCTTATACTCCGGCCTCTTAGCTATCTGAGCTGCAGCGTGAGCGGCTGCGCCAGAGGATATACCTACCAATAATCCTTCGGTGCTGGCTAGTTTCCTAGAAGCTGCTACTGCCTCTTCATTCTTTACCTGTACAATCTCGTCTACAATGCCAAGATTTAATACATCAGGAACAAATCCTGCTCCAATACCTTGAATTGCATGGGGGCCAGCATTACCGCCTGATAGAACAGGTGAATCTGTAGGCTCTACTGCTATAATTTTTATATTAGGATTTCTTTGCTTTAGTACTTCACCTACTCCTGTAATGGTACCTCCGGTACCTACCCCTCCTACAAATACATCGATATTTCCATCGGTGTCTCGCCAAATCTCCTCAGCAGTTGTCTCCCTGTGTATCTGAGGATTTGCAGGGTTTTGGAATTGCTGAGGAATAAAGGAGTTGGGATTTTCTTTTGCCAACTCTTCTGCCTTCTTTATAGCACCCTTCATTCCTTCAGGACCAGGGGTTAATACTAGCTCCGCACCATAGGCCTTGATTAGGCTTCTGCGCTCCTTGCTCATGGTTTCAGGCATGACTATAATTACTCTGTAACCCAAAGATGCTGCCACAAAAGATAAGGCAATACCTGTATTTCCACTTGTGGGTTCAATGATAACGGTATCCTTGTTTATTAGACCTTTTTCCTGGGCATCCTTTATCATGGCGTAGCCTATCCTGTCCTTTACGCTACCGGCAGGGTTGAAATATTCTAGTTTTGCTATCAAAGAAGTCTCTAGTCCTTCGCTTTTGCTGAAATTTGAAATCTCCAGTAAAGGTGTATTACCAATTAAATCTGTAAGTTTTTTAGCTATCTTTGCCATAACCTACACTCCTTTATAATATTGATTATAGGGCTTAGTATTATTTTAACCCTATTAAATATAATACATGTGCACCCAGCTATCGCTTAGTTTTTGATATTGGGTAACAAGATCCTCAAGGGTTATGGAATCTGCTACCTTATTTAAACTTTCGTTCATTTTATCCCACACAACTGTTTTTATACAGTATTCTATGCTCTTTTCATTGGCTTCTTGCTGCTCTGCTTCATCTACTACATTTAGATCTCCTTCCAAAGCTCTAAGCACATCTCCTACAGTAATGTTTGCAGGATTGTCAGCTAGAATATATCCACCTTGAGCACCTTTTATACTATTAACCAAACCTGCTTTGCGTAAAACAGAAAATACTTGCTCCATATATCCTAAGGATAAGTCCTGCCGTTCTGCAATACTATTTAGAGAAATAGGACTATCCGAATGATGAATTGCCAGATCCACCATAGCCCTTAGACCATATTTACCCTTTGTTGAAATCCTCATTACTTTCACTCCATATGACTTTCTATGTTTAATGCATACTATTCATATATGTTTTCTATATAATAACACGGTCATTACCCACTGTCAAGAAAAATTTAGGTAATTTTTTGTCCAAAAATAAAGAGACAGTCTAACTCAATGAATTAGACTGTCTCCTCTTCCCATATCTACTTCCATACCAGTTGAATTAATTCTCTTTTCTATACAGACCCTGCAGTGGGCCGACTCATCACCCGTACAAATTTTGTTGTCATAGAGTAGATATTTACTTTTGGTAGCTATAGGGGATAGGTTGGGCATTACTACATTGGCTCCTACCTTTAATGCCTTTTCCCTACCCTTAGGATCCAATGATCCCATAGCTGTAGTGGCTGGCAGCAAGGTTTTAGGAACCATCAGTCTAATCAAAGCCAGCATTACCAATACATCCTCTACCCTACCTGCCTTCTCATTACCTAGTGGAGTACCACTAGCAGGTATAAAAGGGCCAATACCAATCATATGTGGGTTTAGTTCTTTTAAAAAGTAAAGATCTTCTACTAGATCATAGTGACTCTGCCCTGGTAGACCCACCATAAACCCTGCTCCTACCTGATAACCTATCTCCTTTAGGTTATATAGACATTGTCGTCGATTATCAAAATCTCCATCGGGATGAAGC
>CALKWV010000015.1 GCA_938003915.1 uncultured Bacillota bacterium | reverse complement strand
TTCATGTAAAGTGTTTTAATCACATTGGGGGTGTTCATAGGGAAATAGTTTATGAGAATATGAAACAAGCAGTAAAAAGATTTGGAAGTTACAATTATAGAAGTTACCAATGAGGAAGAAAGGGATTATCTGGAGGGGCTGGTCAGCGATAAAACGATAGGAACCAGGGCAATTTCATCTTGTTATGTAAAGCCCTTAGCAGAAGGGGAAGGCATTATAGTAGAGACCCACAATATTACCTGGGTTACTAGAGAGATGTTTGCTAATGCCATGGTCACCGCAGGAGTGGAAAATGCTCATGTTATAGCTGGGGCTCCCTTTGATGTTTCGGGAACTGCGGCTCTGACCGGCATTATGAAAGCCTTCGAAAAAGCTGAAGGGGAAAATTTAAGTGAGGAGGCTAAAAAGATTGCCAGTGAAGAGTTGGTAACCACAGGGGAGTTGGGAGAGGATATCGGAAAAGATAAGGCAGCTGAGCTTATTAAAGAGATAAAGGAAAGAGTGATTAGCGAGCAGGTAAAAGATTCTGATGATATCAGACGTATTATAATTGAGATCTCCGGAGAGCTGAATATCAATTTATCCCATGAACAGATCGACCAAATTGTAAATCTAATGGAGAAGATACGAAATCTTGATTTGAATGTGGAAAATATAAGGGAGCAACTGGGCAAGATAGCAGGAAGTCTGGACGATGTTAGGAAGAAAGTAGAGGAAAACAAAGGGCTGATTCAAAAGATACTTGATGCAATTTTGAGCTTTTTTAATTGGATACGAGGTTTGCTTTCTTAATAATAAAAGTGAACTTTTTTCTATCACTGAACTGCTTGATTTGACAGGAGTTACTTGCTACGGTATAATAAAGTCGTTGTGCGCGGCTGCTGATGTAAAAATTGCAATTTTGGCATTATGCTGAATATTACGAACAATTTAATTCAAGATCAAGGAGTGGTTCACTATTATTTCGTTTAAAAATGCTAAAGTAATTTTAGCTTGGATGCTTATTGGAGTAAGCCTATTAACTATTGGATGTTCAACGAATAACAATACTAACTCTGATGGATCACAAAAAGGAAAGCTTATACTTTCAGATGCAGGTTGGGATAGTAATAGAATTCATAATGAAATAGCTTCCGTAATCATTGAGAATGGATATGGCTATGAGACGGATGTTACAATGGGATCGACTCCCATTGTTATAGAAGGGTTAGCACAGGGTGATATCGATATATCTATGGAGGTATGGACGGATAATTACCCGGAAGTATATTATTCAGGTATTGAGAGCGGGGATATCGTAGAACTGTCTGTTAATTTTGATGATAATGCTCAAGGACTTTATATTCCTACATATATGATCGAAGGGGATCCTGAAAGGGGAATAGAGCCCGTAACCCCAGATTTAAAATCTATAAAAGACTTACCTAAATATTGGGAGGTATTTAGGGATCCGGATAATCCTGAAAAGGGAAGAATTTATGGTTCTCCACCATCGTGGGCTGCTGACGAGATTTTGCGTGCCAAGATGGAGACTTATGGATTAGATCAATATTTTACTTATTTTAATCCAGGCTCTGATACGGCGCTTAATACATCTATGATATCAGCAATAGAAAAAGGAGAGCCCTGGGTGGGATATAATTGGGAGCCTACGTGGGTTATGGGGATGTATGATATGACATTGCTCGAAGATGAGCCATATGATCAGGAGAAGTGGGAAAATGGATATGCCTGTGAGTTTCCAGGAGTGAAAGTGACTGTGGCTGCCAATGGTGAGACAGCAGAGAAATTTCCGGAAGTTATGGATTTTCTTAAAAATTATTCTACCAGTAGTGAATTGACTAATGAACTGCTGGCTTATATGCAAAATCATGACGGTGATATTGAAAAGACTGCAGAATGGTTTTTCATAGAATATGAGGATCTTTGGACACAGTGGGTACCTGAGGAAGTGGCAAGGGATGTAAAAAGTTCATTAAGTGATGATGGAGGACTATTAAAAGGAGATATTATTAAATTTCCCGAATACTTTAGCGTTGATTTAGGTTATTATGTTCAAGTATTCGTAGATTGGTTGACGGATAACTTTACAGGGTTTTTTAATGCATTGACGACTGGGGTGAATTGGATAGTATCCAATATCCAGACCTTTTTAAATTTTATTCCATGGTTTTTATTTTTACTGATTGTCTTTTTAATAGGTTGGCGGGTTAAGAGTTGGAAATCTGGACTGGGATATGCTTTAATGATCTTCCTGGTTGGGATGTTGGGATTATGGAATGAGATGATATTTACTTTATCTATTGTACTAACATCTGTGATTATTGCTGTGATTATAGGAGTGCCAATAGGAATACTCATTTCATATAATTCCCGCATCGAGGCGTTTATGAATCCAGTGTTGGATGCAATGCAGACCATGCCCAGTTTTGTATATTTAATTCCCGCTATGATATTCTTTGGGCTTGGCACTGTTCCAGCAGTATTTGCTACTATTATATATTCTACTCCCCCTTGTATTAGGCTGACTAGCCTTGCTATTAAGGAAGTACCGTCGGAGATGAAGGAAGCGGCACATTCCTTTGGATCATCGGCATGGCAGATTTTAACTAAAGTAGAATTGCCTCAAGCTCTTCCCACCATTATGGCAGGTATCAATCAGACGACAATGCTGGCAATGTCAATGGTAGTTATATCATCCATGATTGGAGCCAAGGGTTTGGGAGAAAATGTGCTTATCGCTATTAACAGATCGGATATCTCCATGGGTTTTAATTCGGGGATCAGCATTGTTTTTCTGGCTATAATTATTGACAGAATTACTCAGAGCATATCTAAAAAGAACGGAGGCGATAAATAGTGGAAGGAGTAGGGGGAGCAATGAGAGATAAAATCGTTGTAAGGAATTTGGTTAAAATATTTGGGCAAAGGCCAAAGGTGGCTTTAAGAAAATTACAAGAAGGATGGTCAAAAGATAAGATTTTAAAGCATACCGGACAGACTGTAGCGGTGAATAATGTTTCATTTACAGTACAGGAGGGAGAATTTTTCGTGATAATGGGTTTGTCTGGAAGCGGCAAGTCTACGTTGATTAGGTGTCTTAATCTTCTAAATAGGCCTACGTCTGGACAAATAATAGTAGACGGGGAAAACATTATAAATTATGATAAAAAAGCTCTAAGAGAATTCAGGCAAAGGAAAATGGCCATGGTGTTTCAACATTTTGGATTATTTCCCCACAGAACTATACTGGGGAATGTTGAGTATGGATTAGAAATAAGAGGAATAGAAAAGAAGAAAAGAAAGGAATTAGCTATGGCTGCATTGGAAAGCGTGGGATTAAAAGGTTGGGAAAATAAAAGACCTGACGAGCTAAGTGGAGGAATGCAGCAGAGAGTAGGATTGGCTCGGGCTTTGGCTAATGATCCAGATATCCTATTAATGGATGAACCTTTTAGCGCCCTAGATCCTCTTATTAGAAGAGAAATGCAATTGGAAATTTTAGATATGCAAGCTAAACTTAAGAAGACTATTATATTTATTACTCATGATGTGAATGAAGCTTTTAAGTTAGGGGATAGGGTAGCCGTCATGAAAGATGGGAAGATTGTCCAAATTGGAACGCCGGAAGATATATTAGATAACCCGTCTAATGAGTATATAGAGGATTTTGTGCAGGATATAGATCGCAGCAAGGTGATCCAGGCAAAGAATATTATGAAAAAGCCTAATGCACTGGTATCGTTAAAGGATGGAGTTAAGGTAGCAATTAAGGAAATGAGGGATAATGATATTTCCAGCGTTTTTGTGGTTAATAAAGAAAGAAAATTAGAAGGAATTGTTACAATTGATGATTGTATTGAGGCCGTTAAGAATAAAAAGACTTCTCTAAAAGATATATTAAAACATGATTATTATACAACGACTGAGGATGCATATATTGAGGATCTTATTGAAAATGCTTCAAAGTCAAAGTATCCAATTGTAGTGGTAAATGAAGATAATAGACTGTTGGGGATCATTGTTAGAGCGTCTATACTGTCTGGGTTAACCCAGAATGGTGATTGAAAAAGGTATATGCAACGAATGTCAATAACCTGTGAAAATGTCACCTAAAAAATCATGATTTTATTCTATGAAAA
>CALKWV010000014.1 GCA_938003915.1 uncultured Bacillota bacterium | reverse complement strand
AATATCCCTATAGATGGAAAATATCAACTGAAAAATCCTTTTTAAACATCAACCAAAAATATTTACATTTTTCCCTTAAAGTATGTTATAATAAATTGACGTAAAAAACCGGCGAGATTTTTTTAAAATCTCAGTCGGCTTTTTTCGTATTAGGGGAATGTTATTATTTTAACGAAATTTTTTAAAAACTATTATTTGTGATAAAATTAACTTGTCTGAATAGTTGAGAAAATGATATTAAACAGGTCAAGGAGGGTGTTTGATAATGGGGTTTAAATTATTTTCATTTAAGGGGGGAGTTCATCCACCCGATAATAAGCATTTTACAGAAAACAAACCGATTGAGAAGGCTAACGTACCATCCTTAGTTTATATACCACTTCAGCAGCATATTGGCGCTCCTTGTGAACCATTAGTCAAGCCAGGAGATCATGTTAAGCTGGGGCAAATGATTGGACAACAAAGAGGCTTTGTTAGTTCACCGGTTCATGCCAGCGTATCGGGCATAGTTAAATCTGTAACACCCATGAGAACTCCACAAGGGAGCAAGGTAATGACAGTGGTTATTGAAAACGATGGATTGGATACCTTAGATGAATCTGTAAAACCAAAGGATATAGATAATCTTTCCATACAAGATATGAGACGAGCCATATTAGATGCAGGCATAGTAGGATTGGGCGGAGCTGCTTTTCCTACCCATGTAAAATTATCTCCTCCCGCAGAGAAGGAAATAGATTGTGTGATCCTAAATGGGGCTGAATGTGAACCTTATTTAACAGCGGATCATCGACTGATGATTGAAGAGCCTGATAAGATAGTTTCAGGATTAAAAGTAATAATGAAAGTATTGGATGCAAAAATTGGCTATATAGCAATCGAAGATAATAAACCTGAAGCTATTTCCGCAATGGAAAAGGCGGTAAGCAATGAATCCAATATTCAGGTAGTAACTCTCAAAACTAAGTATCCCCAAGGTTCAGAAAAGCAATTAATCCAGGCTTTAACTGGCCGTCAGGTGCCTTCAGGTGGACTACCTGCTGATGTAGGGGTAGAAGTAAATAATGTAGCTACCGCAGCCAAGATCTATGAAGCCCTTGAGACAGGGATGCCTTTAATAGAAAGAGTAGTTACAGTAAGTGGGCAGGGAATTAGAGAACCAAAAAATCTTAAAGTACGCATAGGCACACTTTTTAGTGATTTAATTGAGCAATGTGGCGGATTTAGCTGCGAGCCAAGTAAGATAATTGCAGGTGGGCCTATGACAGGCATAGCTCAGCATTCTCTAGAAGTCCCTGTTATTAAAAGTATTGCTGGTATTTTGGTTTTGTCTCCTGAAGAGACAAAAGATGAAGAGGTATGGCCTTGCATAAGATGTGGTAAATGTATAGAGGTCTGCCCCATCAATTTAATGCCCCTTAGTATTAGCGCTTATTCTTTGAAAGGGGATTTCGATACTTGTAGGGAATATAATGCCTTAGATTGTATTGAGTGTGGTTGCTGTTCTTATATATGTCCTTCAAAAAGGCCTTTGGTACAATCCATAGTTGTGGCCAAAAATGAAATTATTGCAAAAGAGAAGAGCAACAACTCAAATAAGGATAGATAAAATTATGTAAGAGGTTTGGAGGGAAAGAAATGAATAACACTTATACAGTGTCCTCTTCACCCCATATCACATCTAATGAGTCAGTTTCTAGAATAATGCTTGATGTGATAATTGCATTAATCCCAGCTGCCATTGCGGCGGTATATTTCTTTGGGTGGAGATCCGCATTGGTTATTGTTGTATCTGTAATATCATCAGTAGCTGCAGAAGCAATATATCAAAAGCTCATGAAAAAGCCAGTTACAATAAAAGACTTAAGTGCAGTGGTTACCGGTATTTTGCTAGCCTATAATCTGCCGCCAACTATACCATTATGGATAGTAGTTATAGGAGCGGTTATAGCCATAGTTCTTGTAAAGCAAATCTTTGGTGGTATTGGTCAAAACTTTATGAATCCTGCACTGGCGGCCCGGGCTATTTTATTAGCTGCCTGGCCAGTAGAGATGACCGATTGGCAATCTCCAGTTATAGATGGTGTAAGCGCTGCCACCAGTAGTGCAACTAGCAGTGCCACTATTGATGGAGTTAGCAGTGCTACTAGTGGTGCAACTCCCCTAGCTATATTAAAAAGTGGCGGTGTATGGGCAGAGTTACCACCTCTATGGGATGTTTTTATCGGAAAAATTGGCGGGTGTATTGGAGAGATATCTGCATTAGCATTACTCTTAGGAGCGGCCTATCTGCTTTTTAGGCGGGTAATCAGTTGGAGAATACCTATAACCTATATCGCAACAGTTGGCTTGCTAACATGGGTTTTCGGTAATGACGGACTGTTTACAGGTCACGGATTATACCATATATTTTCTGGCGGGCTTATCTTAGGTGCTTTTTTTATGGCAACGGATTATCCTACATCTCCCGTTACTCCTAAAGGGCAAATTATTATGGGTATAGGATGTGGTATTATAACCACGGTAATTAGACTAGCAGGAGGATATCCCGGCGGTGTTTCCTATTCTATATTGATTATGAATGTAGCAACGCCACTTATTGAGAGGTATACAAGACCTCGTATATATGGGGAGGTGAGAGGCAATGCCTGATATTTTAAAAGTAGGATTGAAACTATTTATAATTACAGCCATTGCAGCTTTGATTTTGGGTGTAACTCACCTAGCTACTCAAGGGCCCATAGAACAACAACGAATAAATGCTGCTAATCTGGCTAAGCAAACAGTATTACCTCAAGCTGAGGA
Organism: uncultured Bacillota bacterium; assembly: GCA_938003915.1. Taxonomy (GTDB): domain Bacteria; phylum Bacillota; class Clostridia; order Caldicoprobacterales; family UBA3941; genus JAAYGY01. Next base: position 35,789 of record CALKWV010000014.1, on the reverse strand, counting down.
TTTTAATGAAGTAGATATAGTATCTGAAGCAGCCCAAAATGATAAGGCTAAAATATTGGAAATCAACGCCGGAATGAAAGAGAATGAGTTGAAAGGATATACATTTAAGGTTATAACCAATGGTTATGGTGGAGAAATAGAAATAACTGTTGGAATCAATATGGATGGAAGAGTAGAAGGTGTCCAAATTGGAGAGCATTCAGAGACGCCAGGTTTAGGCGCAAAAATAATAGAGGAAACTTTTACCAATCAATATAATGGTAAAGAGATAGAGAATCCTATATCTGTTACCAAAAATGAGCCGGGAGATCAGGAAATACAGGCCATTTCTGGAGCCACTGTTTCCTCTCATGCTGTAAATGATGGTGTAAATTTAGCTGCCCAATATTTTCTAGAAATTTTACAAAGTGGGGGTGGGCAATAGTGAAATTATTAAAAATAATAAAGAATGGTATTATTACGGAAAATCCTACCTTTCGATTGGTGTTAGGTATGTGTCCTACCCTGGCTGTCACGACAGCAGCAGCTAACGGGATAGGTATGGGGCTGGCTACAGCCTTTGTACTGGTATTTTCCAATCTAGTAGTGGCTCTAATAAAGGATTTTGTTCCTAAACAGGTTAGAATCCCGGCCTATATTGTAGTAGCTGCTACCTTTGTTACTGTAGTAGACATGATAATGGAAGCCTATGTTCCCGTCTTATATGAAAGCTTGGGTTTATTCATTCCCTTGATTGTGGTTAACTGTATAATTCTTGGAAGAGCAGAAGCTTTTGCATCGAAAAATACTCCTTTAGCTGCAGTTGCCGATGGTTTGGGCATGGGTCTAGGCTTCACTCTTTCCTTGACCCTCTTAGGGATTATTAGAGAATTGCTGGGGGCAGGAACAGTATTTGGAGTACAGGTAATGCCTCAATCCTTTAATCCAGCTGTTATTATGATTCTGCCACCCGGAGCTTTCATTACCTTAGGACTATTGCTTGGACTATTGAATAAACTGACAGCTAAGACCGAGTAAAGGGGGATTAAATATGGAATATGTAGGAAAATTATTTATGATATTACTCAGCACCTTATTGGTTAATAATTTTGTGTTGTCAAGGTTTTTGGGTATTTGTCCCTTTCTAGGTGTATCCAAAAAAGTATCTACTGCTTTGGGCATGGGGGCTGCTGTTACCTTTGTAATGGCACTGGCTTCCTTGATTACCTATATTGTTCAATATGCTATATTAGAAACTTTAGGTTTAGGATATCTACAGACCATTGCCTTTATTTTAGTTATAGCTGCTTTGGTCCAGTTTGTAGAAATGGTTATACAAAAAACCAGTCCTACTTTATATCAGGCGCTGGGTGTATATCTCCCTCTAATAACTACTAATTGTGCTGTGCTGGGAGTAGCTATTATCAACATACAAGAAAAATACGATTTACTTCAGACATTGATCAACGGAACAGGTGCTGCTTTAGGATTTACTCTAGCTTTAGTACTCATGGCTGGTATTAGGGAAAGGTTGGAGCTCTCAGATATACCCGAACCTTTAAAGGGTTTTCCTATAACCCTAATAACTGCAGGTCTTATGTCTGTAGCATTTCTAGGATTTCAAGGACTTATTAAGTAGAGGGGGAAGATCATGATTAAGGATATTTTGATGCCAATAATTAGTTTAGGTGGCATGAGTATATTATTTGGAGCAGGACTTGCTTTTGCATCACAAAAATTTGCCGTTGATAGCGATCCAAGAGAGGAAGAAGTGCGAGAAGCTTTGCCTGGCGCTAACTGTGGCGCTTGTGGCTATCCTGGTTGTGATGGTTTTGCTGCTGCTGTAGTAGCAGGAGAGGCCCCTATAGCAGGCTGCCCCGTAGGCGGTGCTAGCGTTGCTCAGAAATTAGGAGAAATAATGGGAGTAGAAGTTGACACCATTGACAGGCAGGTAGCAAAGGTATTATGTGCTGGGGATTGCGATAATGCTCCACTTAAGTATCAATATCAGGGCATTGAGGATTGTGTGGCTGCTGCTATGTTGGCGGATGGTCCAAAGGAATGCAGTTATGGATGTCTTGGTTTAGGAACATGTGTAAGAGCCTGCCCCTTTGATGCTATTTATATAAACGATAAAGGGATAGCAGAGGTTGATGTAGACAAATGTACATCTTGTGAAAAGTGTGTTGCAGCCTGTCCCAAGAATTTAATAGAAATGATTCCTGTATCAAGCCTGGTACAGGTTATGTGCAAGTCAGAGGACAAAGGTAAGGAAGTAAGAACAGCTTGTAAAGTAGGATGTATCGGATGCAGGATTTGTGAGAAGGCTTGTCTGTTTGACGCCATTAAGGTAGAGGATAATGTTGCACGTATAGATTATGATAAATGTGTAAACTGCATGGTATGTGCCGAAAAATGTCCAACAAAGTCTATCTATGCAGATTTTGATAGCAGAAAGGTTGCTTTTATTGAGGAGGATAAATGCACAGGTTGCACTGCTTGTAAGAGGGCTTGCAAGTTTGATGCTATTGAGGGCAACGTAAGGGAAGTTCATACCGTAATTGAAGATAAATGTACTGGTTGCCAAGAATGTGTAAAGAAATGTCGCTTTGATGCTATCATAATGAAGTAGGAATGAGAATATGGATTTGCTAGAGGTTTACCCCAAAGGAGAATATCATGAATATGAGAATAGCGAAAAAACTATAGATTTTCATAATATCTGGGGTCAATTTTATTGGGCAGATGTACTCAATGGATTGTCTAATCTTGTGAATTTGTACAAGAATAAGATTCAGCTCATATATATTGACCCCCCTTTTATGACAGGACAACTGTTTAGGTACCGTCAAAAAATCGGGAATAAGGGTATAATAGAACATGTTGCTTATAGTGATCAATGGAAGGAAGGGAAAAAAGACTTCCTAGATTTTATGAGGCAAGTATTTGAATATGCCTACGAGCTGCTTACGCCTGACGGCTCCTTCTATGTTCACGTGGATTATAGAACCTGTGCTTACTTAAGGATTTTGTTGGATGAGATTTTTGGTGAAGATAACTTTCTAAATGAAATCATATGGCATTACAGGAGTGGAGGCAGGTCAAAAAGGTATTTTAGCCGTAAGCATGACAACATTCTTTTTTACCGAAAGTCATCGGAACATTATTTTAATATTGATGCCGTTGGTGTAAAGCGGGGAAACCAGAAAAAAAACAATATGAAAAGGGAAGTAGATGAGGATGGCAGGATATTTTGGTCCATAAAATCAGCAGGTAAGGTATACCGTTACTATGAGGATTCTAAAGTATATCCTAGCGATGTTTGGACAGATATATCTCATCTTCATCAGCGGGATCCTGAAAGAACAGGTTATGACACCCAAAAACCAGAGGCTTTATTGCAGAGAATAATATTGTCATCATCAAGGCCTGGAGACTATGTGGGAGATTTTTTTGCAGGCTCTGGAACAACATTAGCAGTAGCTTCTAAACTTAATAGAAGATGGATAGGAATAGATTCCAGTCCTCATTCTGTACATGTATGCAGAAAAAGGCTACTGGCACAAGCAAATGGCAAAAACTTTGCCATTTACTATGGGAATAATTATAAGCCTATAGAAAAACCTGTAATAGCTATAGAAAAACATCAAGCTTGTAGAAGAGGAATTATTACCAATACAATTAGATTGGTAGATTATAAATCTCCCAAGTATGCAGTGAAAGGTATTAATAGCAATAAAGATTTGGATCTAGTTGGGCTGGAACATATAGATTACTGGGCAGTAGGTTGTATAAGGAACCAGCTTTTTTATCCTAAATTGTGGGAAAAAAGATATGAAATGAACAATGTTATTCAGAATACAATTCAATTAACCACATCTGCAAGTGATGATTTAGTAATCCAAATAATAGATGTATGGGGTAATCAATATTTTTATCAATTATAATTAAGATAAACAGCCGTAAATGGAAGTTCACTCCATTTACGGCTGTTCTTTTTATTATTCTACAGTGTTAGCCAGGGGTTTAACCTTGGATAGCCATTCTTCCATGGATTCCTTAGGGCTTAGAAAATGGTATTCCAAAATCTTTTGTTCATTATCATCTATGACGTTGGACCAAATAAGCCAATTATTTTCTTGAGAGTAATAAAAGTCTAATTTATAATCATTATCATAAACTAGTTCAATAAAGTGACTGCTATCAGTGATGGGACTAAATTGACTATCCTCATTTATAGAAATTCCCTTCGATGTAGCTATAATATCCCTCAGCTCTTTTATATAAGCTTGCTCATTTTTATTAGATGAAGCCAAAGTGGCAATAGGAGATTTTAATCGATTATCTGAATTGAAGAAGGTAACTTTAATAGTAGTTATTTCATGATCTTTTACCCGTTCATCTGATAGAATCCTAGATCCGCTTATATAGTGGGAACAACTAGGCAACAGCATAAGTAATGTCATAGAAATTAAAATTATTATAGTAATATGTAAACCTAAGCTTAAGCTATTTTTCAATTCTATTCGCTCCCTATGCATATAATAGTAAATTATTTATATTTTATCACAATAGGGGATAATATAATAAGCTTTTTTTATAATATTTCCTTTTTAAATTTGATTAATTAACCTATTGTGATAATTTGTATCAAAACCATTTAATTAAAATTATTATCTTTTTTACAGGTTTACTTCACTAAAAGTCCAACGCTGTAGGATAGAAATCTTAGTTATAAACAATAATAAACTAGAAGGATTTTTAATCTTAAAAAGAGAAGTAATATGAAAGTTTAAATCTAAAGGAGGCTAAGGCAAGTTGAGTAATGTTATCATAAAAGACTTAGGCAAAGGTATAAATTTACATATTATTCCTGATAAAAAATTTAAAACGGTTTATATAAGCTATTGTTTTCATAGAGATTTGGATGAAGATTATACTTATAACGCTTTAATACCGGCTGTTTTAAAAAGAGGATGTAAGGGCTATGAAGATCAAAAAAAGATTGGTGCTTTTTTAGAAGAACAGTATGGAGCTTTATTTGATGTTGGCGTTCAAAAAAGAGGAGAGCGACAGATACTTCGTTTCACCATGGATTTGGTTAATGAGGCATATACAGCTAAGGATGGATTATTAGCTCAGTCCTTTTATTTTCTAAACCGAATAATAAACAAACCATTATTGGAAAATTCAGCCTTTAGGGAGGACTATGTAAGCCAGGAAAAGGAGAATCTAAAGAATAAAATCCAAGCTTTAATTAATGATAAAATACAATATAGCATAGAACGTTGCATACAGGAGATGTGCAAGGATGAAAAGTACTCTAGATTCGTTTTAGGAAGTGTAGAGGATTTGGAATCTTTAGATTCAGAAAGGTTATATAAAGTTTATCAAGATATGATAGTTTCTAGCCCTTTGGATATTTTTGTAGTGGGAGATGTAGATGTTGAAAAAGTTTCATTTTTAATTAAGAATAGTTTAGATTTAGATAGAGCCCAGACCAAGGTTATTCCCGAAACTATTATAAAAAGGGTTGGCGTAAAACAAAGGGAAGTAGTAGAAAGTATGGATGTGGCCCAAGCCAAGCTAAATATTGGCTTTAGAACCAATACCTCGGTAAGAGAAAATGAATACTTCCCATTAGTTGTATATGCTAGTATTTTGGGAGGAGGTCCCCACTCAAAACTATTTATAAATGTCCGTGAAAGGAGTAGCCTGGCCTATTATGCTTTTGCACGGCTAGAGAAATATAAGGGATTAATGCTTATTGGATCAGGAATAGATCAAAAACACTATCAAAAAGCATTAGATATAATTATGGAACAAGTTAAGGATATGGAAAAAGCTAATATATCAGATCAAGAATTTACGGCTGCAATAAATGCAATAACCACCTCTTTAAAGGGTGCAAAAGATGAACCCGAACAACTGGTAAGTTATTATTTAGGTAATGCTGTTACTGGAGCCAATTTTACTCTTGACGATTTTATAGAAAAAATACAACAGGTGAAATTAGAGGATGTTGTAGAGGTGTCTAAAAGAGTAAAAGTAGATACAGTATACCTATTGAGTCCAAAGGAGGGGAATAGTTTAAATGGATAAGTCGATGGAAAACAAGTTTTTAAGAGAAAAGATAATTTATAATAAGCTAAAAGTTGGCTTGGATGTATATATACTCCCTAAACCAGGATACAGTCGACAGTTTGCTATATATGCAACACGATATGGATCCAATGACAGTCAATTTGTACCATTAGGGAAAAATGAAGCTATTACAGTCCCTGATGGCATAGCCCATTTTTTAGAACACAAACTTTTTGAAGAAGAAGAGGGTAATGTTTTTGAGGAATATGCAAGATTAGGAGCTCAGCCCAATGCCTTTACAAATTTCAATATGACTGCATACCATTTTACATCTACAGGTAATTTTTATGAATGTCTGGATGTGCTTATGGGCTTTGTAGGAAGACCTTACTTTACAGATGAAAACGTGGAAAAAGAAAAGGGTATTATAGCTCAGGAAATTAAAATGTATGAAGATAATCCCTATTGGAGAGTTTACTTTAACCTATTAAAGGGTTTGTATCATGAGTATCCGGTTCGTAAGGATATTGCAGGCACTGTAGAGTCTATATATAAGATCAATAAAGAAATTCTTTATGAATGCTATAGAACTTTCTACCATCCCTCAAATATGGTTTTATTTATTGCAGGTGATGTAGACGCTGATAGGGTTATAAAACAAGCAGAAGAGCTATTTGCGAAACAGCCGGTGTATGAGGCTGGAGGAGAGATAGAGAGAATATTTCCCGATGAACCAAAGGGAGTAGCTCAAGCCAGGATAGAAGAGAAGCTGGCTGTATCTAGACCTATGTTTGCATTAGGTTTTAAGGATGAGGATATTACTGGTGGCGGCAATAGACTCTTAGAGAAAATTATAGCCAATGAAATTATTTTAGACATGCTGGTGGGACCAAGTTCTGATATCTATAATAGCCTCTACGAAGAAGGGCTTATAGATTCTTCCTTTGGTACAGATTATACTGGTGAAAGAAACTATGGCCATGCTATAATGTCAGGCCAGTCTTCAGATCCTGAAAAGGTGGCTAGTATCTTATATGACGAGATAGACAAACGCAAATCCCAGCCCTGGGATCAGGATTATTTCCTAAGAATAAAGAAGAAAAAAACAGGGCAATATATAAGGTTGTTTAATTCTTTAGAATCTACAAGTATACAGTTTGTTTCTATGCTTTTTAGAGATATTAATCTATTTGATTACTATCAGACTATTGAATCCATGACCTATGATTATGTAATTAGAGAATTTAAGCAATTGTATGATAAAAAAAATAGTTGTCTATCCTTGATTTTGCCAAGGGCTTAAGTAATTTTGTAAAGGGGGAACAAATGTGGATCCAATCGCATTTTATATATTAGGAAGACCAGTATACTGGTATGGTGTTATTATTGCAGTAGGAGTATTGATTGGTATATATCTAGCAATGAGGTATGCCAATAGTTTAGGCTATGATCAGGACATGATAATTGATTTTTGCTTATTGGCAATACCGATGGCTATAATAGGTGCCCGTCTGTATTACGTAGTATTCTCATGGGAGTACTATAGCAAAAACCCTGAAGATATAATCAAAATATGGGAAGGCGGTCTAGCTATATACGGCGCCGTAATTGGCGGTGTAATAAGTGCCTTTATATTTGCTCAGTGGAGGAAGATAGATTTTTGGGAATTATGTGATATAGCTGCTCCTAGCCTTATATTGGGACAGGCTCTAGGCAGATGGGGCAACTTCTTCAATCAAGAAGCTTATGGATATGCCGTAACCAATCCTGCCTGGCAGTGGTTTCCTGCAGCTGTATACATTGAAGCTAACTCTCAATGGCATATGGCAACCTTTTTTTATGAGTCTATGTGGAATTTTATAGTCTTCTTTTTCCTGTTATTCTATAGAAAAAGAAGAAAAAGGAAAGGAGAAGTATTCTTACTATATCTTATATTATATTCAATAGGCAGGGTAGTTATTGAAGGACTAAGAACCGATAGCTTATATTGGGGACCATTTAGAGTATCCCAAATATTAAGTGGTATATTAATCCTGGTAGGTATTGCCTTGTTTATTATAAGAAGAAAGAGAGCTATTGAAGCGAATATAGAAGAGGACATAGATGACATACAAGAAATAATAAATCAGAAAGAAGAGGAATAATCCTCTTCTTTTTATTTTGCCGTGATTAGTCTTTGTAAAAAGATGAAAAACACTTTTGATAGTATTTGGATAAAATTTCTATAATAAAATTATGGTTTTGGTTCAACCTATATGTAGTAGATTATTTATATCTTGGACAAAATTGCTGGAATTGTTATACCAGAATGAAAGGAGCGTATAAAATGGCAGATGATAATGTACGCCGAGAAGATGATCATCGAGAAGAAGGTAGAGGTTGGCTAGGTATGATTATCCGGTTTATTGTAGCAGCAATAGTACTTATGGTTACTGCAGCTGTTACTCCGGGTTTTAGTTCAATGGGATTTGGTACTGCTTTACTAGCAGCATTAATAATAGCAGCTATGGATTTTGTAATCCAAAAGTTGTTTAAAATCGATGCATCACCTTTTGGCAGAGGATTGACAGGTTTTATTCTATCTGCGGTTATAATCTATTTGACGCAGTTCTTGGTTCCTAATATGGAAATTAATTTATTGGGTGCAGTTATAGCAGCATTAATTATAGGAGTTATCGATGCCATAATTCCTGCCCATATATTCTAAATCAGTATTATATTAAGTAGTATATTATGATAGATAGAATCTTGATTGAGAACAAAGGTGGCCATATTTCAGTATATGGAATGTCCTTTGTTCTTTTTTTTCTATTTTTGGAATTTGGAGGTTACTTGAAAAATAATTGCTGATACTGTATAATGAAGTTGCAAAAACCATATTTATTTTTATTTGATTGTTTTTTTATGATATTGAAGAGGTGTGACTCATGTGTAATCAACCTTATAAGGTTAAAGACAGTATCCAAGAATTTATTGAGGAATTGAAGGCTTATGATAGCATAAGCCTCGATGAAATACCGGAATATCGTTTATTTATATCCCAAGTGGAAGAATTTTTTGATAAAAAGCTGGGTAAAAACGCGGATGATGACGAGGAGAAAAAAGTAATATCTAAAACTATGATTCAGAATTATATAAAAGATGGATTGATTATGCCGCCAGAAGGCAAATCTTATAATCGAAATCATGTTATACTTTTAGCCATTATTTACAATCTAAAGTCCATACTAACAATAAGGGATATAAAAAAACTCTTAACACCTATATTGGAAAAGGTAGATGTTGACAATAATGAGGATAGTATCGAACATATATACAATACATTTTTCTCCTTAAAAGAATCATTTTTGGATGGTTTTTCTAAGGACCTAGATAAAGATATAGATTTAATAAATCAAAAACTGGAAAATTGGGGATATGGAGAATGCCAAAAAATACATAAAATTTTATTGGTTCTAACATTGGTTACTCAAGCCAATATTAGAAAAAGATTAGCTGAACGTATAATAGATCTATATTTTACCGATGAAGAAGATCCTAAAGAATAGGGTCTTTTTTTAAACATCATTTACCACTTTATACCATTCAATATTTGGCCTAAACAGCTGTTCTAATTCTTACTCATTAACAAATTCACAATGGCACTTGAAGGGCTAATTCCACACTTATTTAGACAAGAACTTAATTAGATAAAAACCACAAATAATTATGGAAAAATTGTGAAAATTAGCAGAATATGCTTAAGAAGTATTTAAAGCATTGTAAAATAGTATTCAATACTATATAATAAGGTTGATATAAGTTTTTCATAGGGTCTTAGAAAACAAATAATGAAGGGGGGATCTATGGATGGGAAAAAGTTTAAAAAGGAGGCGAAAGGGAAGAAAAAGGTCAAACTTTGATAAGCAGAACTATTTATTCGGGCATAACATATATGTAACTGATCATGCCATTGATCGCTACCAACAGCGGATAAAAAGAGTTAGTTATGAGAATGCAGAGAAAGCAATTATTGAAAACGTTAAAAGAAGTAGGCTTATTGCTTTAACAAAATATGGTGGTCGAGAAATACGTGAATATAGAGGAATAATCTATGTTTGTGAGCTACAAGGCAATTGGTTAAATGTAATAACTGTCCTACTTGGTAATGTTGATTTAAGGTTTGTTGTGTGAAACTCTGGAATTATTTATAATAAAATAGTATAATAGTATAGTTAAGAATTGAACAAAAAATATGCAATAGAGGCGATAACAGTGAGAAATTTAACTTTGCTAACAGACCTATATCAACTTACCATGATGTACGGTTATGAAAAGGCAGGAAAATCTGATGATATTGTAGTATTTGATCTATTCTTTAGAAAAACAACAGGGGACAGTGCCTATGCTATTGTTGCAGGCCTGGAGCAGGCTATTGAATACATAGAAAACCTGCATTTTTCTGAAGAAGATATAGCTTATTTAAGAGATCTTAATCTATTTGACGAGAAATTTTTAGATAAACTGAAAAACATTAAGTTTACTGGAGACATTGATGCTATACCGGAAGGTACTGTTGTTTTTCCCAATGAGCCATTAATTCGTGTCAAGGCACCTATCTTTGAAGCTCAGCTTATAGAAACTGCATTACTTAATATTGTTAATCATCAAACCCTAATTGCTACAAAGGCTAGTCGGATTGTGCAAGCTGCGCAAGGAGATAGTGTCCTAGAATTTGGACTAAGAAGGGCCCAGGGTCCAGATGCAGGTATTTATGGTGCACGGGCAGCAATAATAGGAGGATGCTCCGCTACTTCTAATGTGTTGGCAGGCAAGAAGTTTGGCATTCCTGTTCAAGGAACTCATGCTCATAGTTGGGTTATGAGCTTCCCCAGCGAATTAGAGGCGTTTAGAGCTTATGCTCAAGCTTTCCCCGAAAGCTGTCTGCTATTAGTAGATACCTATGATACTTTAAAAAGCGGTGTCCCCAATGCAATAACTGTCTTTAAAGAATTAAGAGAAAAGGGAATAGAACCCCTTGGTATTCGATTAGATTCAGGTGATTTAGCTTATCTAAGTAAAGAAGCTAGAAAGATGTTAGATGCAGCAGGTTTTCCTAACGCCAAAATTGTTGCTTCCAGTGATTTAGATGAGGAAGTAATATGGGACCTAAAAGCTCAAGGAGCAGCCATTGATATTTGGGGCGTAGGAACTGCTATGATTACTAGTAAGGATTGCCCAGCTTTGGGCGGGGTATACAAGCTGGTTGCCGAAGAGATAGATGGCAAAATGGTGCCTAAGATAAAGATATCTGAAAATCCTGTTAAGATAACTAACCCAGGATATAAAAAAGTTGCACGACTGTATGATAAAGACACCCAAAAGGCTATAGCTGATTTGATTATGCTGGATCATGAAACCATTGATGAGAGCAAGCCCTTAACCATCTTTGATCCTATTAATACGTGGAAACGAATGACTCTTACCAATTTTAAAGCTAGAGAGTTATTGGTACCAATATTTAGAAAAGGTAAGCGTGTATATGAACTACCATCATTGGTGGAAATTCAGGAATACTGCAAGAAAGAAATGGGCACCCTCTGGGCGGAATACAAGCGCATCACAAAACCTCATGTCTATAAAGTAGATCTGTCTGACGAGCTGTATAATTTGAAACAAAAACTCTTGCAGCAGTATTCCTCTAAATGATAGATTCTAATAAATAGCCCTCTTATGAAGGTATAGCTTTATTGCTATCCATGCTTAAGAGGGCTTTTATATTTTATCACCATTTTTATACATAAAACATATTATATATGTACCCATATATGGGCAAAGATAGGTGGTGATAAAGATATGAGATTTGGTTTAGCTTTATCAGGAGGAGGCATAAGAGGGGCTGCACATATAGGTGTTTTAATGGCATTAGAAGAAGAAGGTTTAGTTCCTTCATGGATTTCTGGTACAAGTGCAGGAAGTATCGTTGCAGGTCTTTATGCCTATGGTTATTCAATCCAGGAATTAGAGGATATTGCCTTAGATCTTCATAGTAAGTATATAGACCTTGATTTTTTAGGATTAGCCTGTGGATTTGGACAGTGGATCATAGGTAAGGAGCCACGTATAGATGGAATAATCAGAGGGAAAGCCATAGAGAAATATTTAAAGAGTTTAACCAATGATGTTAATATAAAGGATATAAAAATGCCTTTAGCCATACCTGCAGTGGATATTAATAAAGCTCGAACTGTTATGTTCGTAAATAAAATGAAATATACTCCTAGCCAAGGAGATAAAACCATATATATAAATGATGTACCCCTATATAAAGCCATCAGGGCCAGCATAGCTATTCCTGTTGTTTTTAAGCCGGCTATTATCCATGGAAGGCGTCTAGTGGATGGTGGAGTTACAGACAATCTCCCTATTGATATTCTAAAAAAAATGGGAGCCAAAAAAATAATAGGGGTAGATTTAGGATACAACGGTCAACTTCGAAGGGATATAGATAATATAATCGAGATAGGAAGTCAGTCCCTGGATATTATGGCATATCAGATTACTTCCTTAAAAAGTCATGGTGCTGATTATATATTAAGACCAGGAATATATGATATTGCAGCAAGAGATGGAAAAAAGATTATAGAGTGTATAGATCGGGGTTATAATTCAACCAAAGAAAATATGAAAATGATAAAAAAAGCTATTAATAGTAGGTCTTCGACATCACTGTTCTACACAATTTAAATGATGTGCATGGTATAGTATATATAAGTTTATATATTATAAATTCTAGGGGAGGAGCCGCTTACCAATGAAGAGATTATTTAAAGCATCACTTTTCGGGTATAACAGAAAACAAGTGAATGGGTATATATTAAATCTTAGAAAGGATTATGAAAGAGAACTTTCTAAGAAAAAAGATAGAATGCTGGAGTTAAGTCAAGAAAATAGGGATTTAAAGTCAAGATTAATGGAATATGAAGAAAGGCTTTCTGATTATGAAGAACGGGAAAAATTTATTTCCAAAGCATTGGTTAAGGCCGAGGAAAGTGCACAAGCCATAATGAAGGAATGCTATCGCAGAATAGATATGGAAAAATATAAAATAAGGCAAGAACAAGAAAAATGGAAAATGAGGGAAAAGGAAATTATTAGGCAGTTATTGGAGTTTCAAAAAGAGGCCTATGCTCTTATGGAATCTTTCCAGTCAGAAATTAACTATCTAACCTCGAAAGAATTGATTCAACTTCAAAACGAAGATAAGTCTAATGATGATGAAGAAGAAATACTTAATGTCAGTTCAATGTAATAAAATAGATCTTTGTGAAATAATACTTCCAAAGTAGATATCTAATTAAAATTGGATTATCTACTTGGAGGTATTTTTTTATATAGGGGAACAATAATAAAAATACAATAGTGAAAATAAAAAGAGATAGGTGATAGACATGATAGCAAGTGAAAACAAAAAAAATATCGGAGATCAAAAAGATATACATGGTAAAGAGACAGTTGGTGATAACATAAAGGATTATGGAACTATTAGTGTTCCAGAGCCTCCTCCCAGCAATATTCATTGTCTTACAATTGTCGGTCAGATAGAGGGGCATATGGTGTTACCACCTCAGAACAAAACAACCAAATATGAACATCTTATTCCTCAATTAGTAGCCATTGAAGAGAGTAAAGATATAGAAGGTATAATTTTAATATTAAATACAGTGGGAGGGGATGTGGAAGCTGGGCTTGCCATTGCAGAGCTCATTAGTACTATGTCAAAGCCCTCGGTTTCTCTGGTTTTAGGGGGAGGACATAGCATAGGAGTGCCTTTATCGGTGTGTGCTGATTATTCATTTATTGCATCCACGGCTACCATGACCATACATCCTATCCGTATGACAGGGGTTATAATAGGTGTTCCTCAAACCTATGAGTATTTTAACAAAATGCAGGAAAGGGTTGTCAATTTTATAACTAGGCATTGTAAGATCTCAAAGGAAAAATTTAATGAACTTATGCTTAGAACCGGAGAGTTAGCCAATGATGTGGGAACTGTTTTAGTAGGAGAGGAGGCCGTTGAGTATGGATTAATAGATGAAGTAGGTGGCTTAAATGATGCCATTAAGAAATTAAGGGAACTAATTTCTATTCGAAAAAAGGAGGAAAATTAGTGATAATCTATTCAATTATTCCTATGGAAACCATCTTTCAAGCTCAACAAGAAGAAGAAAAGACAAAAAGCAATAAAATTATAGAGATAAATAATATAAAAGTGGAGGCTAGGTTTATAGAAGAGAATATCTATGAGATTCAAAGAGTCTACTCAACCAATGCTCAAGATTATCTACAACCTTGGCTGCAGCCAGGTACTAGAATAAGGTTAAGTTATCAGATTGAAAATCTTTTTCCAAAAAATCGGTGGTCAGGTTGGAATAAAGGTGATATAATTGATTGAGGCGATTTTATCTATTTACTTTGAAAGGGGTTAGGGTTTTGAGTATTTTTCATGCAATTTTACTAGGATTAATTCAAGGACTGACAGAATTCTTACCTATCAGCAGCTCTGGTCATTTGGTAGCCTTTCAGCAAATTTTGGCTATACCAGGGGCTAGCATAGCAGTGGACGTAGCCCTCCATTTGGGAACTTTAGTAGCGGTGTTTGCTTTTTATTGGAAGGACATTTTTGAAATGGTAAAAGAGTTTTTCCTATGGATAGGGGAATTATTAGGAATAAGAAAGCCCAAATATAAAAGCAATAATGGCTATAGAATAATGATGATTATGATAATAATTGCTACTATACCAACAGCCCTTATTGGCCTGGTCTTTAACGATATATTTGAAAAAGCCTTTTCATCTATTAAGGTAGTCGGTTTTACCTTACTTATAACTGGTACTCTTCTATGGATATCCAACAAAATAAGAAGGGGCCGAAAACAGGCAAAGGACATTTCTGTAATGGATGCAATTACCGTGGGATTAATTCAGGGATTAGCCATAACTCCCGGAATTTCCCGGTCAGGCTCTACTATTTTTGCTGGTATGTTAAGGGGATTTAGTATGGAACTTGCAACCAAGTTTTCTTTTCTTCTGTCTATTCCTGCTATTTTAGGAGCTGCTTTATTAGAAGGAAAGAAGGTTATAGAGCAAGGTCAATTACTTACAGATGGATTCCCTATGTTTATAGGATTTGTTGTAGCAGCTGTTTCTGGTTTTTTTGCTATTAAGTTTTTGGTAAGTTTAATAAACAAAAGGAAGTTACATTATTTTTCTTACTATTGTTGGGCAGTAGGTATATTAATTATTCTATACTCCCTAGTGATTCATTAGACTATAATTATGACAAGCACAGAAACAGCTGTGCTTGTTGCCTTTTTGCTGGGATAGGACAATGATGTGTAACTGAGGTGGTACTATGGCCAGAAAGGTGGCTAAATCAAAAAAAACTAAAACTAAAAAGAAGAGAAAACAGAATAGGAAAAATGAGTATATAGGAGTATTTATTATTGGATTGGGCCTTTTTGCAATACTGAGTATATATACTTCATCAGCTGGCATAGTAGGAATATATTTTGATAAAATTTTAAAGGGTTTATTTGGTATTATTGCTTATGTTATGCCCTTATTTATTATTCTTGTGGGCATATTAATCATTATGGCGCATTACAAGAATGTTAATAGAACCAAATTGGGATTATCATTGTTCTCTATAATTCTTATCTTTCAGCTAATTCATCTTTTTTACATAAATGAATTAGAAACTAGGGGACTTTGGTTCTTTATCATAGATTCATATAATAAAGGTATTGATATTCGTGGTACAGGTGCTCTCTTTTCGCCTATGGTTTATATTATTTATAAATTGTTTGGGTACTTGGGTAGCTTTTTGTTTCTAATCACCTTACTTATAATAGATATTTTGTTATTAACCAATCTTTCACTAAAGCAATTGGGTACAAGTTTATATAGTAATATTAAGATGAAAATTTCTACAAAACGTAAAGCCAAGAAGGCTCATAAAATAGAAGAAAAAGAGGCAATAAGCAAGGCTTTTGAAGGTGAAACCATTGAACTGGATTCATTTAGTAAGGAACAAGCAGATCCAGTACCCTTAAAGGATGCTTTTGAGGGTTATACTGAAAAAAGTAGTGCAGATGAAATAGAAACTGATATAAAAATCATCGAATTTAATAGTGAAGATGATAAAATAGAAGAAAAAAGTAAAAAGAAGCCTTCTTTGCCATCGTCCGAAGATAATAAGGCTGAAGTCATAGATATATCCACACCAGACAAAACAATAGATGTAATAAACTATTCTTTTCCTCCTATAGAATTATTGAAGAAGCCTGAAAGTTCTAGGGAGTCAAAGATTAGTAGTTCTAGACTAAAAAGCAATGCCAAATTGTTAGAGGATACCTTGGCCAGCTTTGGTATTTCTGCAAAGGTGCTCCAGGTAAGCAGGGGACCTGCTATAACCAGGTACGAACTCCAACCAGCACCAGGAGTAAAGGTAAGTCGGATAGTAAATCTTGCCGATGATATCGCTTTAAACCTTGCTGCTGCTGGAATAAGAATAGAAGCTCCTATACCGGGCAAAGCAGCAGTAGGTGTTGAGGTACCTAATAAAAATATATCTCCAGTTTTGCTACGGGAGGTACTAGAATCTAAAGCTTTCTTAAACCATCCGTCCAAGCTAAGTTTTGCTTTAGGTAAGGATATTGCTGGCAAAGCTATTGTAGCTGATATTGCCAAGATGCCTCATTTACTGGTAGCCGGTGCTACAGGTTCAGGAAAGAGTGTATGTATAAACAGCTTAATTGTTAGTATTTTATATAAAGCTTCTCCGGAAGATGTAAAGTTAATATTAATTGATCCAAAGGTGGTAGAATTAAACCATTTTAATGGAATTCCTCATTTACTGATACCTGTAGTTACAGATCCTAAAAAGGCTGCAGGTGCCTTAAATTGGGCTGTACAGGAAATGACTAATAGATATAAGTTATTTGCCGATAAAGGTGTAAAGGATCTTCATAGTTATAATGAGAAGATAAAAGAATCTGAAGAAAGTAAATTACCTCAAATCATAGTTATAATTGATGAATTGGCAGATTTGATGATGGTGGCACCAGGTGAAGTTGAGGATGCCATCTGCAGATTAGCACAGATGGCAAGAGCGGCAGGAATTCATCTAGTTATTGCAACTCAACGTCCATCAGTTGACGTTATTACAGGGCTTATTAAGGCCAATATACCTTCTAGAATCGCTTTTGCTGTTTCTTCCCATGCTGATTCCAGAACCATATTGGATATGGGAGGAGCTGAAAAGCTATTGGGTAGAGGAGATATGCTATTTTATCCGGTTGGTGCTAGCAAGCCTGTTAGGGTTCAAGGCTGCTTTGTATCAGAAAATGAAGTAGATGCTGTAGTAAATCATATTAAAGCATCTTACCAAACTCCATCCTATGATATGGATGTAATTGAAGAGATTGCCGCGGATAAAGAAAAACAGGTTGACGATGATTATGACGAACTATTGCCCGATGCAATAGAGATAGTGATAGATGCAGGACAAGCATCCATTTCCATGCTGCAAAGGCGGTTGAGAGTAGGTTATGCAAGGGCTGCCCGTATGATTGATGAAATGGAGGCTAGAGGCATTGTAAGTGGATTTGAAGGCAGCAAACCAAGAAAAGTACTTATAACTAGAGAAGAGTTTGAAGAATTATATAGAGAATAAGGGAGAAGGTAAGGTATGGGGAACTTAAGCAAACTAAAAGTAGGCATGATATCCTTAGGATGTTCAAAAAATCAAGTAGACTCAGAAATTATGCTGGGACTTATTGACAAGGGAGGATATGAGATTGTTAACAGTTCTGAGGATGCAGATATAATTATTATAAATACCTGTGGTTTCATAGAATCTGCAAAGCAAGAAGCCATAGACACAATTTTAGAACAGGCTCTCTATAAAAAACAGGGTAAATGTCAAAAACTTATAGTCACAGGCTGTTTAGCACAACGCTATGGCAATGAACTATTAAAGGAAATACCTGAGATTGATAGTGTTGTAGGTGTTTCCAGATATACGGATATATTAGATGCTATAGAAGATCAAGGTAGAAAGGAATATTTAGAAAACTGCGCTGATCATTGGGAAATATTAGAACAAAATCCTGATAGAGTACTTACTACGCTGCCAGGAACTGCATACTTAAAAATCGCCGAAGGATGCGATAATCGCTGTTCCTACTGTGCTATTCCTTATATACGTGGAGGATATAGAAGTCGTGGCATGACCAGTCTTATTGAAGAAGCTAAGAGGCTAGCAGAAAAAGGAGTCAAAGAATTAATTGTTATCGCTCAAGATATAACCAGGTATGGTCAAGATTTACAAGATGGTACTAATCTTGTCTGCCTGTTGAAGGAGCTATGCAAAATAGAGGAGTTAAAGTGGATACGACTTTTATACTGTTATCCTGACAGAATAACCGATGAGCTGTTGGATTTAATGGCTCAAGAGAGTAAAATATGTAAGTATCTAGATATTCCTCTTCAACATGTAAATCCTAACATAATAGATAGGATGAATAGACGTTTTTCCAAGTTGCAAGCACAACAATTAATAGATAAAATAAGAAAAAAAGTCCCTGGAGTCGTTTTAAGAACTACTTACATTGTAGGATTTCCTGGAGAAGGCCAGGAAGAATTTGAGGAACTCAAAACATTTATAGAGAACTGTCCTTTCAATCATGCGGGAGTATTTGCTTACTCCAGGGAAGAAGGAACACCTGCAGCTGAATTTTTAGATCAAGTTGATGATACAACTAAGGTTAAGCGAAAAAATACACTAATGGCTATACAGCGGAAAATATCTAAGAGATTCAATAGGAAATTTGTTGGCAAAATTTTGGATGTATTAATCGAGGGAGAGGATTCACCGGGTATTTATATAGGCAGGCATTATGGGCAGGCACCTGAGATAGATGGGCATGTTTTTGTGTTTAGCAAACAGCCTTTAAAACCAGGTTATTTTGTGCCAGTAAAGATTACAAAGGCATATGATTATGATTTATTGGGGGATCACTATGAACTTAGCTAATAAAATAACTTTTACTAGAATATTTATAATTCCATTATTTATCCTGTGCTTGTTAAGTAATTTTCCATATAGCCAGTATATAGCGGTCTTTATTTTTATCTTGGCTGCTAGTACCGACAGTATGGATGGATATATAGCACGGAAGAGGAATGAGATAACCAATTTAGGAAAATTTTTAGATCCATTGGCAGACAAGCTGTTAATTACTTCTGCCTTAGTGATATTAGTAGAGATGGGACGGATTTCATCTGTAGTAGCAATAATTATTATAAGCCGAGAGTTTATTGTTACCGGTTTTCGCGTAGTAGCCGCCTCCAAAGGGATTGTTATTGCAGCCAGCTGGTTAGGTAAGATTAAAACCATAATACAGATAGTATCTATAGTTTCTGTACTCCTTAATAACTTTCCCTTTGAGTATATAGGTTTTCCTTTTGACACTATATCCGTATATTTGGCAACTATAGTAACTATATTATCTGGTGTGGATTATATTTATAAAAATCGCATGGTATTAAAGGAAAATGCTTAAAATTTTTTACTCTTAAGGAGGTTAAATAATGGATGCTGAAATAATTGGAGTAGGCAGCGAGCTTCTATTGGGTCAAATTGCCAATACAGATGCCCAGTATATATCACAAAAACTCTCCCAACTAGGCATTAATGTTTTTTTTCATACAGTGGTAGGAGACAATAACAAACGTCTTAAAGAAGTTTTAAAAATTGCTGTGAGTAGGGCTGACTTAATAATTACCACAGGTGGATTGGGCCCTACCATGGATGATTTGACAAAAGAAACAATTGCTGAATTTTTAGGCATTCCCATGGAACTACATCAGCCTAGTGTTAAGCAAATAGAGGAATACTTTGCTAAGAGAGGAAGAACCGTCAGCCAAAATAATTATAAACAAGCATATTTTCCTAAAGGTTCAATTGTACTGCCCAATAATAAAGGTACAGCTCCAGGCGCCATACTAGAGCATAATAACAAAATATTTATCATTCTCCCAGGACCTCCAAGGGAGCTGCAGCCAATGTTTGAAGAACATGTAATTCCCTATTTGGAAAGTAAAAGCAGCGAAAAAATCATATCTAGGGTTCTTAAAATATACGGCATTGGCGAATCTGATATGGAGGAGAAAATAAAAGATCTTCTTATAAACCAAAGCAATCCCACTATAGCACCGCTGGCAGGAGCATCGGAATTAACCATTAGGCTTACAGCAAAGACATCAAGAAATGAGGATCCATATAAACTAATACAGCCAGTAGAACAAAAAATAAGGGAGAGATTAGGCGATGTAGTATATGGAGTAGATGACGATACTTTAGAGAGTGTAGTTGTCAACTTACTAATTGAATCAGGTAAAACTATAGCCACAGCCGAATCTTGCACAGGTGGACTAATAGCTGAAAGGATAACCAGTATTCCAGGAGCATCCCAAGTTTTTCTCCAGGGAGTAGTTGCCTATAGTAACCAATCAAAGATAGAGCGGTTAAAGGTATCAAAAGATACCCTAGCCAAATATGGAGCTGTTAGCCATCAAACTGCCGAAGAAATGGTCAAGGGTATTATTGAAACTTCAGGTGCTGATATAGGGGTAGCGGTAACAGGCATTGCAGGTCCAGGTGGAGGAAGCAAGGATAAACCAGTAGGCCTTGTGTATATAGGAATCGGCGATAAAAGAGGGTCTTTATGTGTAAAAAAATATAATTTATTAGGCGATAGAAAAAGAGTCCAACAATCATCAGCTTCCCTTGCATTAGATTCTATAAGACGTGCCCTTTTAAATGGGGAAATAGGCTGAAATCTTAGCTAAAGAAGCCATTGACTGATCTTATATAATATTATATAATTAGAACAGAACAGACGTTCGCTGGAAATATCAGTTTATTTATTATAGGGAAAGGCAGGTGAGCCCCGAAAAGCTTCGGGGATGGATGTGGAAAAGCAAAAGGCTTTGGATATGGCCCTAGCCCAAATTGAAAAGCAATTTGGCAAGGGTTCCATTATGAGACTGGGTAGTGATACTCATTTAAACGTAGATGTAATTCCTACAGGTTGTCTGGAATTGGATATAGCATTAGGAGTAGGTGGTTTACCTAGAGGCAGAGTAGTAGAGATATTTGGACCAGAGTCTTCAGGTAAGACTACTGTAGCTCTTCATGTTATTGCAGAAGCTCAAAAATTGGGCGGAACAGCTGCATTTATTGATGCAGAACATGCTTTGGATCCTTATTATACTGCCAAACTTGGAGTAGATTTAGATAATTTATTGGTATCTCAGCCTGATACTGGAGAGCAAGCACTGGAAATTACAGAAGCTTTGGTAAGAAGCGGAGCTATAGATGTTGTAGTTATAGATTCTGTTGCTGCCTTGGTACCTAAAGCAGAGATAGAGGGTGAAATGGGAGACTCCCATGTTGGCTTACAGGCACGCTTAATGTCTCAAGCCCTCCGAAAGCTATCTGGAATAATTAGCAAATCCAATACTGTTGCTATTTTTATAAATCAATTAAGAGAAAAGGTAGGAGTCATGTTTGGAAATCCGGAAGTTACCCCTGGAGGCAGGGCGCTTAAATTCTATTCTTCTATTCGTCTGGATGTACGTAGGGTAGATACCCTAAAACAAGGCTCTGATATGATAGGAAATCGTACAAGAGTTAAGGTAGTAAAGAATAAAGTAGCTCCTCCCTTTAAGCAAGCTGAATTTGATATTATATATGGGGAAGGTATATCTAAGGAAGGCTCTATATTGGATCTAGCTGCTTCCAAGGATATTGTCAATAAGAGCGGTGCCTGGTATTCTTATGGGGACATCCGCCTAGGTCAAGGAAGGGAAAATGCAAAGCAGTTTTTAAAAGAAAATAAGGAAATACGGGATGAAATTGAGTTAAAAGTCCTTAAAGAATTTGGTTTAGAACGAAATATTTCTCATAATGAGGAAGAATAAAAAATCCCTTAGGGGATTTTTTTATATGGATTATTTGTAAATGAACGGTTATTCTGCTATAATAAAGTAAGTCTAATTTACAATGTATTTATTTGTAAATTGCTAAATATGGAGGTGAATAAATTGATAGAGGAAACCATTCAAACTGCTAACGGAGAACGGGGTAAAGTTATATTTGCTGATGAAGTAGTAGCTACTATAGCAGGCCTAGCAGCTCTTGAGGTAGAAGGTGTCGCTTCTATGAGCGCGGGAATCGTTGAAAAGTTTGGCAAAAAAACACCTGCTAGAGGTGTGAGAGTAGAAGTTGGTGAAAAGGAAGCTGCCATTGATCTATACATGATTGTTGATTACGGTGTTCAGATACCAGAAGTAGCATGGAATGTTCAGGAAAATGTAAAGAAATCCGTGGAAACTATGACAGGTTTGACAGTTGTTGAAGTAAACATTTACATACAAGGAATTGAATTTCATAAAGATTCTAAAGAAAACGAGTCGAGTGATATGGACTAATAACCTATAGACCCTCTGATTAATTTCAGAGGGTTATTACATGTATGATTTTTACAAAAAAACAAGATAAAGGAAGGTTTTAGCTTATGAAGACAAATGTTTTAAATAAGCTGTTGCAAACCATATATACACTTATTATTTTGCTATTATCTTTAGCAGTTTTAGCAGTGTGTGTGGCTATAGGAATTAATGTTATTCATATAAGTGAAATAAGCGCTGCTTTACAAAGTCTTTACTTTAATTGGCAGTTTTTACTGATAGCTTCACTGATCTCTATACTTTTTATAATAACCAGTCTCAAACTGCTTTTTGCACGTCCTAAACCCAGGGTTTTAAGGAGTACTTTATTGCGGCATACAGATTTAGGCGCTATACGCGTATCAGTCCAAACACTAGAGATCATGACTCAAAAAGTAGTGCGTAGCTTTAATGAAGTCAAAGATGTAAGAGTCAATATTATAACTGAAGAGGATGGAATAAAGATACAGCTGAAATTATTAATTATGCCTGATGTTGTTTTGCCAGATGTGTCGGCCTCTATTCAGCAAAAGGTTAAGGAGTATATTCAAGGTTATTCTGGCATCCTAGTAAAAGAGGTTTATATATATATAGATAATCTTGTAGCACCTCAACAACGTTCAAAAGTGCAGTGAGGAGGTGTCCAAGTGCTTAGGGAATTGTTAAATGAATTATTAACAAATCATCGGGGTAAATTTTTTGGTGTATTGTTGGGTTTTGTTGTAGGGATTATTATATTAATAATTGGATTTTGGAAGACAGTTTTTTTAGCATTATGTGGGCTTGTTGGATACTGGATAGGAGGAATCTCCGATAAAAAAGAAAGGTTTACTTCTTTTTTGGACAGAATACTACATAATAGTTAAAACTATCAACTAAATTTAAGTATACTAAAAATATACTTATTAATTACACTAGGATATATCATTCGGAGGAAATAGATGGCTAGAAAATTTGCGAGAGAAGCATTAATGAAATTACTATATGAAAAAGATGTAGCTGGTGAACACCATAAGGAGTCTTTATTAGCTCTTATAGACGAATATAAATTGAATGCAAACGATGAAAAGTATATAAAAGAAATTTTATTTTCTATGGATGAAGAACAGTCTAAGATAGATGGCTATATTGAAAAGTATGCTAAGGGGTGGACAGTGGATAGGATGTCCAAAGTTGATCTTGCAATCCTCAGACTGGCCATATATGAAATATTGTACAAGGAAGATATTCCTTATGGTGTGTCAATTAATGAAGCTGTAGAGCTGGCCAAAAAGTATGGAAATGAAAAATCCAGTTCATTTATTAATGGAATATTAGGGAACTTTGTAAGGATGGAGTCCCTTGTAGCTGATAAGGAGCAGGATTAATAATGAAAGTAGTTTTGGGATTTGATACCAGCTGTTATACTACTTCTATGGCAACAGTGGATTTAAAGGGCAAGGTGATTTCCAATGGTCAGATTATGCTTGAGGTAGACAAAGGGCAGCGAGGCCTAAGTCAATCCAAAGCCTTATTTCAACACTTGCATAATTTGCCCAATATCACCGATTTAATTGCAAATGTAACTGATGATTTAGATATTGTGGCTATATGTAGTAGCACTAAACCCAGGCCAGTAGAGGATTCATATATGCCAGTTTTTATGGTGTCCTATCTAGTAGGGAAAGCCATGGCAAATATATTAAAGGTTCCTTTTTATGAAACAACCCATCAAGAAGGTCATGTAATGGCAGGTCTATCCTCAGTAGAAGGTTTAGATGAAGATCGGTTTGTGGCTATCCATCTTTCAGGGGGAACCTCAGAGATGTTAGAGATACACAGAAAAGAAACTGGCTTTGATATTTCTATAATTGGGGAGACTCAGGATCTTCATGCTGGCCAGTTTGTCGACAGAGTAGGGGTAGCTTTGGGACTTCCTTTTCCGGCGGGACCTAAATTGGAGGAGCTGGCCTTTAAAGGCCAGCCAGGAAAGGTGATAATACCTTCATTTGTAAGGGGATATGAGATTGGATTTTCTGGTGCAGAAACTCATGCAAGAAGGCTAATAGAGGCAGGAGAAAATCCAGCAGACGTGGCCTTAGCAGTTTTTATGTGTTTGGTTAAAACCCTGGAAAAATGGATTGCAAATGCTATTAAAGAGAGATATATCAAAAACATCTTGATGGTTGGTGGAGTGTCATCCAATAGTATAATCCGTAAACATCTTGAACTAAGGCTAAAAAAGTTGGATAATTCCATAAGATTGTTTTTTGCTGATCCTAAATTATCAAAAGACAACGCTGTTGGAGTTGCTCTATTAGGTCTGAAAAAGTATAATGCTGATTACAGCTAAAATAACTGTTGGATTTCATAACAGGTTAATTAAAGGAGGTTACTAATATGGCAGCTAAGATAATAGACGGAAAGGCAATAGCTAATAAGATAAGAAGTTCATTAAAGGAAGATATTAAAAGGCTAAGTAAGGAGAGGGGATTTGTTCCAGGTTTAGCGGTAATCCTTGTAGGTAAGGATCCTGCCTCCCAAGTTTATGTGAGAAATAAGGAAAAAGCATGTAAGGAAATAGGAATTGAGTCTAGGGTAATTTATATGGACCAAGATATTTCTCAAGATACTTTACTACAAGAAATCCATAAACTAAATAATGATAAAGATATTCATGGTATATTAGTACAGCTGCCTTTACCTAGTCACATAGATCAAGATGCTGTCATAAGTGCCATTGATCCTAAAAAAGATGTGGATGGCTTCCATCCGTTAACTATAGGAAAACTTTTTGTAGGACAAAAGGGTTTTGAGCCTTGTACTCCAAAAGGGATTATTACCTTAATAAAAGAAACAGGCCAAGATATCGCTGGCAAGCATGCAGTAGTAATTGGCCGTAGCAACATTGTTGGCAAACCTGTGTCCATAATGCTACTTAGAGAGAATGCAACAGTAACTATGTGTCATTCTAAAACTAAGAACCTTAAGGAGTTAGCAAAAAGTGCGGATATATTGGTAGTTGCTATGGGTAGGCCCGAGTCAATTGATGATGAATACATTAAAGAAGGGGCTATTGTTATTGACGTGGGTACTACCAGAGTAGACGGAAAACTAAAGGGAGATGTAGTTTTTGAAAAAGCTGTCCATAAGGCAGGTTGGATTACTCCAGTACCTGGAGGAGTTGGACCCATGACTATAACCATGTTATTAAAAAATACTGTACAGGCAGCATATGGAAATGAATAGACAGATTTTCACAATAGAGCAGGTTAATAACTATGTGAAGAGCCTTATGGATAAAAATCCTGTGCTTCAAAACCTATGGATTAGAGGGGAAATATCTAATTTTAAGCTACATTCTTCGGGACACATGTATTTTACCCTTAAAGATAATCAGGCTCGGATTAAGTGTGTATTTTTTAAAAATTATGCCTATAGTCTAAATTTTGTGCCAACCGATGGAATGTCTGTCATAGTTAGGGGAAATATTTCCTTATATACCCGGGATGGGCAATACCAATTATATGTACAACATATGGAAAGGGATGGCATTGGTGAACTATATGCCGCTTTAGAAGCTTTGAAAGAAAAATTGATGAAAGAAGGTTTATTTAGTCAAGAACATAAGAAGCCATTACCAGCCTATCCTAGAAAAATTGGGATTATAACTTCCCATACTGGAGCTGCTGTCCACGATGTTATTAAGGTAATATCAAAGAGAAATCCAACGGTGGATATTCTGGTAATCCCTGTAGCAGTTCAGGGGGAAAATGCAAAGGATCAGATTAGTGCCGCTATTAATTATGCCAATACCCGGGAGGATATAGATATTCTAATTGTAGGCAGAGGAGGGGGGTCCATAGAAGAATTATGGGCCTTTAACGAGGAAAAAGTAGCCCGTGCCATATTTGGATCCAGAATTCCTATAATATCTGCTGTAGGGCATGAGACGGATTTTACCATTGCTGATTTAGTAGCGGATGTAAGAGCTCCTACTCCCTCTTCCGCTGGTGAGATAGCTGTTGCTGAGATATCAAGTATACATGAAGCCTTAGAGGGTTTGGATAGAAGGCTTCAAGATACTATGACTAATAAATTGAAAGAACTATCTAATTATCTGGATAAACTATCCAATAGCTATGTTCTAAAATATCCTGAACGCTTATTTGCTGCTTATGAGCAGAGGTTGGATTATGCAACAGAAAAAATAATAACCAACATGGACAATTTTATTAGTGCAAAATCTGATAGCTTTCTTAGAGCAGTTTCTTATTTGGAGGCCTTAAATCCCCTTTCTGTTATGATGAGGGGATTTAGCATCGTTACGGATATGGAAAAGGGAAATATTATAAGATCCGTTGATGAGCTGCATGAAAACATGCAAGTCAAAATTCACTTGACGGATGGGAATGCTACTTGTAATATAACTAGTAAAGAAAAGGAGCCTGCTAATGAAAACTGGAGCAGATAAAGATATATCTTCATTGAATTTTGAAGAGGCTATTGCTGAGCTTGAAGAAATAATTGATAAACTTGAGGGAAGAGAGTCGTCTCTGACCCTGGAGGAAGCTGTTGAACTGTATAAAAGAGGTATTCTTTTGTCTCAGCATTGTAAAGAAAAGCTTGAAAAAGCTCAGCAGGAGATTAATATTTTAATCAAAAATAAAGATGGAGAATTAGAAGAAATACCTTTCTTAGAGGAGCAATATGGTGACTAATATGGATATGTTTAAGAAGCAATATGATGAATTAGCAACAAAAGTAAATGAATATTTGCGCAATACGCTGGATGGTATGGAGAATTACCCTAAGATTATCTTTGACTCTATGAACCATAGTCTTTTTGCTGGTGGTAAGCGTCTACGTCCTGTTATGCTATTAGCTTCTCATAGGCTATTGGAAGGAAATTTAAATGAATCCTTGCCCTTAGCAGGAGGACTTGAAATGATCCATACCTATTCTCTAATTCATGACGATCTTCCAGCTATGGATAACGATGATTTTAGAAGAGGAGTACCCACTAATCATAAAGTTTTTGGAGAAGGTATTGCCATATTAAGCGGAGATGCACTGTTGAATTTGGCATATGAGATCATGTTGGATAATGCCCTAAAATATGCTCATAAGCTTGTAAATCATGTAAAAGCTATTAATACCATTGCTCAAGCTGCAGGGGTTAGAGGCATGATAGCTGGCCAGGTAGTGGATCTAGAATGTGAAGGCAAGGAGATTGACTCTGATACATTGCAATACATCCATGAGCATAAAACAGGTGCTCTTTTTATGGCTTCTTTAAAAGCCAGCATTATGCTGGAAGATCCGCCTGAAAATATGTCCAAAGCCCTTATGGAATATGGGAAATCTTTAGGATTGGCTTTCCAAGTTATAGATGATATTTTAGACGTTATAGGAGATGACAAAAAACTAGGTAAAAAGACTGGTAGAGATAAGGATAAGAAAAAAGCTACCTATGTAGATAAATATGGCTTGGATAAATCCTGGTCCATTGCTAGGGAACTATGTGATAATGCCATAGCTCAAATGGGAATTTTCGGTTCAAAAGGCGAGTTTCTGAAACAGTTGGCTAAATTCATTATAGATCGTCACAACTAGGAGGAAAACCATGAGCTCGTTTACTCAGCTACTATACAACAATATTTTATGGGTTAGTCTATTAGCATGGTTTATAGCCCAACTGTTAAAGGTGATACTAACCTTGGTTTTTAATAGAAAACTTGATATTAGGCGATTTGTAGGGGCTGGTGGTATGCCCAGCTCTCACTCTGCCTTCGTGGTATCTTTAGCTACATCAGTTGGAAAATTAGAAGGATATGACTCACCCATTTTTGCTGTAGCAATTACTTTTGCTTTAATAGTAATGTACGATGCAGCAGGCATAAGGAGAGCAGCAGGGAAACAAGCTGCTGTTTTAAACGATATACTAGAACAAATTCAAACAAAAAGGAGTATTCCTGAGGAGAAACTAAAAGAGTTGTTAGGACATACTCCAATTGAGGTTTTTGCTGGAGCCTTATTAGGTTTTATTATTTCACAGTTATTTTTTTAAGTTTACAACTTAATTTTATGATATAATTATAATTTTGACCATGGAGATATCTTTTGTTAGTATATTAACTTGTTTATAAGCTCAATAAGTATTTAAGCTATTATTTAACGTTAAATTTTACGATAACAAAAGATATGACAGAAAAGAAAGAGGCATAAGGATGAAATATTCATTGCTAGATTCTATCCAATCTCCCAAGGATCTAAAAGCATTGACAATAGAAGATTTAGAAAAATTATCCCAAGAAATAAGGGATTTTGTTCTGAAAACTGTTTCAAAAACTGGGGGACATTTGGCGTCCAATTTAGGGGTAGTGGAGCTAACTATTGCGCTCCATTATGTTTTCAATAGCCCCCATGATAAACTCATTTGGGATGTCGGTCATCAATCATATATTCATAAAATTCTTACTGGACGAAAGGATAAATTTGACTCTCTGAGGCAATTTGGGGGATTAAGTGGTTTCCCCAAACGTAAGGAAAGCAACCATGATATTTTTGAAACAGGGCATAGCAGTACTGCAATTTCAGCAGCGTTGGGCATAGCTAGGGCAAGGGACTTACAATCCCATGATGATTATAATGTAGTAGCTATTGTTGGAGATGGCGCTCTTACAGGAGGCATGGCATTTGAAGCGCTAAATGATGCGGGGCATAGTAAAACTAATCTGATTGTTGTGCTAAACGATAACGAAATGTCCATATCCCATAATGTTGGTGCCCTGGCAGGACATCTTTCTAAGGTAAGAACTAGTGCTGAATATAATTGGATAAAAAAAGGCACTCAACACTTGCTAGAAAAGCTACCTAGAATAGGTAAACCTATAGCTAAAGGTATAGAACAGGTTAAAAGAGGCTTTAAATCTCTAGTTGTTCATGGCATGATATTTGAAGAGATGGGTTTTAAATATCTAGGACCTATCGATGGTCATAAAATTAGCAGCATAATAAGTGTTTTGAGACAGGCCTCAAAAATGGAAGGACCTGTACTTATTCATGTTATTACCCAAAAAGGAAAAGGATATGAGTTTGCTGAACATAATCCTGAGTTTTACCATGGTGTACCTCCCTTTGTAATGGAAACTGGTAAAGCCCAGGAGAAAAATATGCCAACTTTCTCAAAAACCTTTGGCAATAAATTAGTTGAATTAGCCCGACGAGATGATAAGGTGGTGGCTATAACAGCTGCTATGTTGGAGCCTACTGGCTTGATGAGGTTTAAGGAGTTATTTCCCCATCGAATTTTTGATGTAGGAATAGCTGAACAACATGCTGTAACCATGGCTGCAGGATTAGCTATAAATGGATTGAAACCCTATGTGGCTATTTATTCCACATTTCTTCAAAGGGCCTATGATCAAATCCTCCATGATGTTTGTATACAAAACTTGCCTGTTAGATTTGCTATTGATCGTGCGGGATTAGTGGGACAAGATGGAGAAACCCATCAGGGAGTGTTTGACATTAGTTATCTAAGCCATATTCCCAATATGACTTTATTTGCTCCAAAGGATACTGAGGAGTTAAGGGATATAATGGAATATACTTTAGACTATGACGGCCCAGTTGCCATAAGGTACCCTAGAGGGTATACTGATCTTTCCCTACTTAAAATTTATCCTAGCAGTGAAGATAATGTATTCAATCCCTTTAAATGGGAGATATTGATTAAGGGAACAGATTGCAGCATCTTATCATTTGGTAAGATGTTAGAGGTAGCTATAGAAGTGGCAAAAATGCTATCACAGAAGGGTATTAGCTGCCAGGTTGTAAATGCTAGGTGTATAAAACCTTTAGATAAATCAATGCTAAATGCTCTTTCCAAAAGCCATAGTATTTGGATTACATTAGAGGACAATGTATTAACAGGTGGCTTTGGTAGTGCTGTAAATAAACATGCTATTAGCAATAATATTGATGTAGATATTTTAAACTTAGGAATTCCAGATGATTTTGTGCCACAAGGCAAAGTAGAAGAGCTTTTGGAATTAATATCTCTTGATGCTAATAGTGTAGCTAATAGGATAATTAGTTTTTTAAACAGTAATAAGGAGAATGTATATGTCCACAAATCCAAAACAAAGACTTGATGTACTACTAGTTGAAAAAGGACTGGTGGAATCCCGGGAAAAAGCTAAAGGTATTATTTTATCTGGTGCAGTATATGTAGGCGGACGGAGGGTTGATAAAGCGGGAACTTTAGTTTCACCCCAAGATGAAATACATATTGAGGGGGATCCTATACCCTTTGTAAGTAGGGGAGGTTTAAAGCTCCAAAAAGCCCTGGATCTGTTTAAGCCTCCTGTTAAAGATAGGGTCTATATGGATGTAGGTGCATCAACAGGAGGTTTTACTGATTGTCTTCTGCAGCATGGCGCTAGAAAGGTTTACTCTATAGATGTAGGGTATGGACAATTAGCCTGGAGCTTGCGTCATGATAATAGGGTAGTAGTAATGGAAAGAACTAATATTCGAAATGTAACTAAAGATGATTTTGAGGAGCTGCCCCAGGGGGCTGTAATTGATGTTTCTTTTATCTCTTTGAAATTGGTTTTACCTGTTGTGAAAGAGGTACTATTACCCGATAGCCATATAATTGCTTTGATTAAACCTCAATTTGAAGCAGGACGTGAAAAGGTTGGTAAAAAAGGAGTTGTAAGATCGGCTGAAACTCATAAAGAGGTATTACAAGATATTTTATTGGCTTGTCATAAGTTTGGGTTTGTCATTAAAAATTTAAGCTTTTCTCCCGTTAAAGGACCAAAAGGCAATATTGAGTTCCTCGTGCATTTGTACTATAGCGGTCAAGATTATAGTTTTTATGACAATAATATAGATATCGAAAAGTTAGTTAATAAAGTGGTGGACTCAGCTCATAGTGAATTGAAAGGATAGGGGGGAACACACTTGAAACGGATAGGGATTTTCACTAATTTATCGAAGGATGTTCACGGAACCAAGACCAGTTGGATAGTGGATAAGGCTAATAGTCTAGGCATTGAAGTATTGGTAGCACCCCACATATATGATCTTATTGGTAAGGGTATAGCAGTTGAGGAGGAAGATTTTTTTTCACAATCCCATATTGTAATCTCCCTAGGAGGAGACGGTACTTTACTTCATGCAGCATGCAAGGCGGCCCAATACAATAAGCCAATAATGGGCATTAATATGGGCAACCTAGGTTTTCTGACAGATACAGATGTGACTCATGCAGAAGATGCATTGATAGCCTTGAAGGAGAAACGCTATTTTACAGAAAAAAGAATGATGCTTAAGGGTATGGTGATTAGGGATAAGAAAGAACAACTTTCTTTTTTTGCCTTTAATGATATTGGTATAATGAAGGAGCTAGTATCAAGGATAATTCATCTTAAGGCAAGTATAAACGGACATGAAATAAATAGCTATTCGGGAGATGGTTTAATAGTTTCAAGTCCTACTGGCTCTACCGCATATTCCTTATCTGCAGGAGGTCCCATTGTAAACCCTAGTCTAGAGTGTCTTATTCTTACTCCCATATGTCCTCATTCCCTGAACGCTAGATCAATAATAACCAACAGTAATGATACCGTAGAGATTGAAGTTATGAGCCAAGATCGCAATATTACCTTAACAGCTGATGGACAAGCTGTAACAACCTTATTTGCGGGTGATAAGCTATTGGTTAAAAAGGCTGATATTTATGTAGAATTATTGCGTACTAAAGACCAGAATTTTTTTGATTTACTTCATGAGAAAATAACAATATAATGATAATAGATAAGGATAATGGAGGTATTGCCCAAATGAAATACAACCGCCATTCTAAAATATTAGAAATAATCGAAAAAAAAGATATTGAGACTCAAGAGGAATTAGCCGAAGAGCTGCGTAAAGAGGGAATAGACGTCACTCAAGCCACTGTATCCAGAGATATTAAGGAACTAAGATTAGTTAAAGTATTGGCGCCTTCAGGGGTTTACAAATATGCCGTTATTGATAATAACTATATGGATATCTCTCCCAAGCTAATTCGAGTATTTGCAGAATCCGTATTATCAATTGACCATGCAAATAATCTAATAGTTATTAAAACCCTTGCTGGTAGTGCTCAAGCAGCTGCATCTGCCATAGATGCTTTTAATTGGAAAGAAATTGTAGGCTGTATTGCCGGTGATGATACTATTATGGTTGTTGTTCGGGAAAATGAATCTGTAAAAGAAGTTATAGACCGTTTTAATCAAATAATACGGGTAAGATAGTCAAATTTAGGATGCAAAAGATAGTCCAAGTAGACGGGTATAGGGGGGCTGTCATATGCTCATGCATTTATCGGTAAAAAATCTTGCCTTGATAGATCAAATCAATATGGATTTTGATAAAGGATTAAATATCCTAACAGGTGAAACAGGTGCCGGTAAGTCCATTATTATTGACGCAGTTAACTTAATTTTGGGGAACAGAGCTGATAGGAATTTAATACAAACAGGCAAGGATTATGCTTTTGTGGAAGCTGTATTTGATATATCCAAATATCCCCATATTATTCAAATACTAGATGAGTTAGGCATAGAAATGGAAGAGGATGGCAGCTTGTTAATAGTACGTGAATTGTCTGCAAGTGGAAAAAACATATGTAGAATTAATGGTAGAATAGTTACTCTTTCTATATTAAGAAATCTTAGCAGGTACCTAGTTGACATTCATGGCCAGCATGAGCATCAATCTTTGCTTAGGGTAGAACAGCATGGGGAATTGTTGGATATGTTGGGAGGAGCTAAGATTGAAAAATCCAAGGAAAAGGTACGGGAGATTTATAACTTATGGAGGCAAATTCATAGAAAAATAAAAAAGCTTTCCCATTTGGGGACGGATGGCGAAAGACGTAAAGATATATTGCAATATCAGATCAATGAAATTGAGAGTGCTAACTTAAGAGAGGGCGAAGAAGAGGAATTAACTCGTGAACGGGACAGGCTTATTAATGCCGAAAAGATTATCAATATCGTAAATTCTGCTTATCAAGACATTTATTCAGGATCTGGTAATTTCCATTCTGCTTTTGATCTTATAGGAAGATGTGCTTCACAATTAAAAGAAATTGCTGATATAGAACCAAGCTTAGATTCTCTAAGCCAGAGGATAGAAGAAATATTTTATCAGTTGGAAGATATTGCATTTGAATTAAGGAATTATAGGGATGAAATTGAACATGATCCCTATAGGCTAGATGAAATAGAGAAACGTCTGGAGACCATAAGGGATTTGAAGAGAAAATATGGTCCTAACTTAAGCGATATATTTTCCTATTTAAAAGAAATTAAGGAGGAGCTTGAGACTTTAGAAAATAGCCAGGAAATATTGGACAAGTTATTAAAACAAGAAGAAGAAATATATAATCAGTTATTAGAAGCTTGTCATATTCTGTCAAATCAGCGAAAAGAAACGGCAAAGATATTTGAAGAACAGCTAATAAAGCAGCTTAAAGAACTAGGGATGGAAAAATCTAAATTTGTGGTTAATATAGAATCCATAGACAATGTATCAGATTCCTTTGAGATAAGAGATAGATTAACTCCCAACGGATATGATATTATAGAATTCATGATATCAACCAACCCTGGAGAGCCTGTCAAGCCTTTATCTAAAATTATATCCGGCGGTGAAATGTCGCGTATTATGTTGGCATTCAAAACTATATTGGCCCAAGTAGACAATATACCTACATTAATTTTTGATGAAATAGATGTAGGAATAAGTGGACGCATCGCCCATGTTGTGGGAGAAAAAATGGGCAATATATCCCGTTCAAGACAAGTTATTTGCGTAACTCATCTTCCTCAGATTGCTGCCATGGCGGATAATCATTATAAAATTGAGAAACTATATGTAGGTGAATATACTAGAACAATGGCTAGTAAATTGGATAAAAGGCAGCGGCAAGAGGAGATTGCTAGGATGACAGGTGGCAGAACCTTATCAAAGGCAAATATGGAGCATGCATCTGAGCTAATTCGTATGGCACAGGAATATAAAAATAAATTTAGCTGAAAATATTATTATATAAATTATAATTTTTGGGAAAGGGTAACTCCCTTTTCTTTTTTTTGTCTATTTTACGCATTCTTAACTAGTATAAATCACTTTTATGCGGTTACCTTATTTGTATAAAACTAAAAGATATAAAAACTAAAGTCAGACAGGAGAATGCTAAAACATGGGAAAGTCAACAATAAAAAAAGTATGCGGCATAGTATTGGCCTTGTTATTTTTGTTGCTTAATTATTCGCCTTATGTACAAGGTATAAAGAGGCTCCCAAAACAACTTCATTTATTTTTAGGAGATACCAAGACTTTAGAGTTTAATATACCTCTGCCTATAAAAATTGAAGGGGACAATATAAATGTATTGAAATTTAATGGCAATTCATTGAAAGATCAGTATATTTATGAGCCAGGAGACTCCTTGTTTATAGAACCTGTAAATCAGGGAGATGTAGCCCTAGATTTTAAGCTCTTTGGCTTGATTCCTATAAAGCGGATACAAGTAAAGGTAAATCCACCTAAAAAACTATATCCGGGTGGAAGTTCCATAGGAGTGTCTTTATATACAAAAGGGGCATTATTGGTTGGAATATCTGAAGTATATGACAAGGAAGGAGTAGCACATAATCCTGCATTAGATGCTGGGCTGAGACCGGGGGATATAATAGATAAAGTTAATGGAATACAAGTGAAAGATGCCCAGCACCTTTCAGAATTAGTGAATACGGCTAAACATAAGGGTTTAGAGTTGGAAATTATTAGAGGTAATCATATTTTTAAAACTAATATAGTACCAGTAGAGGATTATCATGATGGTAAATATAGGTTAGGAATATGGGTTAGGGATAGTACTGCAGGGGTAGGAACTCTAACTTTTTATGATGCTGAAAAAAACAATTTTGGTGCATTAGGACATGCCATTACGGATGTGGATACTGGAACCATGCTATCCATTAAGAATGGCAAAATAATGGAGTCCAAAATCATTGATATAAAACAAGGTGAAAAGGGCAATCCAGGGGAACTAAAAGCGGCCTGGAGATAAGGATGGGGACAAAAAGGGAGCTGGCAATAAAGTCAAATCAGCTATC
>CALKWV010000013.1 GCA_938003915.1 uncultured Bacillota bacterium | reverse complement strand
AATATTAAAAACCACTTTAACGTGGTAAAAGAGAAGAGTGTTAAATAATAAAATCTATATAAAAGGAGGAAATGAGATGAAAAAATCTATATACACTGGACTCTTACTATTATTGGTTGTGTCACTCTTTGTAGGCTGTTCTTCACCAGCTGCAAGCGACGATGAGATTAGAATCGGTGTAAACTACGAGCTTTCAGGAAACGTTGCTAGTTATGGCCAAAGCTCTGTAGATGGAATTGAACTGGCCATTAAGCAAATTAATGAAGCAGGCGGAGTAGATGGAAAGAAAATTAGATTGATTAAGTATGATAATAAATCTGAGCCTGCTGAAGCTACTACACTGGCTAATAAACTAATAACTCAAGATAAGGTTGTTGCTATTATAGGACCTGCTACTTCTGGCTCCTTTAAGGCTGAGATACCTGTAGCTGAAAAGCATAAGATTCCAGTGGTATCAGGTTCAGCAACTGCTGATGATGTTACTGTAGATGATTCTGGCCTTAAAGAATACGCATTCCGTATTTGCTTTAACGACTCTTATCAAGGAACAGCTATGGCTAACTATGCTATAGAGAAACTTGGCAAGACAAAGGCCGTTGTTATCATGGATAGTTCCAGCGATTATGGTAAGGGACTGGCTGAGAACTTCATCAAAACCTTTGAAAGTGCTGGCGGTACCATTGTAGCCCAGGAATCCTATGTGGCAAAGGACACCGACTTTAACGCAATACTCACCAGCATAAAGGATAAGGATTTTGATGTTATCTATATACCTGGATATTATGAAGAAGCGGGCTTAATAATCAAGCAAGCTCGAGCTCTAGGTATAGATACACCAATCCTTGGTGCTGACGGATTCGATTCTCCTGATCTTGTAAAGCTTGCTGGTGCTGATGCTCTTAACGATGTATATTTCTCAAACCACTACTCTGCTCTTGACCCAGATCCAGCAGTAGCTCAATTTATTGAAGACTTCAAAGCTGAATATGATAGGGATCCAGACGCTTTCAATGCATTGGGCTATGATGCTGCAATGTTCTTAGTGGATGGTATAAAGAGAGCAGAAAAACTAGATGGTGAATCCCTAAAGAAAGCTTTAGAAGAGACCAAAGATTTCCAAGGTGTTACAGGAACCTTTAGCATAGACGAAAACCATAACCCTGTAAAGGATATTATAGTAATAGAGCTTCAAAACGGAGTCCAGGCAAATGTAGAAAAGTTTGGGCAATAATTAATTAGCAAGATGAGAAAATTAGCAGATAAGTAGGGATGATTACTCTACCCTACTTATTTGCTATTTTATCTTAACTCTTAATTCATATATCTTTATCTCCAAAATATGAAATGGAAGGAAGGTAAAGGATTTGGAAGGATTTTTACAACAAGTTGTCAATGGAATAACCTTAGGTAGTATTTATGCCCTAATGGCCTTAGGTTATACCATGGTATATGGTATTATAAGACTTATAAATTTTGCTCATGCAGATGTATATATGATTGGTGCCTATGTGGGATACTTTTGTATGACCTTTTTAAAACTAGGCTTTTTGCCATCCTTGATAATTGCTATGTTTGTGTGTACACTGTTGGGTATTTTAATAGAAAAAATTGCGTACAGACCCTTGCGTAATGCCACAAGGATATCGGTATTGATTACTGCCATTGGAGTTTCACTATTTTTGCAATATGGTATGATGTTTTTTGTTTCTGCAAATGTTAGAACCTATCCTGAAATGACAGGAATAATGACTCAATCCATAAATCTGGGTAATATAGTTATTTCTATGCAACAGATTATACTGGTTAGCATCACAATAATTTTGATGATACTGTTACAATTTATTGTAAAGAAAACTAAGATAGGGAAAGCAATGCGAGCTGTGTCTATGGATAAGGATGCAGCAGAGCTTATGGGAATAAATGTTGATTCTACTATATCTTTTACTTTTGGCTTAGGTTCAGCCCTTGCTGGCGCAGCAGGAGTATTGGTAGGAGTATACTATAATACTATAAACCCCTTAATGGGTACAGTCCCTGGTCTGAAAGCATTTATAGCCGCAGTGTTTGGAGGGATTGGAATTATTCCAGGAGCCATGATTGGCGGATATTTTATCGGTGCTGTAGAAGTTCTAGTGGCTGGCTATGGAAATTCAATGTATAGAGATGCAGTGGTTTTTGCCATATTGATACTAATTCTTATAGTTAAGCCTTCGGGACTACTTGGCAAGAATACGAGAGAGAAGGTGTGATCTATGAAAAAATTAGTTGGTCTTGGGCTTACCTATGTAATTATACAGGCATTAATTATGACTAATCTTATTAGCTATTACCTTCAAGATACTCTGGTTACTATTTGTATCAATATAATTCTGGCTGTCAGCCTTAATCTAATAACCGGTTTTACTGGGCAATTCTCCCTTGGGCATGCTGGTTTTATGTCCATAGGGGCTTATGTATGTGCTTTTATAACCATGAGAAACCCCACCATATTGGGCTTTTTAATTGGTGTATTTGCTGGGGCTTTGGCAGCTGCACTTATGGGTTTCCTTGTAGGTTTGCCTACCCTAAGGCTTAGAGGAGACTATTTGGCTATTGCCACATTGGGTATGTCTGAAATTATTCGTATTATATTTCTTAATCTGGAAATCACCAATGGAGCAGCAGGCCTAAATGGTATTCCCCAGTTTGTTAATTGGACTTGGTTATTTATATTTGTGACAGCAACAATATTGGGTATATCCAATTTTATAAAATCCTCCCATGGACGTGCTTGCATATCTATTAGAGAAGACGAGATTGCAGCTGAGGCTATGGGTATAAATACTATAAAGTACAAAGTAGTTGCTTTTGTTATAGGCTCTTTCTGTGCAGGTATAGCAGGAGCCCTCTATGCTTCCTATTTTTATTATATAAAACCTGATTTATTTGGCTTTTTAAAGTCTGTTGACATCCTAGTTATTGTAGTTTTGGGAGGCCTAGGTAGTATATCAGGTTCCATTTTAGCTGCGATCCTTTTGGCCCTTATCTCTACCTATTTGCAGTCCTTCCCTGAAATACGCATGATATTGTATGCTGCAGCCTTAATTGCCATAATGATCTTCCGGCCTCAAGGATTGATGGGATCTAGGGAACTTTCATTAGAGCTATTTGGTAAATTGGGAGACAGCTTAAAATCCAAGAAGGGGAGGGTGTAGAGTATGACAATTTTGGATGTAAATAAGGTAACAAAATCCTTTGGTGGTTTGACAGCTGTGGCCAAAGCAAGTCTTAAGCTGGAAAAAGGGGAATTGGTTGGGCTAATTGGGCCAAATGGTGCAGGAAAGACTACCTTGTTTAACCTATTGACGGGAATATATACACCAGATAGTGGAACTATTAGTTTATATAAAGATGGCGAAGAGATAGCCCTTCAGGGCCTAAGACCTAATAAAATCTGCAGTGCTGGACTGGCTAGAACATTTCAAAATATACGTCTCTTTAAGGACTTGACGGTTCTTGAGAATGTACTAATTGCCATGCATAAGAACATTAAGTATGGCTTTGTACCTAGTTTCTTGCACTTGCCTTCCTATAGGAAACAGGAGGAGAAGCTAGTTGAGGATAGTATAGAGCTATTGAAGATCTTTAATCTAGATGATAAAAAGGATGAGCTTGCGAAAAATCTTCCTTATGGCGAGCAGCGTCATTTGGAAATTGCAAGAGCTTTAGCAACAAATCCTAAAGTACTACTACTGGATGAGCCTGCAGCAGGTATGAATCCTGCCGAGACTGCAGAGCTTAGACGAATAATAAAGGAAATTCGTCAAAAGTTTGATCTAACTATTCTGCTTATTGAGCATGATATGTCTCTTGTTATGAGTATCTGTGAACGTATTTACGTCCTTGATTATGGCATGGTAATCGCTAGTGGAACTCCAGAGGAGATTAGATCAAATAAGCGAGTAATAGAAGCCTATTTAGGGGAGGAAGTCAACAATGCTTGAAGTAAATAATATTGATGTTCATTATGGTGTTATCCAGGCTCTTAAAGGAGTCTCCCTTAAGGTTAATGAAGGTGAAATTGTGGTATTAATAGGTGCCAACGGTGCAGGGAAAACCACAACCTTGCGTACCATATCTGGTCTCAAAGCTCCAACACAGGGAACTATTCTTTTAAACGGAGTAGATATTACAAATACCTCTGCTCAAGAAAGGGTAAAGATGGGGATATCCCATGTACCCGAGGGACGAAGGGTATTTCCTGCCCTGACGGTTTTAGAAAATCTGGAACTGGGCGCCTATCTTCGCAAGGATAAGGATGGAATAGCCCAGGATTTGGAGATGGTTTATGAGCATTTTCCTATCCTTCGTGAAAGAAGGAAGCAGCTAGCCGGTACCTTGTCGGGTGGTGAGCAACAAATGCTGGCTATAGGACGGGCACTGATGAGTCGTCCAAAAATTTTATTTTTAGATGAGCCTTCTATGGGTTTAGCCCCTATACTAGTACAGGAAATATTTGATATAATAAATAATATAAATAAAGCAGGGACTACAGTTCTGTTGGTAGAACAAAACGCAAATATGGCACTACAAATCGCAGATCGGGCTTATGTAATGGAGACAGGTTCTATAGTACTATCGGGAACAGGATCTGAGTTAATGAAAAGTGAAGATATCAAAAAAGCATATTTAGGAGGTTAAGTCTATGTTTGTTAGGAATAAGATGACTTCAAATCCCTTTACTATCTCTCCGGATCAAACAGTACCCGATGCACAGGAGCTTATGCAACAGCACAATATCAGGCGCCTTCCTGTGCTAAAAAACGGAAAACTGGTAGGGGTAGTTTCTAAAGAGGATATCCTTCGAGCGTCTCCATCACAGGCCACGACTCTCAGCATTGGTGAAGTCAATTATCTCTTGGCAAAGACTAAGGTGAGCCAGATAATGACTAAAAATCCCATTACCATCTCCCCTAACGCCCTTTTAGAAGAGGCGGCCACCTTGATGCGGGATCACAGCGTGAGCTTTTTACCAGTGATGGATGGTGATAAGCTGGTAGGAATAATTACTGAGAGTGATATATTTGATGCTTTTATTGAATTATTAGGATTCCGTGAAAAGGGAACTAGGCTTACTATAGAAGCAGTAGATGCTCCAGGAATTATGTCAAAACTAACCAGCATAATAAGCAATTTTGGGGCAAACATATCCAATGTAGCCGTTTACCGTGGTACTGCAGCCAAAAGTGCTGTTGTAATTGGCTTGGATACCCTAAGTACAGCAGATATAGAAAAAGCTTTAGAGGAAGAGGGCTTTAATATCATATACAAGCTGCAAAACAAGTAACAAAAAAGCTATTGGTGTAGTACCAATAGCCATTGTATAGGGGTAAATCCTAGGAGTTATTCAATTGTAATTGCAGCTGTAGGGCACTGAGCTTCCGCTTCTTTGGCAGACTCTATAAGATCTTCGGGAATCTCGTCTACTATGACCTCTGATATGCCCTCATCATTCAGCTGAAAAACTTCTGGACATATAGCTTGGCATAAACCGCACCCTATGCAAGCGTCTTTATCTACACATGCCTTCATATTAATCACTACTCCTTTTACCTGTATGTATAGAACTTATAATAATTTATATGCTTTTACAATTATACATGATAATAAAAAATTAAACGGTAACAATTGTTACCGTTTAATTGAGGTGGGAAATATTCTCTTACCTTTCATCAATTGGAATATATTTTTCACGTTTCTTTACACTTATATAAGCAGGACGGATAATTTTGCCGGCGTTAATCAATTCTTCTATACGATGAGCGCTCCAGCCTGCTATGCGCGCCACAGCAAAAATAGGCGTATACAATTCTACAGGCAGTCCTAACAAGCTATATACAAGACCACTATAAAAGTCTACATTTGCACTTACACCTTTGTAAATTCTTCGTTTTTCGGCAATTAATTCAGCTGCTAAGCGCTCCACCGTTGTGTACAATTTATATTCTTCCATCAATCCCTTTTCCTCACACAAACTCTTTACTAGCTTTTTAAGGATTTCAGCCCTGGGATCAGATAGGGAGTATACTGCATGTCCCATACCATATATTAGCCCAGATCTATCAAAGGCCTTTTTATCTAGGATATCAGTTAAATATTTTCGCAGGGCATCCTCATCAGACCAATCGGGTACACAACGTTTTAGATCATCAAACATCTGCATGACTTTTATATTAGCACCGCCATGTTTAGGACCTTTTAGAGAGCCTAGAGAAGCTGCTACCGCTGAATATGTATCTGTGCCTGAGGATGAAACCACGTGGGTTGTAAAGGTTGAATTGTTACCGCCACCATGCTCAGCATGGAGCACTAAAGCTACGTCTAATATACGAGCTTCCAAAGGTGTATATTTTTTGTCAGGGCGCAGCATTCTTAGTATATTTTCAGCAGTGGAAAGCTCTGGCTTTGGTGTATGGATAATTAGGCTTTTTCCCCCGTGATAGTGGATATAGGCTTGATATCCATATACTGAAAGGCAGGGGAACAAAGCGATTAATTGTATACATTGACGCAAAACGTTAGGAATAGATATATCATCCGCCCTTTCATCGTAAGCGTATAATGTCAAAACACTTCGGGCCAAGGTATTCATCATATTTCCGCTGGGTGCTTTTAGTATAATATCCCTAACAAAATTAGTAGGTAGGGTACGATAATAGGCAAGCATATCCGTAAACTCTTTTAGTTGCTTACGAGTGGGCAGCTCTCCAAATAGGAGAAGGTATGCAGTTTCTTCATAGCAAAAATGCCCGCTTTCAATAGAACCATTTATTATATCTTCTACATCAATGCCCCGATAGTATAATTTGCCTTTGCCAGGGATATAATTACCATCTTCATCTACAGTACCAGATTGAATTTCACTAATTTCTGTAAGTCCCGTAACAACACCTTTTCCACTAAGATCACGCAAACCCCGTTTTACGTCATATTTTTCATACAATGATGGATCAATATTGCTGTTTTTATAACATAAATCCGTCAATTCCAATATTTCAGGGGTTACATCCGAATAACTAGGATTAGTCTTGAACATTCTTTTCCCTCCCATATCTAATTATTTGCAACTAAATGAAATTTAATAGAATCAGATAAGCTTTATATGGTTTAGTATAAACATGACTGACCTTAATAAAGAAATATAAGTTAGTTCTACTAAAAGCCAAAATGGAGAATTGATACAGGGGTCAAGAATCAAGAAATAGTCATGCATGTATATAGGAATAATTATAATTGTGGATTTTCCCTATTATACTATTATATTTATACATTTGTCAAAGAAATTTAGTGTTAAATTTTGAATTTCTCAATAGGATTAAAATAAAATTCAGCGGATTTGCAATATATTATTTACAATTATCTAAAATAGCGTTATACAAGATTTTTTATGATGAATGATATAAATAAAATTTATAATTTTCTATTGAAAACGGCTTTAAACTTTGTTACAATATTAACAAACCCTTGTTGACCTTTTAACTTAATATGGTTTCTAACCTTGAGGGGCAGAGACCCTGAGAGAGAGGAAACTGTGGTAGTTTTATATATGTATCTGATAAATACATATAGTATACATATATGTTTATATATACCCTTTCCTTTCTTTCAGGAAAGGGTTTTTTGTTTTTGTAACAGAGAAATGTAATTTTGCTTTAAAGGAAGTGGAAGACATGGGCTTGCTGAAAACACCCAGATCTGAGAGACTGCACATTGCAATATTTGGCAGACGAAACGTAGGAAAATCCAGTCTGATTAATGCCATTACCGGACAGGAAATTGCTACTGTTTCGCCCATAAAAGGAACTACTACTGATCCAGTCTACAAATCCATGGAGCTTTTACCCATAGGGCCAGTAGTGTTAATTGATACAGCAGGATTGGATGATACTGGGGAATTAGGGGAGCTTCGCAAAAAGAAGACTTTGGATGTGCTTAACAAGACAGACCTAGCTATAGTGGTAATAGATGCCACAGAGGGCCTGACAGGATTTGAAAGGGATATAGTAGAACAAATTCAAGGAAAGAAGATTCCCATAGTAGCTGCAATAAACAAAATAGATAAGGCTCAAGTATCTAATGAAGATATAAGGGAAACTGAAAGTCAATTAAAGATCCCATGTATCCCCGTATCTGCGTCATATCAAGATGGAATTGAAGATTTAAAAAAGGCACTAATATCTGCAGCAAAGCCTGTAAAAAGACAAAAGA
Organism: uncultured Bacillota bacterium; assembly: GCA_938003915.1. Lineage (GTDB taxonomy): Bacteria > Bacillota > Clostridia > Caldicoprobacterales > UBA3941 > JAAYGY01. Next base: position 427 of record CALKWV010000013.1, on the reverse strand, counting down.
AGATAGTTGCTGATTTGCTGAAGCCAGGGGATATGGTGGTTTTGGTAGTATCCATTGATGAATCTGCCCCCAAAGGGCGGCTGATACTGCCCCAGCAGCAGGTTATTAGAGAGCTATTAGACCATGGTATGGTAGCAGTGGTTACCAGGGAATATGAAGTTTCAGACACCCTGAAAAACTTAAGTAAAAAGCCAAAACTAGTTATTACAGACTCTCAAGTTTTTAAGCAAGTATCTGAAGATGTTCCCCGGGATATTCCCCTTACCTCATTTTCCATCCTGTTTGCTAGGTATAAGGGAGATCTGGATGAGATGCTCAAAGGAGCCTACGCAATTGAAAACTTAAAGGATGGGGACAAAGTGTTGGTGGCGGAGGCCTGTACTCACCATAAACAGGATGAGGATATTGGGCAAGTGAAAATTCCCCG
>CALKWV010000012.1 GCA_938003915.1 uncultured Bacillota bacterium | reverse complement strand
TATGTAATTATTCATTTTCATTATATAGAAGCGCATTGGTTTTGTCAATGTTTTGATTTTTTTATACTATCTAATTAACTCGTTGTGCAAGTTTATAGATTATAACTATATGGATATAAAAAACCAAGCAAATTGATATTATTAGAAGATACATTGATTTCTTCCATAGCTTCAAGTATTTTCTGCATTTGTCTATTTCCTTGATCCGCTCTTTCCTTTATTTAATTTTTGATACATTCATATTACTTTTGATTTAGTAAGAAAAGCTTTTAGATTATCGAATAACTCAGTTGCATCGCCATTTACTTCACAACGGTTCATAATTTTTTCTAGTTCTATTTTTATAAAATCGATACTCTCTAAAATTAAATCATTTAAAGTGGTAACAAAGTTCTACTTAGGGTTTTCTTCTCTTATGAAGAAAAATATATCCTCTATTGTATGAGCTATGGTAAAAATATCATTGAATTTCATCATAGCTGAAGAACCTTTAATAGTATGCTTGATTCTAAATATCTCGTTTACGCTCTCATCTGAATAACAATGATCCGATTCGCTTGAAAAGTGTTGTTATAACAATATTGCCTCAAAGATTAAGTTGTTAAAAATCAAGTAGAAAGGAAGAACCTGGATTATAATTGTCTATATAAAAGAGATGGATGTTAGCTAATAGTCGATACATTTTCATAATTCATAACTATTTCCTTACAAAGATCGAGATAGTTCAGCAAAATTCATCAGCTTCTGAAAAAGAATTTATATAAGCTGAGGGATGATTCAATTTCATCCCTCATTAATATTTTTCCGAGACAATAGCTAGATAGATATTCTTTATTATAACCCGTAATATAAGTACAGTAGGCACTGCAAAAAACATACCTAATACTCCAAAGAATACCCCTGCCAGCCATAGGGATACTATAATAAATACTGGATGCAAACCTACATGGTCGCCCATGATTTTGGGAGTAAATACATTGCTCTCCAGTTGCTGTACTAATATTACAACTATTACTGTAGCTATAAGTTTGGACGGAGAGTGTAATAGTGCTATCATAACCGCAGGTATAGCTCCCAGTACCGGACCAAAATAGGGTACAATCTCAAATATGCCGGCAAATAAGCCTAAAATAGCGGCATAAGGCAATCGAATTATAAGATAACCTATGGTGGCCAGTATCCCTACTATTAAAGCTATCAACATCTGACCACGAATAAATCTATCTAATATTTTGTTTATTTCTGTAGCCATTTGTAATATAGGCTTTCGTATTTTTTTCGGAACAAATCCTATAACTATTTTCTTAAAATAATCTCTATCTTTCATAAAATAAAAGCTTAGGACCGGTATAGTAAAAATAGCAGCAGCTTTTCCTACTCCATCCACTGCACCATCCATCTTTTCTTTAATATATGATATAAACTGATCATTCATATCATCTATATATTGACTTAAAGTGCTTTGTATACTGTACGGAATACCAAGTCTCTTCATTTCTCTTTGAACTTTTATCATCATACCCTGTACTTGTTGTGAAAAGGCTGGAAGTTTGTCGAGTAATGCAATCCCTTGTCTTATCAACAAAGGAATAAGTAAAATCATAAGACTTATGATAATAATTATTAAAGCTACAAATAAAAGAAGGACTGCCTTAGGACGTGACAAGTAATTTTCTAACCAGCGACTAATAGGAGTTAGGATGTATGCTATTACAATAGAATAAAAAATATATTTAACTATTTCCATGACCTTTGACCATCGAGCTATTACTCCCCATAAGATTATAGCTAAAATAACAATAGCTAAAATTAAAACAGTTACTTTTTTGTTATACTTAATCTTCATAAAATCGCAAAGGCTCCCTTCCATGAAAGAAGAATAAGAGACCAGAAAAATAGATCCGGTCTCCTTTGATTTGCCCTTATCTAGATCCTATACCTGGCATAATTCTGCTTGCTACATCTGCCATCTCTCTACTGCTTTTCATCATTTTCTTTCTCATATCCTTACCAGATCTCGATGAAAGCATTATGGCTGCAGCTGCCCCTATTAAACCTCCAGCAATAAAACCATTTATATATTTATTTGCCAATATATATCACTCCTTGGTCAATTTTAATTTATTTTATTTCTTATATATTTATTAGTTCACCAGTTACTCTTTTACTACCATAATGCGCTACTGCTTATAAACCTAGTTGGAATCTGAAAGTATATTCAGAATACCCCTATTGTTAGATTTTAACTCTATATTTTCTTCTACTGGGATTACAATAACATCGCCACCCATCTGGGGCTGAAAATCTCCAGACAATATACTACGACCAGCCACTAGATCATCTAATATTCCTTTAGATATTTCATATCCTTCCACATGACCATCATCAGGATTAAATATAATATTACTTATGGTACCTAATTCTTGACCATCATCCTTTATAATAGTTTTCCCAACAATATTATTTTTTCCCTCCTTGTGTATTTTCTTTTGACAATCCTCCTTTGTAATTATTGCCATCTCTCCAAAAGCATGTATGTCATTAAAGTCTATAAAGAAATTCTTAGTTCTGTAGCCAGTGCTAGATACTATAATTCCTTTTATTCTTTTATTGTTGGCATCATATTGTATGTCCTCTACTACACCTAATCTTTTCCCCGTTTGTTCACAAATAACAGGAAGCCCTATAACACTATCCCTATTGACAGCTCTACCCAATTTTATTCCCCCATCAAGCAATTATAAATTATTAATGTAACTCTATTTTCTCCTAAAATCAGAAATTAATTATAGAAATATAACATTTATCTACTGGATAATTAATGCAAATAAAAATGATCATAAAAAATATGGTCAGCATTGGGAGAATTTCTCCACAAAAAGCTGACCATATCCATATAATCTATTTTTTTAATTTGAATTTAAACTACGCTCTATTATTCCCCCACCCAAAATATAGTCATCCTCATAAAAAACTGCAGCTTGTCCAGGCGTTATAGCTCTTTGAGGCTCATCAAATACTACCTTAATTTTATCATTCTCCATTGGATACAAAGTAGCAGAAGCTTCAGGTGCAGTATAGCGTATCTTTACCATCGCCCTTATGGGCTCTGTTAGGGAGGAAAGAGAAATTAGATTTATTTGTTCTACTATCATTTCTTTTGAAAATACTTCATGATGTTCTCCTAGCACCACTATATTATTCTTAGCATCGATTTCTACAACATACATAGGTTTTCCTAAAGCTATTCCTAGACCCTTTCGCTGACCAATAGTATAATGAATAATTCCCTTATGCTGTCCTAATACATTACCATGAGTATCTACAAAATTTCCTGGCTTGATTTTTTCATCAAGCTGCTGCTCAATAAATTTACCATAGTCGTTATCATCTACAAAACAAATTTCTTGACTATCTGGCTTGTTAGCAACTGTCAACCCTATTTTTTTTGCTATATCTCTAACCTGTTCCTTGGTATATTTACCAAGGGGAAATAGAGTATGTTCAAGTTGATATTGGGTCATAGAATAGAGTGCATAGGTTTGATCTTTTCCCACTGCTGCAGATTTTTTTAATAGATAACGCTGTCTTTGATTGTCAAATATTATATCTGCATAATGTCCGGTGGCAATATAATAGGCATCTATCTCTAAAGCTTTTTTAAGAAAACGATCAAATTTAATATGACGATTGCAGGCAATACAGGGATTAGGAGTTCTACCTCTTAAGTATTCATCTATAAAATAATCTATAACCTTGTCCTGAAAAACTTCTTTAAAGTTCATTACATAAAAGGGTATACCTATATGGTTAGCAACCCTTCTAGCGTCATCTACTGCTGAAAGAGAGCAGCATCCCCCTTCTTTTTCTCGTACTTCACCTGGCAAATCGGGCCATATTTGCATGGTGACTCCTATTACCTCATACCCCTGTTCCTTTAGAATATAAGCAGCAACAGAACTGTCCACTCCGCCGCTCATACCTATAAGTACCCGATTTTTATTCATACACCCACCTTGTTTTTCTGCTTTTCTTTATAGTCCTCTATAGCTTTTCGAATAGCCTCTTCTGCTAACACCGAACAATGCATTTTTACTGGAGGCAGTCCATCCAAAGCATCTGCAACAGCCTTATTGGTTATGGTCAATGCCTCATCTATGGTCTTACCCTTAACCAGCTCAGTAGCCATACTACTTGTAGCAATAGCTGCACCACAGCCAAAGGTCTTAAATTTTACATCAACAATGACATCATTTTCTACTTTTAATGATATTCTCATTATGTCTCCACATTTTGCATTTCCCACTTCCCCTACTCCATCGGGGTTTTCTATCTCTCCAACGTTACGGGGATTCATAAAATGATCCATAACTTTTTCACTATACATATTGGCATCCTCCTTTTTCTTGGATAAACAAAGGTGACATTTCTCTTAGTCTTTGCACAATTTGTGGCAACACTTCTAAAACATAATCTATTTCTTCATCAGTATTTTCATCTCCCAAGGTCATTCTCAAAGAACCATGGGCAATTTCATGGGACAAACCTATGGCTAACAGTACATGGGAGGGATCTAAAGATCCTGAAGTACATGCAGAACCGCTAGATGCTGCAATTCCCTTTAAATCTAAGCTCAACAGCAATGATTCCCCTTCTATATATTCAAAACTCATATTTACATTTCCGGGAAGTCTTAAAGTAGGATGGCCATTAAGCCTAACATCATCAATTCTATCCATAATACCATTTATAAGCTTATCCCTTAAACGAATAAGGTGCTTGTTATTCTCCTCCATATTTTCATAAGCCAACTCAATGGCCTTACCCAAACCGATGATACCAGGAATATTTTCAGTACCAGCTCGGCGATTGCGCTCTTGTGCTCCGCCATGTAATAGGGGAGTTATCTTAGTTCCCTTTCGCACATACAATGCTCCAACTCCCTTAGGGCCATAAAATTTATGAGCAGATAAGGACAATAGATCTATGTTCATATCGTTAACATCGATATCTACATGACCAACTGCCTGAACGGCATCAGTATGGAAGTAAACACCTTTTTCTTTTGTAATTGCCCCAATTTCCTTAATGGGCTGAATGGTACCTATTTCATTATTGGCAAACATTATAGAAACTAAGATTGTATCTGGCCTTATGGCTTTCTCAACATCCTGAGGATCTACCATACCATAAGAATCTACAGGCAAATAAGTTACCTCAAATCCATTCTTCTCAAGGAATTCACAGGTATATAATACAGCATGATGCTCAATAGCAGAAGTTATTATATGTTTACCTTTATTCTGATTTGCCAATGCAACTCCCTTTATAGCCCAGTTGTCAGATTCAGTGCCACCACCTGTAAAAAAGATCTCATCAAACCTTGCTTTTAGGGCTTTAGCTGTCTGTTCTCTAGCCTTATCTATGGCCTTGCGGGCTTCACGGCCAAAGCTGTGAACGCTAGATGGATTTCCATAATTTTGTGTAAGATAAGGCATCATGGCTTCTAAAACTTCTTTTTTCATATAAGTAGTTGCTGCGTGATCTAAATAGATGTTTCTTTTCATCTAAAGGACTCCTTTCACAGTAAACCTAAAACAATTTCATATTTGCTTAGCTGTTACACTGTACATTAGTGTATTCTGTTCTTTTGTTTATTAATCTTTGCTCTCGAACCATGTCTTCTAAGGTTATGGAATCTATAACCTGATTTACACTATCTCTAATTTTTTCCCATACTATTCTTGTTACACACGCATCAGCACTAGTACACTCAATACCATCATGGTCATCTCTGACGCAATCTGCTGGTGCAATATTACCTTCTAAAGTTCTTAATATTTGACCTACTGAAATTTTGTCGGGAGTCGTTGCTAACAAGTAACCACCACGGGCTCCACGTACACTCTTGACTAGTCCAGCCTTTCTCATATTAGCAAACAACTGTTCTAAGTAAGCCTCAGAAATATTCTGTCTACTGGCTATTTCATTAAGCGGGATAGGGCCTTGAGATTGGTTCATGGCTAGGTCAAACATAGCTCTAAGACCGTATCTACCTCTGGTAGAGAGCTTCAAAAATAACACCTCCTAATCCCGACTAAAATACTATACTTTTACGACAAAAAAATAGTACCATATCCTAGTATTTTTGTCAACATTAATGTAGACTAATTTAGTAGATATTATTTTCTTTTGCTTTTTAGTATCTGCTCTAGCCGTTCCTTTATTCTTGCTTCTGCTCCTGAATTTTTAGGAAAATAATATCGGACATCTTTCAATTCATCTGGCATATATTGCTGTACAGCCCTGCCTCCCGGATAATCATGGGAATACTTGTAACCTTTTCCATGCCCTAACTGAGCTGCACCTGGATAATGAGTATCCCTTAAGTTTATAGGAACCTCTCCTATTTTTTTGGTTTGCACATCTTCCAAGGCCTTATCTATGCCTACACACGCAGAGTTTGATTTTGGTGAACAAGCCACCATTAAAGCTGCCATGGCTAAGATAATCCTGCTTTCAGGCCAACCTACCATTTGCACAGCTTGTGCTGCAGCTACTGCCACTTGTAATGCAGCAGGATTGGCTAACCCTACATCCTCTGCCGCAGCTATGATAATTCTTCTTGCAATAAATTCTGGTTTTTCTCCACTTTCAATCATGCGTGCCAACCAGTGCAAGACAGCGTCTGGCTCCATATAATTTCTCATGCTCTTAATAAAAGCGCTAACTACATCATAGTGATTATCTCCATCTTTATCGTATCTAATAGCCTTTTGTTGCACGCATTCCTGTGCTACCTCTAAAGTTATGTATATAACTCCATCATTATTAGGTGGAGTAGTTAGAGCAGCTAACTCTAATGCATTTAATACTGATCTGGCATCCCCTTCGCTCATACGAATAATATGATCCACTGCTTCAGGCTCTATTTCTATTTTTTTATTGCCTAATCCCTTTTCTTTATTGTTAAGGCAATTATAAATAAGTTTTCTCAAATCTTCATCGGTTAAAGGAAGAAACCTGAAAATTGTAGATCTAGATAGCAAGGCTTTATTTACCTCAAAATATGGATTTTCCGTGGTCGCGCCTATAAGTATAAAGGTACCATCTTCTACGTATGGAAGTAATGCATCTTGTTGTCCCTTATTTAGCCTATGTATTTCATCAAAAAATAAAATTACTTTACCCTTAGGATTAAGCAGATAGTTTTGAGCTTCATGTGCTATTTCCCGTATCTCCTTTACTCCTGCTGATACAGCATTTAATTGTTTAAATGGATACTGAGTCTCCTTTGATATAATCTTAGCCAAAGTAGTTTTACCTGTGCCAGGCGGTCCATAAAAGATAGCGGAGGTAAGCCTATCAGCCTTTATAGCCCTATATAGCAGCCTATTTTTACCTATGATGTGTTCTTGCCCGATAAACTCCTCCAAAGTTTCCGGTCTCATCCGGGCTGCTAAAGGCATATTTTTTGTCATTTGTAAGCCTCCTTTTATAAATTTGTTTTAGTATAATGTCTATGAATAAAATGGCTATTGATAAGTGGACGTCATCACTGATTTTACTTTAGAAAACATATTGTTTACTCCAAATCAGTAATGAATCCAACCTTCAATAGCCATTATACCACTTATAAATATAAACTTAGAATAAATTATCAAAAATAAAAATATTACTTTAATAATCCGCCAGGATATAAGGGAAATCTGTTACATAGGTCATCTACAATCTCTAACACTTTTTTGCGATTGCTTTCAACATCCTCCAAAGCAAGGGAAATAGCTTTTGCAATGTCTTTCATTTCTTCAGTTCCCATACCCCTGGTGGTTACAGCAGGAGTTCCTATACGGATACCGCTTGTTACAAAAGGACTTTGAGGATCATTAGGTATAGTGTTCTTATTAGTAGTAATTCTAACACTATCTAAAATCTTTTCAGCATCTCTACCAGTCATGTTCTTATTTCTAAGATCTATGGTCATTAAATGATTGTCTGTGCCCCCTGAAACCAAATCAAATCCTTCAGCCTTTAAGGCCTCAGCTAAAGCTTTGGCATTATCAACAATTTTTTGCTGGTATTCTTTAAATTCTGGACTTAAAGCCTCTAATAAACAAACAGCTTTAGCAGCAATAATATGCATAAGAGGCCCACCTTGGGTTCCAGGGAAAATAGCTTTGTCAATGGCCTTTGCATATTCTTTCTTACACAGAATCATACCGCCCCTAGGTCCTCTTAAAGTTTTGTGGGTGGTAGTAGTAACAAAATCTGCGTAAGGTACTGGATTTGGATGCAGACCTGCTGCTACCAATCCCGCAATATGCGCCATATCCACCATCAAATATGCTCCTACTTCATCAGCTATATCTCTAAACTTTTTAAAATCAATAGTCCTAGAATAAGCACTTGCTCCAGCTACAATTAATTTTGGTTTGTGTTCAAGGGCTAAATCTCGCAATTGCCGGTAATCTATATATCCTGTCTCTGAGTCAACGCCATATGGAACAATATTAAAATAAGTACCTGATATATTTACAGGGCTACCATGAGTTAAATGCCCTCCATGGGCCAAATTCATACCTAATATGGTATCCCCAGGTTTCAAAACAGCAAAATAAACGGCCATATTTGCCTGAGCACCTGAATGGGGCTGAACATTAGCATGTTCTGCGCCAAACAACTTCTTTGCCCGGTTTATAGCTAGCTCTTCAACTATATCTACATATTCGCAGCCACCATAATACCTTCTACCGGGATAACCCTCTGCATATTTATTAGTGAGATGGCTACCCATAGCTTCCATTACTGCTAAGCTAACAAAATTTTCCGAAGCAATAAGTTCGATATGGCCTTGCTGCCTATCAAACTCCTTTTCCATAGCTTCGGCTACTTCGGGATCTACTTTAAATACTTCTCTTAAACTTACCACTTCATTACTACCTCCATACGTTTTTAAGAATTTTATATAAAATGTTCGACATCATTAGTCTTATTATAATTATATTATTGAACTTTGACAAGGACTTTAATGAATAAATATTAAAAAAGCTGGTATAAATCCAGCTTTTTATAGAGCTTTTTGTATAAATTTTTCTAGTTCAGCCTTAGGTCTAGCACCCATTATTTGATCTACAATTTCACCGCCTTTAAACAAAAGCAATGTTGGAATGCTCATTATCTTAAATCTTGATGCTAGATCCCTATTATCATCTACATTAACCTTTGCAATCTTAACCTTGCCGTCAAATTCATCGGCCAATTGATCAATTATGGGGGCTATCATTTTACAAGGGCCACACCAAGCTGCCCAAAAATCTACTAGGACAGGTATATCAGAATTCATAACTTCTTGCTCAAAATTGTTTGAGTCTAGAACAACAACTTTATCACTTGCCATTTTCCATTTCCCCTTTCGAAGATAAATTTATAATTGATATCATCTTAGGAGTGTAGTCTCCTTTTTTATTTAACAAAGGGTCTACTACCCTTATGGCTACAAAAGAAAGTATTGTAAGTATTATACCGCCAATTGCTCCGTATAATTCAGTATCTTGGGATAATTGCTCTGCTAGAGCATATCCAACTACAACCCCAATTATAAGAGCAATTAGTGGTATCACATATGCTATGGTAGATGCTTTTAGAATGGAGATTGACTTTAGTTCCAACTCCACCCAATCTCCAAGCCTAGCTCCTAGATCATTGGCTACAGGTATTAAAATTTCATTTTGATCTTTTTTCATACCACAAGCTGTACATGATCCGCAGCTAGATTTTCTCTGTATCTTGATGATAGCAGTTTTATCTTTTATATCGGCAACCTTGCCAATCTCTCTCACATACATCAGTCCCTTTTAGCCGATATTTTACACATGATTATACATAACCAATTTTGCAAAAACTAAACATCCTTATTTTCAATCTTTTTATCTATACTTATATGCAATTCCTTAAGCTGCTTTTCATCTACAAATGAAGGTGCATTGGTCATGAGATCAGATGCATTCTGTACTTTGGGGAACGCAATTACGTCCCTAATAGAGGTTCTGCCTGCTAACAATGCTGCAATTCTATCAAGACCATAAGCAATTCCTCCATGAGGCGGCGCTCCATACTTGAAGGCCTCCAACAAGAATCCAAACTGCTCCCATGCCTTTTCCATAGTAAAGCCTAGTGCTTTAAACATTCTCTCTTGCAGGGACATATCATGGATTCTTATACTTCCGCCACCTATCTCGTTACCATTTAACACCATATCATAGGCTTTTGCCCGCACTTTTTCTGGCTCAGACTCTAATAAGTGCAAGTCTTCATCCATAGGTGAGGTAAATGGATGATGTTTTGCTACATATCTGCCTTCTTCCTGGTCATATTCAAATAGGGGAAATTCAGTAATCCATAATATGTTATATTGATCTTTTGGAATTATATCAAGACGTCTTGCCAGTTCTAATCTCAATTGGCC
>CALKWV010000011.1 GCA_938003915.1 uncultured Bacillota bacterium | reverse complement strand
TTAACACGACCACGACGCCAATCATTGCCGCTGTTGCCGTGTTGAAGATTGGAAGAACGTCGTGCAGGACAAGAGTTAAGGTCTTGTACGTTGCCGAATCGGTAAAAAGCAGTATTTTGAGTATAAGAAATTTCCCCAGTACCATTACATTGTGGACAGGTTTCTGGTTGGGTTCCCCTTGCTGCTCCGGTACCGCCACATTCATCACAATTCTCATTTCTTGTAATTTCAATTTCTTTTTTAGTACCAAAGGCAGCTTCTTCAAAGCTGATGGTAAGATCATATCGTTTATCTGCGCCCCTTACGGGACCTCGCCTACGACTAGTGCTCCTACCACCAAAACCACCACCAAAGAACATGTCAAATATATCATCAAAACCACCAAAACCGCCAAAATCAAATCCTTCAAAACCCTGTCCAGTTGGCCCTTCATGGCCAAATTGATCATACTGGGCTCTGGTTTTGGGATCACTTAAAACGCTATATGCTTCATTTATCTCTTTAAATTTTTCTTCCGCGTCTGGATCTTTATTAACATCGGGATGATATTTGCGAGCTAGTCTTCTATAAGCTCGCTTTATTTCTTCTTCTGTAGCATTTCTATCTACACCTAAAACTTCGTAATAATCCCTTTTTGCCAAGTCTCTCATCACCTTGCTTTACTGCTAATATGTTTATATCTCAGAAAAAGCCAGAGCCTTTATGGCTTTGGCTTTTTCATTCAGTTATATAATTATACATTATTTATTCATCATCGTCTACAACTTCATAGTCTGCATCTACAACATTATCATCCTTGTATCCCGAGGATTGATTTTGTTGTCCACCGCCTGCCTGTTGTTGCTGCGCTTGTTGCTGTGCCTGTTGCTGATAAATCTTTCCAAATACTTCTTGAGATACTTGACTTAGTTTTTCAGTTGCAGATTTAATAGTGTCTACGTCATTACCTTCTAAAGCTTTTTTGACTGCATCTATCTCTGCTTGGATAGCATCTTTATCAGCTTGACTTAATTTATCTCCTAGCTCCTTAAGGGTCTTTTCAGTAGCGTAAACCAAAGAATCAGCATTATTTCTAGCCTCTACTGCTTCTTTGCGCTTCTTATCTTCTTCTGCATACCTTTCAGCATCCTTGATAGCTTTTTCTATTTCTTCTTCAGATAGATTAGTGGATGCTGTAATGGTAATCTTTTGCTCTTTGCCTGTTCCTAAATCCTTGGCAGATACATTAACAATACCGTTGGCATCAATATCAAAGGTTACTTCTATCTGTGGAACACCTCTAGGTGCTGGTGGAATTCCATCTAGTATAAACCTACCCAGTGTAATATTGTCTGCTGCCATTTCACGTTCACCTTGGAGAACATGGATTTCTACGCTAGTCTGTCCATCAGCAGCAGTAGAGAATATTTGACTCTTTCGAGTTGGGATGGTGGTGTTTCTCTCAATAAGCTTGGTAAATACTCCACCTAGTGTCTCAATTCCCAAGGATAGAGGTGTAACATCCAGCAATAGAACATCTTTTACCTCTCCGCCTAGAACTCCGGCCTGAATAGCTGCTCCAATCGCCACGCATTCATCGGGGTTAATTCCCTTATGAGGTTCCTTTCCAGTAACCCTTTTTACAGCTTCTTGCACTGCAGGAATTCTAGTGGAACCTCCTACTAAGATAACTTTATCTATTTCACTAGTAGTTAGCCCTGCATCTTTCAGAGCTTCCTGCAAGGGTTCCAAAGTTTTTTCTACTAGATCTGCAGTCATTTCTTCAAATTTTGCTCTAGTTAATGTCATATCCAAATGTTTTGGTCCTGATGCATCGGCTGTAATAAAGGGAAGATTTATATTGGTTGTAAGTACATTGGATAATTCTATCTTAGCCTTTTCAGCTGCTTCTTTTAGGCGTTGTAATGCCATCTTATCCATTCTAAGATCGATACCTTCAGACTTCTTAAACTCGTCTGCTAGGTAATCTATAATCCTTTGGTCAAAGTCATCCCCACCTAGGCGGTTATTACCTCTAGTTGCTAGTACTTCAAATACGCCATCACCAATCTCCATAACAGATACGTCAAAAGTACCTCCACCTAGGTCATATACCACAATCTTTTGATTGTCCTCCTTATCAAGACCATATGCCAGTGCAGCAGCTGTAGGCTCATTGATGATTCTTAGAACCTCTAAACCAGCAATAGTACCTGCATCTTTGGTGGCCTGTCTTTGGCTGTCACTAAAGTACGCAGGGACTGTAATAACAGCTTGAGTTACTTTTTCTCCTAAATAGGCTTCTGCATCCTGTTTTAGCTTGCTTAGAATCATAGCAGAAATTTCTTGTGGGCTGTATTCCTTATCTTCTATTCTAACCCTTCTATCGCTACCCATATCCCTTTTAATGGACATGATAGTATGCTCAGGGTTAGTAATAGCTTGACGTTTTGCAACCTGTCCTATTAATCGCTCTCCATTTTTTGAAAAGGCAACCACAGAAGGAGTAGTTCTGCTACCTTCAGCATTAGGTATTACTACAGGTTCTCCTCCTTCCATAACTGCTACACAGGAGTTAGTAGTTCCTAGATCGATTCCTATTATTTTCCCCATAGTTATATTCCTCCTATCAATATTAGCACGAATAAAATTTAATCTGCTATACTAGTTCAATAGTTATCAATAGACTATGTATATATAATATTGTTATTGAACTAGCATAGTAGGTTAATTTAGTTTGCAAGAAAAAGAATAAATATTAATTTAGATAAATATATACTTGATCAATAAAATGGAAATAAATATCAAATAGTATTAAATAGCAACTTTCACCATGCTATATCTTATTATCTTATCTTCAGTTTTATATCCTTTTAGTAATACTTCAACAACTTTATTTTTTTGTTCTTCGTTTTCTGCTTCTACCTGCATAACAGCATCGTGATACATAGGGTCAAAGGGCTGGCCTAGAGCGTCTATTTCCTCTATGCCCATTTTTGCCAGAATATCATTAAACTGTTTTACAACCATTTCTACTCCCTTGCAAATAGCCTGAACCTGGGGAGAGTCATTGTCTTTAGAAGATTCCAATGCTCTTTGTAGATTATCCAGTACAGGTAAAAATTTTTCTACTGTCTCCAAAGCAGCTTCTTCATAGGCTTGAGATACAGCTGCCCTGTTTCTCTTTCTAAAGTTATCGAATTCAGCTTGCAAACGCTGAGCCATAGAAAGATATTCGTCCCGCTCTTCTTGGACTTTTTTTAGTTGTTCTTGTAAAACTGAAATATCCTCTTCAGTTGAGACCTTGTCTTTCTTATCTTCATCAACTGTATCTTCATGGTCCAACACTTTTTGAGTTTGCTCTGTTTCATTTATCTCTTCATTTGCTTCGTTTTTTTCCTCTAACTCTTCATCTGATAAGTTTTTATCAGATATTTCATTGTCTTGAATTGCTTCATCGTTACAACAGCTCTTCTCATAATTTTCCTTCATTTAAATTCACTCCATTTCTATGCCTTTATTAAGTATATTAAGCTATCCCTCTGTAAATAGCTGAGTTAAATACTCACTAAGTGTCTTACCCATGAAGTCCATAACAGAAATTGCTTTGGAATACTCCATACGAGTAGGGCCAATGATGCTAAGGGTTCCTAAAGTTCGCCCGCCTGCACTATAAGTTGCAGTAACAATACTGTATTCTTGAAGCTCTTTATATTGGTTTTCTTGACCAATTGTCACAGACACACCACTATCCTCTGAGCGAACTAAAAGTTTATATAAAAACTCCTTCTGTTCCAGGAGATCAAAGAATTCCTTAGCTTTTATAATGTCATGATACTCGGGGTAATTGAATATGTTAGCAGCTCCTCCTAGATATACCTCACTAGCTTCCTCTACATCTATACTAGTAGTAAGAGCATCAATTATTGAGTTGAAAAATTCTCTATTCAGTGTCATATCCCTTTGTATATTTAACAAGGGTTCTAGCTTTATATTTTCAATACTCTTATCTCTAAAAAGATGATTTAACATATTGGAAATTCTATATAAGTAGTCTTCGTCAATCCCTTCTGGGACGCTTATAACCGCATCCTTTGTTATTCCAGTATTAGTTATTAAAATCAAAAGAGCACATCGTTTATCGATGGGCACTATTTGTATATGTTTTATTAAAACTCGATCCATTTTTGGTCCTATTACAACAGCGGTATATTTGGTAAGACTAGATAAAAGTTTGGAGGTCTGTATAATAACTTGTTCCAGTTGATTAGTCTTTTTAGCATAGAGATCCTTTATATATTTAGCTTCTGCAACATTTAATTTTTTGATTTTCATTAGACGATCTACGTATAACCTGTAGCCCTTGTCAGAAGGAATCCGTCCCGCAGAAGTATGAGGTTGCTCCAGATAGCCCATCTCTTCCAAATCCGCCATTTCGTTTCTGATGGTGGCTGAACTAATCCCCATATCGTATTTTTTTGCAATTGTTCGCGAACCTACAGGCTCGCCAGATACGATATAATCATCGATGATGGCTTGTAGTATACGCAATTTCCTTTTATTTAACTCCATGGATTTCACCCCCATCTGTTAGCACTCTCCTCCAACGAGTGCTAATTCCTACTTTAAATTATCATTTTACCTGGATTTTGTCAATAGTTTTTACCATTTTTTCATAAATTCTAATCCATAAAGTGAAGTAGTACCTGATTTTGAAGGTCCATCCCTTTAGAAGTTAGATATATACTATTTTTATCCTCTGCCAATAAGCCCTGTGCTTTAAGTTTATCAATAGCTTCACCATAATAATATCTGATATCATTATTAAATCTTTGACGAAATTCTAATTTTGATACCCCTGCTGTTAATCTTAGACCCATCATAATGGTTTCAAAACGCTGTTCTGAAATTGGTGTTTTTTGCCTATGTTCTATGGCTGTCCTTTCCTTTGATATGCTATCTATATACTGTGATATATCATAATAATTTGACCATCTTTCTCCGTCCAGCGATGAATGAGCACCGCATCCTATACCTATATAATCCCTATTCTTCCAATATATGAGGTTATGACGGCATTCTTTTCCAGGCTGAGCAAAATTGGATATTTCATATTGGATATAGCCGTTTCTTTTTAGGTAATCTATACCCTTATGGTACATCTCCCTCTCCACTTCTTCAGAAGGCGTATTAAGCTTTCCCTGACTCTCCAATTCATAAAAAGGAGTTCCTTCTTCAATTATTAGGGCATAGGTAGAGATATGTTCTACTCCCAAATCTACTGCTACTGCTAATGTCTCCATCCATTGATCCAAGGTTTGATCAGGCAATCCAAACATTAAATCCAAATTTATATTATCAAATCCTAAAGCTTTAGCCCATTGTACACTTCTCTCTACATCTTTGATGCTATGAACTCTACCTAGCTTTTTTATAAGACAATCCTGTCCCGCTTGCATTCCTATACTAAGCCTATTAACTCCAGCCTTTTTTAATATTTCCAGTTTCTTTTTATCTAAAGTTTCAGGATTTGCTTCAGTAGTAATCTCTGCATCTTCTGTAATTACAAGGTTTTCCTTTATATAGTCTAATAAGTTCTTTAATTTTTCCCCATGAAAAAGGGTGGGAGTCCCCCCACCCCAGAATATGGTTTCAATTTTCCTACCTGTTATTCTTTTTTTTATCTCGCCAATCTCAATCCTAACAGCATCTAGATAATCATCCATTAAAAACTCCTTGCCCGCATAGGATGGAAAATCACAGTATAGGCATTTTCTGAGGCAGAAGGGAAAGTGAATATATAGTCCTATGGCATCCTTAGTCATCTTTTATTTATTCCTCCATCTCATTTATCTAGCTATCAAATTTTAATACTGCCATAAAGGCTTCCTGGGGAACTTCTACTGAACCAACCTGGCGCATACGTTTTTTACCTTCCTTCTGCTTCTCCAATAATTTTTTCTTTCGGGTAATATCTCCACCATAACATTTTGCCAGAACATCTTTTCTAAGAGCTTTTATGGTCTCCCTAGCGATTATCTTGTTTCCAATGGCAGCTTGAATTGGAATTTCAAACATGTGTCTTGGAATGAGCTCTTTAAGCTTTTCTGCAATACTGCGTCCTCTTGCATAGGCCTTGTCTTCATGAACAATCAAAGATAAGGCATCCACAATTTCTCCATTTAATAAAATATCCAGCTTAACCAGCTTTGATTCCTGATAACCTATAAATTCATAATCAAAGGAGGCATAGCCCCTTGATCTAGATTTTAATGCATCAAAGAAGTCATATATAATCTCGTTTAGCGGAAGTTCATAGGTAAGAAGAACTCGGGTTTCTTCAAGATACTCCATATCCTTGTAAGTGCCTCGTCTTTCTTGACAAAGCTCCATAATAGCACCTACATATTCTGTTGGAACCATAATTTGAGCTCTTACTATCGGCTCTTTCATACATTCGATGTCGCCAATGGAAGGAAGATTTGTTGGATTGGATACATCATGCTCCACACCGTCCTTTGTTACTACTTTATATATAACACTAGGAGCAGTGGTTACAAGATCTAAGTCAAACTCTCTTTCCAATCTCTCTTGTACAATATCCATATGGAGCAAGCCTAAAAATCCACATCTAAAACCAAATCCTAAAGCTGCTGAAGTTTCTGGTTCAAATGTTAGGGAGGCATCATTTATCTGTAATTTTTCCAAAGCATCCCTTAACTCGTCATATCGGGCCCCATCTGCAGGATAAACACCACTAAATACCATAGGATTTATTTTTCGGTAACCTGGTAGTGGTTCTTTTGCAGGATTGTCCGCATGAGTTATGGTATCCCCGACCCTAGTATCTCTAACGTTTTTAATACTAGCAGCTAAATATCCTACTTCACCTGCACTAAGCTCTGATACTGGTGTGAGATAGGGCTTAAATACCCCTACTTCCGTTACTTCAAACTCTTTGCCGGTCGCCATCATTTTGATTTTGTCGCCCACTTTAACCTTGCCTTCTTTTATACGAATATAGGCAATAACTCCTCTATAATTGTCATAAAAGGAGTCAAATATAAGAGCACGAAGTGGGGCCTCTTCATCTCCACTAGGGGCAGGAATATCCCTAACTATTTTTTCTATAACCTCTTCTATCCCTATACCATTTTTAGCAGAAATTAATGGCGCATCCTCAGCCAGCAATCCAATAACATCCTCGATCTCCTTTTTAACCCAATCCGGTCTAGCGCTAGGTAGATCGATTTTGTTTATTACTGGTATAATCTCTAAGTCTTGTTCTAAGGCCAAATAAACATTAGCCAGAGTCTGTGCCTCAATTCCCTGAGAAGCATCTACTACCAGTATAGCCCCTTCGCAGGCTGCCAAGCTTCTGGATACTTCATAAGTAAAATCCACATGACCTGGAGTATCTATTAGGTTTAATATATATTCTTCTCCTTGATCATCCTTATAGGTTAATCTCACAGCTTTTGATTTTATAGTAATTCCCCGTTCCTTTTCCAGTTCCATATCGTCCAGAACCTGCTTTTCCATCTCTCTCTCTGATAATACGCCAGTAACCTCTAAAATTCTATCTGCCAGCGTAGATTTCCCATGATCAATATGGGCAATGATACAAAAATTTCTTATGTTCTTCTGTCTAGCATTGGACATGCTTGTCGTTTCCCCCTTAAAAAACCTATATAAATGTCTGTATACCATACTAATAATAATCAATAAACCAGAAAAAAGCAACTTTATTGTGTTTTATAAGCTTTCCCATTTAGCTTTAATTGCTTTTAAAAAACTAATACTATCCTTTATTATCTTCTCTGTTTCTTGCCTTAATGAGTCAATATCTATTTCCTGTATTTTATCAACTATTTTATCTGTCTTATCTATTACAAATTCACCAATACGTTCCATAGTTATTAGGTTTTCTTCCGTTGATAAGCCGGTAGCCTGTACCATTGTGTTATTTGTGACTATCAAAGCTAAAGCAAAAAGAACACCTATCAAAAACAAGGAGAAGAACATACCCCTTCTTCTCCTTTTCATCCTCTTCCTGCTTAAATTTCTCTTCACCCTGCTCATTGTATCCTCCTATTAACCCAGTGTTCTATCTATCAATGCATAAAGCGTCTGGATTCCTCCAAAGATATGTTATCATGCAAAGCTAGATTTAATCCATCAGATATTATACGTGCTACATCATCAATAAGAGTATCTACTTCTTTTGGAGTTACCACCAAATCTCCCATATCCTGACTCAGGACTTGATTTACCATAGCATCCAACTGACTTTGATCCATTGCTTTCAACATCTTATAAAACTCAGTACCTGGTGTTGCTTGACTTGAAAATTCCCTTATTATGATTTCCAAGGAATCTCTGCCTATGGTGTGAGCATAGACAACCATGGGAACTCCAATGGCTATGGTTTTTACACCTAGAGTTTCTTGATTTATACCCATCCTCTTATTACCAATTCCCGAACCAGGGGTTATGCCGGTATCCGCTATTTGAATTGTTGTACCTATTCGATGGGTTTTTCGCGATGCCAATGCATCTATTACAATAACCGCATCTGGTTTTACTCTGTCCACTACCCCCTTGATTATTTCCACTGTTTCAATACCAGTAATACCTAATACACCAGGTGCAATTGCGCATACAGCCCGCACCCTCTCATCTACCTGATCTGGAATCAACTCAAGAATATGTCTGGTTACCATGACTCTGTCTACTACTTTAGGACCCAGTGAATCAGGGGTAATGTTCCAATTACCTAGCCCTACCACCAATACATTGCTATTTTTATTTAAATTAAGTAGTCCCTTAATTTCATCACTCAGCCTCTGGCTTACTAACTCATCAAATTCTGGGTTTCTATCTCTTATACCTACAGCTTCTATGGTTATATAATTTCCCATAGGCTTGCCCACCTTTTTCTCGCCATCAGGACTGGTAATCCTAACCTTGGTTATCTCAATACCATTTTCTTCATAGTTCTCACTTTCTACCCCAGTCATATCTTGATTTTGTTGGCCATATAGTTCTCTAGCCTCCACTGCTAGATCTGTCCTAATGCTCGTCATAAATTTCACCTCTTCATATAATGTGAAGTTTCCATATCACTATATTGGCCCTCAAGATTTTTTTTATTCTACACAATGAATCTCATCCAAATTGCAATATATCCCTTGCCTTTTCTAAAGGTTCATGATAAAATTGTTTTCGTCGATTTAATCAAGGAGGTGAAATTCTTGGCCAACATTAAATCCTCAATTAAGAGAATAAAAATAACAAGAACTAGAACATTACGTAATAAATCCATTAAATCTAGCGTAAAAACCGCTATTAAAAAATTTGAAGCTGCTATTGCTGAGGGAGATTTGGACAAGGCTCGTAGCTTACTTCCCGAAGTTACCAGCAAAATTGATAAAGCAGTTGCTAAGGGAGTCTTCCACAAAAACGCAGCTAATAGGAAAAAGTCTAAATTAGCTTTAAAGTTGCAGGCAGCACAAAACCAAGAATAATTAATAATGTGGCAAAAAGCTTCCTAAAGGTGGAAGCTTTTGTTGTTTAATAGTTACACATTTTGATAATGATAAGCTCTAGGGCTATTGTATCTTGAATTTTTCCGGTTTTTATATGATAGTCAACCTGCAAACATAATTCCAGTCCTTTTTTTAACTGCTGTATGGTAAAATTTCTTGCTTGAGACAAGCACTTTTTTATTACAAATGGTCTTTGATTTAACTTTGAAGCTATAATATTTGGATTATAGCCTTTCTCTCGAAATTCCTTGCATTGTAGTATGAGCCTAAACTGCCTAGCAATCATGGCCAGAATAGGAGGGGCAGCTTGACCACTTTCATTTATAAGATTGCTCAGTACCCTTAATGCCTGACTGCTTCTCTTCTCGCCTATGGCATCCACTAGCTGAAAGATGCTTTGCTCAAGAGTAGGGGTTACAATTTGATCTATAGCCTTAATATCTATTTCCTTACTTTGACCTACATATGAAATAAGTTTTTTTAGCTCATTGGATATATCATTCAAATCATTGCCTACCCTATCTATCAGATAGCTTATGGCGTTATATGAAATCTTTTTGCCTTGCCGCTCTACTGTTTGATTAATCCATGCATGCAACTCTGGACCTGTCAAATGCTTAAATTCAAAAGCTTTTCCTATCTTATTTATGTATTTATATATCTTCTTTCTCTTATCCACTCCATTTCGACAATAAAGAATAAGACAGGT
>CALKWV010000010.1 GCA_938003915.1 uncultured Bacillota bacterium | reverse complement strand
CCTGTACCACTAGGCCCTACCAAGCCATAGATTTTCAACCTTTTCTCCTCCCTGGCAACTATATAAAACTTTATTTATTTTATCACAAATTATTTTAAATTCATAGCATCAAGTTTACATGATATAGCATATCACTAACTTATCTTTTTTCTTTTACATTATTCTGATAATAGGGACAATAAGGGCTTAGGAAGCAAATTTCGCATTTTGGCTTTCTGGCATTGCATATCTGCCTACCATGCTGTATCAACCAATGGTGAGCTGCTCTCCATTTATTTTTTGGTATATTCTCCATAAGCTGTTTTTCAGTTTCTAATACATTTTTAGCATTAGCTAAGCCTAAGCGGTTGGACACCCTAAAAACGTGAGTATCCACAGCAATAGCGTCAACGTCAAAGGCATTGCTGGCCACTACATTAGCTGTTTTTCTACCTACCCCGGGCAGAGTTTGAAGAGTCTCAATATCACGAGGGACTTGTCCATCAAACTTTTGTACCAGAATCTTACAGGTTGCAATAATATTTCTACTCTTGGTTTTATAAAATCCACAGCTTTTTATATGAGGTTCCAACTCTTCAGGTTCAAGAGCTGCAAAATCTTCTGGTCTAGGGAATTTTTCAAAAAGGCCTGGGGTTACCTTATTGACCTGTCTATCAGTACACTGAGCAGAAAGTATAGTAGCAATTAGCAATTGAAAAGGATTGTCATGCTTAAGCTCAGTTCCTGCTCCGCGGTATCTTTCCTCTAGCAGTTCAAGTATCTTATCCATATTTTCTTTTGTATTCTCCATTTTTGTCATCCTTTCCATATATTTCTTATCTTCAATATTAATCTATCGCGAATTAATCCTTAATAATCAAAATATATAATTCTCAAATAATATCTTTATCTTATTATGCCATAACTAATCTATTAAATAAAATCTTTATTAATTTAATTGATTGTCCTAATTCAACAGTTACTACTTCATGAAACACAATTGCTATTATAAATTGTAGTGAATCATGGAAGATAGTTGTTAAACTAGCCCAATAGATTGAATTTAATCATTTTATACAGCTAAAAATAAAAGTTTTATATCTCAGTAATAACCATATACACAATCTTATATAAATAATATATAAAATATCCGGAGATATGCTAACCATTGCTAAAATCCCCGGACACTAAAATTATACTAAAGGTATTCTTACTAATTCGGTATGATTTCCTACCCGCCTCATGGAATAAAAACCTACTATGGGAATTCTATATTGCTTGTATATTTTATAAACCTTTGAGCTTAAATGGGGAGAAAATTTAACAGATAGTCCACAACCTAAGGCTACTCCTTTTGGAGTAGAAATTATTTGGGAATCATAGCCTGCATTTTTTAATAACTGACTAAAGTATAATGCATGCTGCCGTGAATTAAAGGATACAAAATTATATTCTTCAACCAATGGCATAGGTTACCTCCTACCTTTTGTCTATATTAAAGGCGCTGTTTCTATTACTAATATATTTTTTATATTCATTTTTGTTACACCAAGTATTGGAGGAATATAAAAATGATATATATGGATAATGCCGCCACATCCTGGCCTAAGCCCAACACAGTTTACACCAGAGTATTACAAACCATGAAAAAATATGGTGCAAACCCCGGTCGCTCTAGCCATACTATGGCAGTAGAAGCCGCTAATCTTCTCCTTTATGGAAGGGAAATGCTGTGTCAATTATTTAATGTTTCCGACCCCTTTAGAATGATATTTACCTACAACACAACCGATAGCCTTAACCTGGCTATTAAAGGTACTTTAAAAGAAGGTGATCACGTTATCACCACCTCCATGGAACATAATTCTGTTATAAGACCTCTTATGCATTTAGCTAATTTAGGCATTGAAACTACCATAGTACCTGCCGATAGTCAGGGACTTGTAGATCCTAAAGATATAGAAAAAAGTATTAAGCCTAATACCAGGCTGATTGTGACTACCCATGCATCCAATGTAACTGGTACCTTAATGCCTATAGAAGAAATTGGTACAATAGCAAGAAATCATGGAATATACTACCTACTTGACGCTGCCCAAACAGCAGGTTCTCTTCCTATGGACTTATCCAAATTGCCAGTTGACCTAGTCGCCATGCCTGGGCACAAGGGACTACTTGGTCCTCAGGGTACTGGTGTACTTTATATCAGAGAAGGCGTAGATTTAAATCAAATTAAAGAAGGTGGCACTGGCAGCCTTTCTGAAAGCATATATCAACCTGATTTCTTACCAGATCGATATGAAGCAGGAACCCTTAACACTCCTGGAATTGCTGGATTAGGGGCTGGAGTGGAATATATTTTAAATTATGGGCAAGAAAAAATCATGAATCATATTACCAATTTGGAAAAATTATTTCTAAACGCCTTTTCCCAAATAGAAGGGGTTAAAATATATGGACCTACCAATATAAAAATGAGATGTGGTATTATATCCATAAATATTTGGGATAGGGATTCACGGGAAATAGTAAATATTTTAAGCCAAAGATATAATATTGCTACAAGGGGCAGTTTACATTGCTCCCCCCTTGCCCACGATACTATAGGCACTAAGGAACAAGGAACTGTAAGGTTTAGTCCTGGAGTATTTACCACCTTGGATGAAGTTAAGGCCTGTATTATGGCAGTGGGAGAGATCAGCAGAAAAATAAAGATCCGCAGCATTTAAGGCTTGCGGATCTTTGTTTATAATGCCCTCAGTAACTTTTCCAGCTTTCTTCTCTGACTGCTATCCATCATGGGTAAAATTGTTCTTATCATTTGTTTAGCTTTATTAGGAGTTATACCAGCCTGACCTGATTTTATTAGGTGTGCAATCTCTGCAATTACTTGATTTTCCGGCTTACCTTCAAGCTTATCAAATAATCCCGCCATTTTTTCCAAATCCAATATTATTTCACCCTTTCCCCAAGATTCAATTCTAATATCATCCTATTCATAAATGAATACAATGATACTGTAAATCTATATTAAACTTAGACTTTTATTCACATTTTATTAATCTTGGCATAATATGAAAAATATAGGTCTGAAAAGGAGGTATCCTATGGAAAAAAAAGATATACCCCCAGGCTTTACCTATGCACGACCTAGTCAAAGAAATCCTCTACCTGTTGTCTTATTTATATTACTTGTTTCACCGTACATAAAAAGACAAAAAGTAAATACTTTCTTAGAAGAGAGTGAAATAGATAGCTTTGATGATTCTGATACCATCTTAGATATCCTATCTTCTATCTATCCTTATCTAGATCTGGAATATCAGGATGGAATTAACTTCATTTTTGCTTTAGCAGAAGTTAGAACTATATTAAACAGCTTATTAAAAGGGACTTATCATAAATTCAGCAGATTAGACGCTGGTATTCAGCCATCAAGCTATCAAGAAAGGGTTATTGGTATTATAAGAGCCTTGCAGCCTTATATAAGCTTGGAAAATCAAGTACTTATAAATCGGATACTTGATACCTTCGATAACACCAAAGAGCTAATCTATCGATTAAATAGGTTTAAGCACCAGAGCCTAGAGCTGCAAAGTTCAAGTAAAAACAGTCTGGAAAAAGTAACGGAACTTATTGATATTATCAAAATGTTGCTCCCAAGTGAACAACATCAGTTTCTCAAGCAACTTAGCAATATTTTAAGAATGGCAGAAACTGTAGAGTTAGCACAACTTCTCAATTCTCCTGAGAATAATGCTTCGCCAGCTGAAACTGAAAATAAGACTACCGCAAATGACAATAAGGAAGCTTTTGAGAACAACAAAGAGGATACCATCGCTTCTTCTGATTCTAATGTAGAAACTGATAAACAGCCCATTAATTTAGAAGCAATATCCAATTCCTTTAAATCAATGTTAAAACCTGAGCAAGCTAAATCTCTAGACCTTATCATGAAAATGGCTCAATTACTTGCCCAGGATAGTACAGAAAAGGAAAGTGCCGATTGAACTTAATCAACCGGCACTTTCTTAAAAAGCTATGATGTAAGCGCTGTCTTTACAGTTACACCTTTTAAATTGCCTAATTTTCCAGTTAAAGCGCCTATCTCATCGGTATCGCCTTCTACAATAATAGATATTACCGAAATACCTCTTTCCCTGTAGGGTATACCCATTCTTCCTATTATTATAGAAGAATGTTTTGACAATACTTCCTGGACAGCACTTCCTGATTCCTTATGATTTTCAACTACAATTCCTACAACCCCAATTCTTTTTTCCAAACCCATATACCCTCTTTCAAAATCTTAGTATTACTTATATTATATCCTAGCTGGCGGGGTTTTGACAACTAATATGGTTACATCATCCAACATCTCCTTTCCATCCAGTAGAGTATGGTAGGCATCAGCCAATCCTTGACATATCTCTTTTGCCGAATAATCTTTCATTCCCTTTAAATATTCCATTATATTTTTTGTTCCAAATAAGTTGGGTTGCTTTCGATCAATCTCACTTAAACCATCGCTATAAAAGACCAAGGTATCTCCCGGTGCTAAATCAATGGTTTTGGTCTCATAGTTAGGCTTAAAGAATTTACCAAATTTACAAATAGGAAAACCGTCAAGCTTAATATGTGATACTTTGCCATTGGATTTTATAATTATGGGGTAGGTATTCATCCCTGCTGAAGCATAACTAAGCTTCCCGGTTTTAATATTGTATATACCATAGAATAATACTACATACATTTCCTCAGGAAAGGACATGTTATTATATACATGGTATAAGTTCATCAAAACCCCTCTTGGAGTTAGGATGCGGTATCTATTATCCTCATAGTCTATCCTAAACCTCATATTTTGATTTATAAAGACATTTAGCATGGCTGCGGAAACGCCATGACCAGCAACATCCCCTATTAGTATACCAATATTTTCCTCATCCAGACGAAAAACATTGTAAAAATCACCGCCTACTTGCTCACAAGGAAGATACTTGGCAGCAAACTCCATACCTGCGACCTTGGGAAATTCCGTAGTCATCAATGCCATTTGGATATGTTTTGCATCATTTAGGTTTTTGATTATTTTTTCATTGGCCTGGCTTATCTCCTTGGTCCTCTCCTCTACAGCCCTCTCTAAATCATCAACGTAATTATTTAACTTCTCCTCAGCCTCTGATAGCTCCTTGTATGGTTTTTGGATATTGATTACAAATAGGGCTCGGAAAAGTATATAATGAGCTATGAACTTATAGAAATGACCTATAAGGTTGTATGTATCATACACGTTATGGTACAAAGTAAAGGACATTTCCCCTAATCCAGCAATGAAAAATCCAATAACTAATAAAATATATGCCTTATCTCCATTGCTATTTACATATTGTCTATGATAAATGGCAGCAGTTATTATAAGAATAGCAAATATAAAATACTCAATAGTTATTTTCAATGAAGTTAAACTTTCTCCATCCACATGCATAGGTGGAAAAAGATCTGGATTATAAACTATTAAGCCTATAATTAATAAAGTTAAAATAATATCTATTACTATATAAGGACCTTGATGACCCTTTATCTTTTTATGGCTAGGAACAAGGCTTGCAATAAACATCCCTATGGACATAACCAGTCTGGAAACTATCCATAAAGTTGTAGCCTTTTGTGGAGTAGAAACCGTTAATAAAGCCGGCATCCCTTTATAGGAAAAAGTATGCACTGTATCAAGAAAAGTAACCGACAAAAATGTGCATGCGATTATCAACATGGATGCCGAACGTGTCTGCTCCGATGTATAATATGTGACAGCAAACACGCAAAAGGCCATAACAATAGCCGAAAATTCTAGAATAATATGTAAGCCTAAAAAAGCATCAGGGGATAATACAAAAAAAGACCTATCCTCATGATATTTGGTCAAAGCAAAAATAAGGATGGTGGCTACAAATATACCTAATATTATGCTCCAGTCTTTCCACTGCCTATTCTTTTTAAATTTGTCCTTTAAACCCCCCATAAAAACACCTTTCAAAAATCATATTTAATCTCTTACTATGATTATGAATAGTAAGGAAATATAATTTACATTATTACATTTCATTAAACTCATAAATGAATCTGCCTGTTAGTTATGCCTTCAACTTTGCCAATGCCATATCCTAGGGAAAAACTCTGCATCATACTATTAGCTATCAAAACTTGCAGTATTTTCCTTTCTTCTGGCCCTAATCCTACGTCCCCTATGCGCATGTACTCCTGGGTTTTTTCAAAAGCAATCTGAAATATGGCCTTTCTAGTTCCTGAGTATTGTTTATCTAATTTCCTATTTCCTTCCTTGGTAAATTTTTTAATCAACTGTCCAGTTTCCACTAGGCCCACTCCCTCTATAATTAGTCTATATTTGAATATTTTCCCTAAGAATTTTTTTTATTCAAATATAGACTAACATTCCTATGGAAGGATGTTTATAGAAAAGAAATCTGTACTGGATCATGGGGATAGACTAGATTGGACACCTGTAAACCTATAAGTCTAATAGGCTTAATCAAAGGCACTCTACTGCTTAATATATCTGAGGAATACTCATAAAGGATTTGAGCTGAATCTGTAGCTCGCTCTAAAGTGGTACCCCTAGTTATTACTTTGAAATCATTGTACTTTATTTTGACAGTAATAGTTCGGCATTTTATTCCCCTATTAGACATTCTATCACTAATTGCTTGAGAGAAGTCTTTTAGATGTTTCTTTAAAACCTCTACATCCTTAGTATCCTCTTCTAAGGTAGTTTCTTCCCCCATGCTCTTTACTTCCTGTTCTGCTTGAACTGGACTATAATCTATACCCTGACACAATTGTATTAATTCATAAGCTTTTCTACCCCAGTTTCTTATTAAAAACTCATGATCGTATTGCAGTAAGTCTTTTACATAAAAGATACCTATATTATTAAGCTCTTTTTCAGTTTTCTCGCCTACTCCCCAAATCTTACGTATAGGTAATTCAGGTAAAATACGCTTGGCATCCTCAGGGGTAATTACAGTAAAGCCGTCTGGTTTTCTCATATCTGATGCCAGCTTTGCTAAAAATTTGTTGTACGAAACCCCCACCGATGCAGTCAAACGGGTGCACTGGTATATGTCCTCTTTTATTCTTTGGGCAATTTCCACTGCATTTCCTTTTTTTATCTCTAAAAAAGCTTCATCTATAGAAATAGGTTCTATTATTGGTGTATATCTTCTAAAAATCCCATGAATCCTTCTAGATTCTTTTTTATATTTGTCCATATTTACAGGTAGAAAAATGGCCCCTGGACATAATTCAGCTGCTCGCTTACATGACATAGCCGAGTGGATACCAAACTTTCTTGCTTCATAGGATGCTGTACTCACAACACCTCTACCATTCGGATCTCCTCCTACAATTACTGGCTTACCTCTATATTGAGAATTATCCCTTTGCTCCACAGCAGCGTAAAAAGCATCCATATCCACATGAATAACTCTAAGCTCTGTCATTCTAGTTCTTTGCACCTCTCATCAAGGTACTAAGCATCTTTGAAGTTGCTTTCAATTAAACGTGTAATCCCGTTCATTGCCTCAACTTCATCCGGGCCTACGATCTTTACGGTAAATTTGGTTCCTCCAAAAATACCGAGAGCTAGTAATGATAAAAGGCTTTTACCATTACCTGATTTATCACCCTTGATGACACGAATCTCTGATTTATAGGAGCTAGCTACCTTTGTAAATTGAGCAGCCGGTCGAGCATGTAACCCAATTTCATTGTTTATTACAAACTCTTTCTCTATCATCTGTTCCCTTTCCCCCAAACAAAATAATTATATAATTAAATTATATCTTGTTATTATTAGTATAATATCCTAAAAATAAAATCTTGTCTACTAGCCAAAAATATGCCATCTAAATAATAGATGGCATATCTGTTAGTATATATTCTATTCTTA
>CALKWV010000009.1 GCA_938003915.1 uncultured Bacillota bacterium | reverse complement strand
GCAGAGTGTCTGTTGCAAAGCCATATTGCCCTGCATTTCTTACCTGCTCTGCCCGTTTCATGGAAAGAAGGCTCTGTTACTGGGCTATGCGCCCGTGGAGGTCATGAGGTGGATATAAGCTGGAAGGATGGCAAACTTACAGAAGCTGTTATACGTCCAAAATTCGATGGACCAGTTCAAGTAGTTGGGGATACCATGAAGGTTATATGTGATAATGAGGAAATGCTTACTGAAAAGACCCATATGGGATTCTCCTTCTATGCTGAAGGGGGCAAGACTTACAGGCTTATACCCAATTAATATAATATGGGACTAAAAATAATTAATATCATATTGGATTAAAAAGAAAAAGAGGGATGTATTATGTCTAATTATCAAATAGAGTTAAAACCATATAAACATAAATACCAAGCCATGCCTTTAGAGAATAGAAAGAATATATTACCTGAAAGAAATGTGTGTAGTTTGGCACCATCTCAAGATTATGCCGATTGCATTAGTACGGGCAATGGATATCAGAGAATAGACGTTTTAGGTGATCCTTACAATGAAGAGCTAGCCTTTTGGCAAGAAAGCTTGTATGAACCCCAATGGTCCAAGACACCGGAACCTCCTGATTTAACTGGGGTTATGCCTAAAGTTCGCAAGCTTTTACTAGAAGGAAAGCTGGCAGAAGCAGGGGAGGTAGTGCACCAAGCCCAGCTAGAGGCTGGATTTGGACCTCTTTTTGGCAAATGGAATGACAATATTGTTCCGCCATCTAGTTTACGTCTTCATAGGGCTTTTTGGCTTAGCATTAAGCAACCAGAGTCCGGACAAACCAAAAATTATTTACGCTGGCTAGACATGCTAAACGGCAAAATCACTGTTCAGTGGGAGAACCAGGAGGGAGCCTTTGTCCGCGAAGTATTTGCAGCATATAAGGGCGATGTGGTTGTACAGCGCTTTACGGCGCCAAAGGGTAAACTGAATGCTGATATAACTATTATTCTACCCCACGAAAAAAAGACTGAATTATATGGATATGGAAATTTAGCCAATAGTGAGGCATGTTCCTATGAGCTTGATATAAGCCATGAGCTTATAACCCTCAAATGGGCCTACAATCCGGAATACGGACAAAAGGGCTATGTTTCGGTGCTTCGTTTTATAAGAAGTGGAGGAAAGGCTGAAAAAATAAACAAGGGTATTCGTATATCTGGGGCTGACAGGCTTATAATCCTTTCTAAGACTGTTAAGTTTGAAGAAGGTTTTACTTTTGAGTGTGCAAAGTCAGTAGTGGATCAGGTCTTGGCTATGGATGCTGATTTTGATGAGCTGCTCACATATAATCAGCAATATATAGGTTCTCGCATGAAGCGCTCCCGGCTGTGTACAGGCAATAAGGAAGACTTTGCTCTTTCGGCTGAAGAGCTGCTAATTCGTGCCTGCACTGACAGTCAGATTGATCCCATGTTAATGGATAAGCTTTATGACATGGGCCGCTTTTATTTAATTATGGATACAGGTGAGATTCCACCTATGTGGGGGCAACACAATATCAATACAAATCTTCAAGTGTGTGCTGGCAACAATACTGGCTTGTTTGACGAAATGGATGTATACTTTAGATACTATGAGAGTAAGTTTGATGACTTTCGTACCAATGCCCGGAAGCTATTCGGTGCTAGGGGCCTGCTGTGCAGTGTTCATTGTGATTATGATTCAGGGCTGTTTTATCATTTTTCCAAAACCTATCCCCATTATTGCTGGACAGGTTGTCTTGGTTGGATTTATAATGAGTTTTGGGGCTACTGGTTGGTCACAGGGGATAAGGAATTTCTCAGAAATCGAGTGGTGCCGGCCCTTAAAGAAATCGCCTTATTCTTTGAAGACTACGCCTGTGACCGGGGGCCCGATGGTCGTGTAATCTTTTATCCATCCTTTTCACCGGAGAATCCCACGCCCAACCCAGATTACATGACAGTTACTTGTAAAGATAAAAGCCCTACTCGAATCAACTCCGTTATGGATATTGCAATTTGCCGTGAGGTGCTTGATAACCTTATTACAGCCTGCCAGATTTTGGGTATCGAATCTGAGAATATTCCCCATTGGGAGGCCCAGCGTGACTCTCTTCCCGCTTATTTGCTGGACGAGTACGGTGGTCTAAAGGAATGGGCATGGCCTACCATAGAAGAAAACTACAACCACCGCCATGTATCTCATCATTATGATGTATGGCCAGGTAGAGCTGTAACTCCGGAAAAACATCCAGAGCTTGCCAGGGCCATCAAGATTTCTAACCGGATGCGTGGGCAGCAGGATGACTCAGCCCACGGTATAATTCACCGCTGCCTTACAGCAATTCGTCTGAAGGATGTTGAGGAGGCTGTACAGAATTTATCCCAGCTAGTTAACCACGGCTTTATAACAAGGGGACTGCAAACAAGGCATTTTCCTTATCGTGGCCAGTTCCCGGATCTCCAAGGTGCAATGCCTGCTATACTACTGGAGATGTGTGTCTTTTCTGAACCAGGCTGCGTTGAATTTTTGCCTGCAATACCAGAATCCTTAGGAAAAGGTAGCATAGAGGGGATTTGGCTTTATACATGGGCAAAACTGGAGCGTATGGATTGGAGTCCGCAAAAACTAAGGAGTATAATTGTATCAAATAAGGACCAGACCCTAACCCTTCGGTGTCGAAGGAAGATCAAATCCTTTAGGGTTAATGGTACACAAATGAAGGTCAACGGGGACCACATAGAATATAGCTTTAAAGCAGGACAGGAAACTGTGATTGAGATAGAGTTTGAGAGCTGAGCTTGTAATAAATATTAGCATATTGGCCATAGTGATACTAAACAAGATATTTCACTATGGCCTTTTTTTATGCTGTATCTAGATATATAATATTTATATATAAAGGAATATATAAGGAGTTTAGCTATTATTACTTTAGAATTAATAAAAGTTGCAGGAAAAGGAGACAGGCTAATGCTGGAAATATTTAAAGGTTTTCACACAAAGGCAGATTATCAAAATCAGTACATAACCCAAATAAATCGTGCTCCCTCCCATTTTCCCTGGGGAGCCTATGAAAGCATCCATCAGGCCAGATTGGGGGAAACTTCAAAGTATATTCTATCCCTCGATGGAGAATGGGATTTTTCATTTGTGGAAAGTCCAAGGGATTTACCAAATGATATTAATGAGATCCATAAATTGAAGTGGGACAAGATACAAGTGCCTGGAAATTGGGAGTTACAAGGCTATGGTAAACCGGTTTATGTAAATATTCTCTATCCATTTAAGAATAGGACGGGGCAGAATTATCTGCTTAAGACAAGCTATAAAGAAGATCAGGACATATACAAAAAGTATAATCCTCCCTTTGTTCCTGAGGAGAATGCTTGTGGTATTTATCGAAAAAGCTTTACATTGCCTGAGCATTTCAATGATAGGTGTGTATTTATTAACTTTAAAGGTGTGGAGTCTGCCTACTACCTTTGGATCAATGATCACCCTATAGGATATTCCCAGGATAGTAAGTTGCCTTCAGAATTTGAAATAAGCCAGTATCTGGTGCCTGGTGAAAATACAATCACCCTCATAGTGCTAAGATTTTGTGACGGAACATGGCTAGAAGATCAAGACTATTTTCATTTATCCGGCATATTTAGATCCGTAAGTCTCATGGCTAAGCCAAAACTTCGTATTCAGGATTTTAAGGTAGATGCCGAACCCGATGGAAAGGGTGGCGGAATTCTCAAGGCACGTTGTTTTGTCAATAGGACTGAAGGCTTTGGAGACTCTAGTATCCGGCTTTCCCTCTATGATTCCCAGGGCAGACTTATAATAGAGTCTACCAAGCCTGTTGATACTGTCACCCCTATTATACCAACAGGCCATGAATGGGGATTTAAGGGAATGCGCCCTATTAGTGAGTCCGCATTCTTTGAGCTTAAAGTAGATAATGTACTGCCTTGGAGTTTTGATAAGCCAAACCTGTACAGGGCAGTGTTTACTCTAATAGATGGAGAGGGTAAAGAAAGGGATTATGAAGCTTGTAATGTAGGATTTAGAAAGATATCCATTGAAGATAATGTTATCAAACTAAATGGTAAGCGTGTGGTATTTAGGGGAGTAAACAGGCATGAACATTTTTGGCTGACAGGACGCACTGTAAGTAGGGAGCACATGATAGAAGAGATTAAATTGATGAAAAAGCTTAACTTTAATGCCGTAAGGACTAGCCACTATCCCAATGACCCTATATGGTATGACCTATGTGATAAATACGGACTTATGGTAGTTTGTGAAACTAATATAGAAACCCACGGGGTGGGAGGAAGTATTGCCAATAATCCTGAGTGGACAGAGGCCATGCTGGAGCGGGCAAGGCGTATGGTGTTAATTTATAAAAACCATCCTTCCATAGTTTCCTGGTCTTTGGGCAATGAGTCGGGATATGGTCCTGCACATGCTGCCATGGCCAACTGGATTAGGGAGTATGATAACACTAGGCTGGTTCAATATGAGAACAATAACCCTGGACCTATTGCCAGTGATATAAGAGGAACTATGTATCCCCCCTTGGAATTTCTTAATCGAATGATAGGAGACAACAGGGACAGGCGACCCATAGTACTGGCTGAATATGCATATCACATAGCCAACTCAGGAGGTCACCTTGAGAAATTTAATTATCTTGTTGAGAAACATGAGGTATTCCAGGGTGGTTTTGTGTGGGATTGGCAGGATAAATGTTTGGCAGCAATTAATGAAAAAGGTGAAAGCTTCTTTGGGTTTGGCGGTGATTGGGATGAAGATTTAACAGACTGGCTATATCCTCATTATATGTGTGCAAATGGCTTTGTACTACCCGACCTTACCCCAAAACCAAGTGCACTAGAGTTAAAGCAGGCTCAAGCCCCTGTTGTTATAGAAGCGGTGGATAAGGATAAAGGAGAGTTTATAATAAAAAACCGTACCCATGATATAGGTTTTGATGAGCTGTCATTGGATTATGAGATTTTAGTATATGGCAAGAAAGTCGAGGAAGGGCACATTCATTTACCTGATACTTGTAAAGATGGACAGCTAGAGGACATCCGGGACATAAGCTTCAATATTGATTTATCCTCTGTAAAAGATAAGACCCATGAGGTTTATGTAAACATTAGAGTAAAAACTGCTGTAGATTACCCCTGGGCAGATAAAGGCCATGAGATAGCATTATATCAGTTTGAAATAAAGGGACCGGAGCTTTCTATGCCAAAACAAAGGGTGTCAGGACCTGACATTAATTTAAAGCAGGAAGAGAATTTATTAGTTGTAGAAGGAAGAGATTTTAAGGTAAGCTTTGATTGCAAAGATAATTTACTTCAAAGCTATGAACGCAAGGGCAAGGAGTATCTTTTAAATAGTGGATTAGAGAACTTCAGCAGAGGCAGAACTGGTCTTCACTTAGGAGATAAGTGGTGGGGAGAGGCCAATGAGTTATGGGCTTCCTTCATGCCAGGGAAGCTAAAGCGGCAAGCATTGGATATGGATTATGGTATTAGCTACAAAGATGGAAATGCTTATGTAGAATTTATCAACAAAATTACTGGAGATAAGGGAGATATATATAGTAAAGTAACTTATACCATATATAAAGACGGAGATATAGCAGTTAGCGCTATCATGGATATAGACAGTAGCTTTGTCCATGTGCCCAGGGTAGGGCTTAGCTTTGTGGCACCTAAGGGGTTTGAAAGTTTGCATTGGTATGGTAGAGGGCCGGGAGAGAGTTACTGCGACAGAAAGCTTTCTGCACCGGTAGGAGAGTATAAATCTACCGTTGAAGAGACCCATTTCCCCTTTGTGCCGGTTAGTCATAATGGCAGCCATGCTGATACTAGATGGTTTACCTTGAAAGATGACCGAGGTAATAGCATTACCATTAGGGGCCCTCTCTTTTCCTTTGATGTCCATCACAATACTGTAGAGGATTATTGGCGAGCCAGCCATGAGCATGAGCTAATTCGCCGGGATGAGATCTTTATAAATATTGATGCTGCCATGGCCGGAATAGGCGGAGATATGGCCTGGTCCACTGATCTTGATGATAAGCACAAGGTGTTTGCCGGAAAGCATCATTTGGAGTTTATAATAAGCTTTAAATAAATAATAGATAGCTCTATTATGCAGAAAGGCCATACAAAGAGATAAATTAGTGTTTTTTCATAGCACAGTTAGTTGTAATGTTAACACTTTATTCATATATTCTTTAAAATACTTTGCTATAATATCTAAAGTAGTGATATAATTATGGATATTTAATGTCCTGAAATGCAGAAACGGGGGGAGAATAATTGATAAAAATTGAAAATCTTACAAAACGGTATGGCCAGCATGTAGCCGTTGATAATTTGAATTTCACCGTAAATGAAGGTGAAGTGGTTGGATTTCTTGGTCCCAACGGAGCCGGAAAAACCACTACCATGAACATTATCACAGGTTACATTTCTGCTACCGAAGGTACCGTCACAGTGGATGGATACGATATTTTGGATAATCCCGAAGAAGTAAAAAAGCGCATCGGGTATTTGCCGGAGTTTCCACCATTATATGTAGATATGACGGTTAAGGAGTATTTAGACTTTGTATTTGATATAAAAAAAGCAAATACAAAGAACAAAAAGCAGGATATGGAAAGGATTATGGAACTGGTTAGAATAACCGATGTGCAAAATCGCCTTATTAAAAACCTATCCAAAGGTTATAGGCAAAGGGTAGGCTTGGCTCAGGCTTTAGTAGGAAATCCACCAGTTCTTATTTTGGACGAACCTACTGTAGGTCTGGATCCAAAACAAATAATTGAAATCCGAAATCTTATTAAAGATCTGGGAAGGAAGCATACCATCATATTAAGCTCCCATATATTGCCTGAAGTTAGTGCAGTATGTGAACGAGTCATTATTATAAACAAGGGTAAGATAGTAGCTAGTGACACCCCAGAAAACCTGTCTAGGAGACTGGGAGAAAGCAGTAAGCTATCCCTAAGAATAGCTGCAAATGAAAAACAAGCTGTAAAGGTTCTCCGGGATGTTCCTGGCATAAAGTATGTTGAAGCTCAAGGGGTCAAAGAACCGGATACCGTTGACGTCTGGGTGGAAGCTGAAAAAGATATAGATGTACGTAGGCCTATCTTTAATGCACTAAGCCGTGCAGGATATCCTATACTTCAGATGAAATCTATGGATCTTACTCTGGAGGAAATTTTCCTACAGGTAACCACTCGGGAAAATGGGGAGGTGTCCTAATATGTTAGCAGTATACAAACGTGAGCTTAGGGCTTATTTTACTTCATCTACAGGTTTTATATTTATGGGATTTTTCCTTTTGCTATCAGGATTCTTCTTTGCTTTGACAAATGTTTTTGGAGCCAGTTCTAATTATAATGCGGTATTAGGGAGTATAACCTTTATTTTTCTGATAGTAGTACCTATTTTAACTATGAGACTTATGCCTGATGATAAAAGACAAAGGACTGATCAGTTATTGTATACTAGTCCTCTCAGCATATCTGGGATAGTGTTGGGTAAATATTTTGCTGCTTTAACAGTATTTTTGCTTACTCTGCTTGTTACTTGCCTATATCCTATTATAATGTCCTTCTTTGGAGACATAGCTACATGGGAGATTGTAGGAGGATATATAGGATTTTTGTTATTAGGCTCTGCTTTTATATCCATAGGTTTATTTATATCTTCGCTAACGGAAAATCAGGTAATAGCTGCAGTAATAACCTTCAGTGCCTTATTATTTGTATGGATTCTTGACTGGGTTACCCAAGGACTTCCCACAGACCGTATTTCCGGTATTGTTTTTGCTGCTATCTTGGCTTTGGTAGCTGGAGCCTTTGTCTACTACAATACCAGAAACATCTATGTAGGAGTTGCTACCAGCTTACTTGGAGCAATCATAATAGTGGCCACTTACTTCTTGGCTGATAAATATTTCTTTGATGGATTCATTGTGAGGGTATTTGAGTGGTTTTCACTATTAAAACGCTATGATGATTTTCAGATGGGCATACTCAGTTTAAGTTCAATAGTATATTATATTACTTTTTCATCAGCCTTTATTTTCTTGACTATAAGGGCTATCGAGAAAAAACGATGGAGTTAGGGGGGAACTAGGGTGAAAAAGACAGATGGAAAGACAAATAGAAGGAAAATACTGGACTCATTTAAAGATAAAAAATTTAAATATGGTGGATATGCCACCTTGCTTACAGCTTTTGTGCTGGCTATTTTAGTCGTTATAAATCTAGTAGTAGACCAGATTTCCTTTAAGTTGGATCTCACTGAGAATCGCATGTTTTCTCTGTCTGACCAGACTGAGAAAATAGTAAAAAAACTAGATCAAGAGATTCGAATTATTGGATTGTATCAGACAGGTCAAGAAAATCGAATGTTTGATGAAATACTGCAAAAATATAGGAAAATTAATAAAAATATCTCTATTATCTATATCGATCCTGTAAAAAATCCTACCTTTTCAAGCAAGTACACAAAGGACGGAACCAATCTTAGAGAAGGTAGCTATATAGTGGAAAGTGACGAAAGATTTAAGATAATTGATTACTACGATCTATTTAATATAAGAGCTGACCAATATGGTAATACTCGTGCAGAATCCTTAGCCTTAGAGCAGCGAATTACTAATGCTATTCAATATGTAATTGCAGATA
Source organism: uncultured Bacillota bacterium (assembly GCA_938003915.1). Lineage (GTDB taxonomy): Bacteria > Bacillota > Clostridia > Caldicoprobacterales > UBA3941 > JAAYGY01. The sequence goes on along the minus strand of CALKWV010000009.1, from coordinate 46 downwards.
AATTGCCTGGAATTTATACCTTAGAAGGGCATATGGAACAGGAGTT
>CALKWV010000008.1 GCA_938003915.1 uncultured Bacillota bacterium | reverse complement strand
GCTGGTATAGGAGCATGGCTATTGCCCCGAATACCAGTTAAAATGCTTTGCAAAATTTTTGCAGGCTTTATGATAATTGCAGGATTAAGGATGATTTTTTAATGCTATTATTTTTTATAGGTTTGGTATCAGGGATTGTTAGTGGCATGGGCATGGGCGGGGGTACTATTTTAATTCCTGCTCTAATTTTCTTTGCTAATACTCCACAACATTTAGCCCAAAGCATAAATCTCAGCGTATTTTTCCCTACGGCCATTATTGCTTTATGTATTCATACTAAAAATAAGCATGTAAGGTATAAGTTGGCTTTTAAAATAATTATTGTAGGTATAATAGGAGCATTTGTGGGCTCTAGAATAGCTGTTTCTATATCAACCCATGCTTTAAGAAAATTATTTGGTGTTTTTATATTGGCTATGGGCGTCTATGAAATGTTTAGAAAACCTAAGAACAATAGATTAAAAAACGGGCAATAGCTTGCCCGCTTTTTAATTATTTGATATATTTTTCACTTAGTTTCATAAATTTTTCAATGTCCTGCTTTATAAGGTCCAATGAGCTTCTCCAAAATTCTATTGAATGGATATCAATATTCACCATCTTGGCTACATCAGCTATATTATTCTTTCCTGTAGCCTGAAGAAGCTTATCGTATTCAGAGACAAAGGCTTTGCCTCGCTTTAGATATTCTGCATAAACCCCCTTGGCAAACAAAAGCCCAAAAGCATAGGGGAAGTTGTAGAAGTTATAATTAGCAGAATAGTAGTGAGATTTGCATATCCACATATAGGGATGCAAATATTCATGATCCAGTCCAGGTCCATAGGCATCCTTTTGTGCATCCATCATCAGCTCTTTTAACTCGTCAACAGATAAAGGATGGTCTTTTCGTATTTCAAAAAGCCTGCTTTCAAATAGGAAACGGCTATAGATATCCACTATCACCTGTCCTGAATCAGATATTGAAGATTCTAAGATACCAAAAGCTTGTTCTTCAGTAGCTTCCTTTAAGGTAGCATCCATTATTATGGTTTCACAGAATATAGAAGCTGTTTCGGCTATAGGCATGGTATAATCGCTGTTTAGGATAGACTCCTCTTCCAAACAGAAACCATGGTAAGCATGGCCTAACTCGTGAGCAAGGGTGGTAATATCACTAAAGGTTCCTGTAAAGTTGGTTAAAATCCTGCTAGCTTTAATGGCATGAATGTTGGAGCAGAAAGCACCGCCCATTTTTCCCTCTCTTGGCTCGGCGTCAATCCATCTATTTTCGAAGGCATTGTCTGCAAAGTCGGCTAATTTGTCGCTAAAGCTTCTAAAATTTTTCACTATATAATCTCGGGCTTCTTTATAGGTAAATTTCATGTCCATCTGTCCAAGAGGCGCAAACAGGTCATAGAAGGGTAGTCCGTTTTTATGTCCTAATATTTCTGCCTTTCGCCTGTAATACTTATGAAAATAAGGTAGGCTTTCTTTCATGGCATCCAGCATAGCATTTAAGGTTTCCTCATCAATTCTGGACTTGATTACAGTTTCCTCTAAAGGAGATTTATAACCTCTCATGGCCGATACAGTTAAAACCTCTCCTTTGATACCATTGAGACAGGCAGCAGATGACTGTTCAATCTTTTTATAGGCTTCTAACTCAGCTTCGTAGGCTTTTTTCCTTAGCTGAGCATCACCTTCATAGGCCATGTTTCTTACAACGGGTAAAGGAAGCTCTCTCTTTTCACCATCAATTTCAATATCTACTAATAGGGTAGATGTTAAGATATCTTGAAGCTGACTCCAAGCACTAGAACCTGTATTGCTCATCTTGGCTATCAATACCTCTTGCTCTTCGCTCAATAGGTATTTAGAAAATTGAACTTTTTCTTTCAAATAGAAACTATGCTCTCTCAAAAGTTGGGACGAATTAATGATATCTTCTAAATTATCTAAGGAAGCCAGCCATTTTTGGAAGGCTACAGAGGGCTCAGTTAGTTCATTATACTTAACTTCCAGCTTATCCATGAATTTCAAGGCATCTTGATCTCTTGCGTCCACACTTGATCTTAGGCTAGCATATGTCATTAATTTGGAAAATATATTAGCAAATTCAATTGCTGTGTTTATATAATACTCAATCTTTTCTTTGGGCTTGTCATTAGAAGCTAGATTTTCTTTTGCCCATTTTTTCATTTGGTCAATTAATAAATCGATTTTTGTAAAATCCGCCTTAAACTCAGGTGAATCAAAAGAAGAGTACAGCTCTTCTAAGCTCCATCTCATATCCATAGCTATTCCTCCTTTATGTAAAATAGATACTTAACTTATAATATCCCTATAGATGGAAAATATCAACTGAAAAATCCTTTTTAAACATCAACCA
>CALKWV010000007.1 GCA_938003915.1 uncultured Bacillota bacterium | reverse complement strand
AACTTCTAAAAGTGAATACCTGTAAGAAGCCTACATTTTAGCTAGGTTTATTTAACTGTGCCCAAAATACATGTAATTCTATCCATCTCAATCATAACATAAAAATAAGGGTAAAAATAGTAATGGAGCGGGATTTAAGAAAATCCCACCCCAACTATTGACAAAGAGCCTTAATAAAAAATCCCCCTAAGGCGCTTATCCTATAAGCATCTTAGGGGATTTGGTTTTATTCCCATTCGATTGTAGCTGGTGGTTTGCTGGTTATATCATATACCACCCTATTTACATGGGGTACCTGAGTGGTTATGCGCTTAGATATTTTATCTAATACCTCATGGGGAATTCTAGCCCAATTGGCTGACATTCCATCAATACTGGTAACACCTCTTAGAGCAATGGTATAATCATAAGTACGTTTGCCATCTGTTACACCTACGCTTTTCATATCGGTTAAGACTGCGAAATATTGCCAGATTTCTTTGTCCAATCCTGCTAACGTAATTTCTTCCCTAAATACTGCATCTGCTTCTCTAAGTATATCTAGCTTTTCTCGGGTTATATCTCCTATTATCCTAATGGCTAGTCCAGGACCTGGAAAGGGCTGTCTCCATACCATATGCTTTGGTATACCAAGTTCTTCACCCACTCTTCTGACCTCGTCTTTAAAAAGATCCCTTAGAGGCTCAATAATCTCCTCAAATTCCACATTTTCTGGTAAACCCCCTACATTATGATGGCTTTTTACCAGATGGGCCTCATCTCCACCGCTTTCTATAACATCGGGATATATAGTGCCCTGAACTAAAAAATCAACCTTTCCTATCTTCTTTGCTTCTTCCTCAAATACCCGAATAAATTCCTCTCCAATGATTTTTCGTTTTGTTTCTGGATCAGACACACCCTTTAGACGATTGAGGAAACGGTCCTCAGCATTTACCCTAATTAAATTTAAATTAAACTGTTCCTTGAAAACCCGCTCAACCTCGTCTCCCTCATTTTTTCTCATCAACCCATGATCTACAAAGATACATATCAGTTGATTACCTATAGCTCTATGTATCAATATAGCTGCAACAGAGCTATCAACCCCACCGGATAAGGCACATAAAACCTTTTTATTGCCCACCCTTTGCCTAATGCTTTCAATGGAGCTCTCAATAAAGCTAGCCATATCCCATTTTCCTTCACAGCCGCATTGGTTAAATATAAAACTTTTTATCTCATCTTGGTCTACACTATTTATTATTTTAGTTGGAATGCCCAGCTCATGAATCTGATTTAGATATTCCTTCTTGTCAGAAGTTTCTAAATCATAAATTCCAGTTAATACTATGCCTTTTGGCTTAAGTTTTTTTATCCTATCTATAGCTACATTGTAAGGTAAAATCTCACTATATACTTTTAGGTCTCGTATTTTACGGGCAATCTTTTGACTAGATTCACCTCCAAAGTTTAGAACCAATACTAATTCCTGTTTCATGTATTACTTTCCTCCTTGTCAATAGTAGAGTAATATATGGAAAAGAAAAGCCATGGAATGGCTAGTCCATAGCTTTTCTTTTTGGCAATATTATTAAATACCAGTACTATAGTTTGGTGCTTCTTTTGTAATATAAATATCGTGAGGATGATTTTCGCGAAGAGTTGCATTAGTAATCTTTATAAACTTACCGTTCTTTCTAAGGTCTTCAATAGTAGGTGTACCGCAGTATCCCATACCTGCCCTTAAGCCTCCTATCAACTGGAACACAGTTTCTGATAGAGGACCTTTAAAGGGCACACGACCCTCTACTCCTTCAGGAACCAATTTCTTTGCATCCTCTTGGAAGTAACGGTCTTTGCTGCCTGCAGCCATGGCGCCTAAAGAGCCCATACCTCTATATACTTTAAAGCTTCTACCTTGGTATATTTCCATTTCACCTGGGCTTTCCTCAGTACCTGCAAGTAGGCTACCAACCATAACCACACTAGCCCCTGCAGCAATGGCTTTGGTAATGTCGCCGGAATATTTGATGCCACCATCGGCAATGATTGGTATACCATAGCGATCTGCCTCTTGAGCACATTCATAGATTGCTGTTATTTGAGGTACTCCAACTCCTGTTACTACCCTTGTAGTACATATAGATCCAGGTCCAATACCCACCTTGACACAATCAGCTCCCGCTTCAATTAGTTCTCTGGTAGCTTCTGCAGTAGCTACATTTCCTGCAATAATTTGGAGATCAGGGAAGGCCTCTTTAATCTTCCTAACCATATTTATTACACCTACTGAATGACCATGGGCGGTGTCTATAGCTATTACATCCACTTTTGCATCTACCAAGGCTCTTACTCTGTCCATGGTATCTTTAGAAACACCTACAGCAGCACCTACCAGCAGTCTACCACTTGAGTCTTTAGCTGAATTAGGATACTGGATTGCTTTTTCGATGTCTTTTATAGTAATAAGCCCCTTAAGCATCATATTTTTGTCTACTATAGGCAGCTTTTCAATCTTGTGCTTGCGCAATATTTCCTGGGCCTGTTCTAAAGTTGTCCCCTCAGGAGCCGTGATAAGATTCTCTGATGTCATGACATCCCCGATTCTTTTGCTAAAATCTGTTTCGAATCTTATATCACGGTTGGTTATAATGCCCACCAGTTTCCCGTTTACAGTTATGGGCACACCAGAAATCCTATATTTTCTCATCAATTCATCAGCATCGGACAATAGATGATCTGGGGATAGGAAAAAGGGATCTACTATTACTCCGTGCTCTGAACGCTTTACCTTATCAACTTGATCAGCCTGTTCTTCTATAGACATATTTTTATGGATGATTCCTATACCGCCTTCACGAGCAATAGCGATTGCCAGCCTAGCCTCGGTAACAGTATCCATGGCAGCACTCATCAATGGTATGTTAAGCTTAATGGTCTTGGTTAAGTTGGTTGTAAGATCAACTTCTTTTGGTAGCACTTCTGATCTGCCTGGTATAAGTAAAACATCATCGAAGGTTAATCCTTCTTTAACAAATTTGTCGTTAATTTTAAACACTCTCCCTTCATTATAAAGCAATTAAAGATATGTGTGCTTTCAATTAATTAAAAAACAGTTCAATATGTTTAACAGTCAGTTTATCAAAAGCAATTAGCATTGTCAATAAAGCATTTTCCATTTTTCCGGATTATTTTCCAATTTTCTTTTCTCTGGCATAATAGAATAAATATTGTTGTGCATAGCCTGCTAATGGACCAAACTTATCCGCAGCAAACTGCCGAATATCCTTAAAAACCTTCACTTCATCGTAGTATAATGTTTCTACAATGCGCTCAATCCACACATCAACAGGAAAAGCCTCACTCTTTCCCAAGGAGAATAAAAGTATGCAATCGGCTACCTTAGGGCCAACCCCTGGAAACTTTAATAGCTGCTCTTTTGCCTTTAGGTAGTCCATATGCCTTAGGGTATTTAGGTTAATCAGTCCTTCTTGCACCAGTTGGGCTGTTTTCTGTATAAAGGGTGCTCTATAACCACAGCCACATTCTCTTAAATTCTCTTCAGTAGCACTAGCCAGGGCTTCTATACTGGGAAACATATAATACTCATGATCTTGCCAAATAATTTTTTCTCCAAACCTGTAGGATAACCTTTCTATTATAGATTTTATTCTCTTTATCCCATTGTTGGCAGATATAATAAAGGAAATCAAGGTTTCCCAAGGATCTTGATTCAATATCCTAATACCCCAGCCATACTTTACAGCTTTTTTCATCACCGAATCCTTAGATAATATATCTATAATTTCTCCATAATTGGTTTGTAAATCAAAATAGTTATACCAAAAGCTATCAAAATCTTTTAAAGTCGCATTTTCTATATAAAGTGTAGCTCCATCCCAAATTGTTCGAACTACTTTATCTGCCACTACTCCTACATAACCTTTGCCATCCCAATTCCAGCGAAAAGCTTGTCCACATTCAAATATATGCTCTGGATGAAAATTAGTTAAACCTTCTACTTCTAAAACATTGGAATTATACTTTACTTGCATACTTCTTAGCTCCTGATGATAATCTTTCATGAATAGCTTTAGCTGCTTTTTTGCCTGCTCCCATGGCCAATATAACTGTTGCAGCTCCTGTTACAGCATCACCTCCAGCATATACCTTATCCTTACTGGTGGCTCCTGTTTCTTGATCTACTATTATACCGCCCCAACTATGGGTTTTAAGACCCTTTGTGGTAGAAGTTATAAGAGGATTGGGGCTGGTTCCTATAGCTATTATTACTATATCTGCATCCATAATAAACTCTGTATTTGGTATAGCTATAGGCCTTCTTCTGCCAGAAGAATCTGGCTCTCCTAGTTTCATTCTAACACACTTGAGTCCCTTTACCCATCCATCCTCTCCAATTATCTCCACAGGATTGGTAAGAACATCAAATATGATACCCTCTTCTTTGGCATGATGAACTTCCTCTAGCCTAGCTGGCATCTCCTTTTCTGACCTTCGGTATACAATATGCACTTCCTCTGCCCCTAAGCGTAATGCGCTTCTAGCCGCATCCATAGCTACATTTCCCCCGCCTATTACTGCAACCCTTTTTCCCTTCTTTATAGGGGTATGGCTGTTGGGAAAATCATAGGCTTTCATTAGGTTAATTCTGGTTAAGTACTCATTGGCAGAATATACACCGTTTAAATTTTCTCCAGGGATATTCATAAATTTAGGAAGGCCTGCACCGCTTCCTATAAATACAGCTTCATAACCCCTCTCTAGTAACTCATCTATAGTGATAGTCTTTCCAATAATTATATTGGTATAAATCTTTACTCCTAATTTTTTTAAACCCTCTATCTCCTGTTTAACCAATTTTTTGGGCAATCTAAATTCAGGAATCCCGTAAATTAATACACCGCCTGGCTCATGGAAGGCTTCAAATATATCAACTTCATATCCCAACTTTGCTAGATCAGCTGCTGCAGCCAAACCTGCCGGTCCACTGCCCACTATAGCTATTTTCATGCCATTTTTCTCAATATCCATGGACTCTGAGCTTTGCTTGTCCATAGTATAATCAGCTACAAACCTCTCCAAGCGACCTATAGCAATAGGCTCACCTTTGATTCCAAGTATACACCTGGCTTCACATTGCTCTTCCTGCGGACACACACGTCCACATATTGCCGGTAAGTTGTTGGTTTCCTTTATAACCTCAGCAGCTTTTTCTATATTGCCCTCTGCCACATGGGCAATAAATTTGGGTATATATACATTTACAGGACATCCAGCTACACATCGGGGCTTTTTACATTGTATGCAGCGCTGTGCTTCCTGGATAGCCTCCTCTAAGGTATAGCCCAGAGAAACTTCCTTGAAATTATGTTTTCTGACTTGGGGATCTTGTTCTTGTACTGGTACCCTTGTAAGTTTCATACTCATATATCTTTCCCCCTAACCCAATTTACAATCATGCTCAATTTGCTCCTCTTTTTTGTACATTTGCTGGCGCCTTATGGCTTCATCAAAATCCACTAAATGTCCGTCAAACTCAGGACCATCAACACATGCATAATAGACCTTTCCTCCAACTGTCACCCTACATCCTCCGCACATTCCCGTACCATCTACCATTATAGGATTCAGGCTGACAGTTGTAGGAAGATTATACTCTTTGGTAATTTGACAAACAGCCTTCATCATGGGCAAAGGACCAATAGCAATAGCTGAATCATATTGGCTACCTTTGTCCAATAATTCCTTTACTATATCAGTGACAAAACCCTTGTGTCCTAAAGAACCATCATCAGTAGCAATATAGATGTTTGATGCATAATTTTCTATTTCTTTTTGTAATATAAGATAATCTTTGTTTCGTGCGCCTATAACAACATCTACATATGCTCCCTGATCACTTAAATATTTTATCTGTGGATATAGGGGAGCTATACCTACACCGCCTCCAACACACAAAACACGGTTTAAGCCGTCTAACTCAGACGCTTTTCCTAAAGGGCCTGCAAAATCCATTATATGATCCCCTATATCAAGGCTTCCTAAATCCCTTGTTGTATATCCTACCTCCTGAAAGATAATAGATATACTACCCTCCTGCCTATCATAATCAGCTATAGTCAAAGGTATTCGTTCCCCTAGCTCGCTAACCCTTAACATAATAAACTGTCCAGGCATTGCCTTTTTTGCTATCAATGGAGCTTTTACTTTCATTAGAACAATACCAGGAGCTAGGATCTTTTTATCCATTATCTCAAACACCAATTTATCCTCCTATCACAATATTAAACAACCTAATCTGTACTACCAATTCAACTGCTTCTATTTACGGCCTATATTGATGGCTATTGATTAGTGAAGGCCTTCGCTGCTTTTACTATAGAATACTCGGCTCTTAGTTTTCTCTAAAGCATCGATAAAGCAAACCATCAATAGCCATAATAATTATCAAATTTGCATAATCAGTTAACTTATTTTAAATTTTGTCTATAACAATATTCTTTGTTAGTATATTTACTTGTAGCACATTAATTCCGGTCAATTCCACAATATCATTAGAAATATTTATCTGTATCTCTTTCATAATCTCATGAATTTTATATCCATACCGAACAATTATTTCTACGTCTATTACTACTCCGCCAGTATGACTGACAGAATTTACTTTAGTAACTTTATATACGCCCTTTACTTTATAGGCATTATAATAAACTAGGGATTCCAGGGCAAAATCAGATATAAAAAATTTCCCCATATAACTATATGTAGGCCTCATAACAGTCTTTTCTAAGGTCACCAGCTTCCTGCCTTTTCCGGTAAACCTGAAAATCCTTAGGGGATTAAGCAAATATCCAGAAAAATCTTTTCTAATCTCAAGAGTGGGCACCGGAATTACATGCTTGCCTTGTTCCTTTCTAATAGTCCTAGCTGTCTGTATCTCTTCTTTTGTAGAAATATCTTCAATCCTAATTATCTCCGCAGCAGGTGGCA
>CALKWV010000006.1 GCA_938003915.1 uncultured Bacillota bacterium | reverse complement strand
CATCAGTATCAAATTGTTGGTTATTGTTACCCACCACTCCTATAACTGTTAATTTTAAATTTGATATAAAAAGTCCATATGCAATTAATTTTGATAGGAATTAATTATACAATTTAGCAATAGTGAAATAGTTATAGTTAATGCGAATCTTGTTGTATCTGATAGTGAATATTTTAGATATTATGGCACTTTTTGAAGAATTATAATGCTTATACTACAATGTCTTAATTGGATGTTGTGCTTCTTCCTTGATACTTCTTGTGGTATGTTATTCCTAAGTCCCAATGTGTATATAAAATATGTATAGTGATTTATTAGTAAATACTAATAATCTATTAAAATGTAATTATATTATTTTTTAAGTTTATTATACATTCAATATTTGGATATGTCAATATAAACTGAAAATTTAAGAATAGATTCTCTTTTTTATTTATTATATGTATAAAGATAAAGCCTTTCGGCAAAATTCCGAAAGGCCAAATTAGGCAGGAACTATAATAAATTCAACATCGCTTAACTTGTTTTTTAGTTTCCTTATAATATCACTTTTGCCTTGGGAGCTTGGTGGCTCTCCTAGAATTATTATCCCAATATTATGTTTCTGAGAAAAGCTTGATAATACATCTACCACTTCGTTGGAGCGCAGTACTGTCATTTCGGCACCTACCTGTTTTGAAATATCGAATAAATAGTCCAGTGCCTCTCCTTCTTTGGGATTGCCTAAGAAATTCTCTCCTAAAGGTGCTACATGTATTACATAAGGCTTTCCACCAGTTGTCTTTGATCTCTCATAGCCTACTCTAATTAATCTTTCACAAGACCTTTGTCGAGTAACACAAATTAGTACATTTTGCGTATTTCCCATTTCCACCCCTCTTACTTTCCAAAAGATTATACAGCTTTACAGCGCGGCATTTAAAGCTTCCGTCACTGTATCTACTGCAATAATCTCTATGTCCCTTATCCTATCTAGCCCCCTTAAATTTGCCTTGGGAATTAGACAGGTATTAAATCCTAGTTTCTTACATTCTAAAATTCTTTTTTCCACCTGGCTGATGCCTCTGACCTCTCCAGTAAGTCCCACCTCCCCCATTATACATAGCTGATGATCTATGGGAATATTCCTGAAACTTGAGGCAATGGCACAAACTACTGCCAAATCCGCTGCAGGCTCATCTATCTTAATACCACCAGCTACATTCACATAAGCATCCTGGTCGTATAATCTCATGCCTACCTTTTTTTCCAATACTGCCATAAGTAGCACCATTCTATTATGATCTATCCCGGTGGACATTCGCCTGGGCATACCAAAAGCTGTGGTGCTGACTAAGGCCTGAACCTCTACCAGCATAGGTCTTGTACCTTCCAGGCTACACAATACCGCTGAACCAGACATGCCACGGCTTCTTTCAGACAGTAAATGCTCTGAAGGATTCATGATCTCAACTAAACCCTTGTCACCCATTTCAAAGATTCCTATCTCATTGGTAGAACCAAATCTATTCTTTACACTTCTAAGGATTCTATAAATATGATGGCGATCCCCTTCAAAGTAAAGAACTGTATCTACCATATGCTCCAGCACCCTGGGTCCGGCAATGGCGCCCTCCTTGGTAACATGCCCCACTATAAATACGGTCATATTAGTCCGCTTGGCTAGCCTCATAAGGGCAGATGTTACTTCCCTTACCTGGCTGACACTGCCTGGTGCTGAACTTAATGCAGGATTAAACATGGTCTGAATGGAATCTATCATCAAATACTTAGGCTTGATAGTCTCAACATGGGCTAGTATCATATCTAGGCTAGTTTCTGCTACCAGGTGGAGATTGGGCGTTTCCACTCCCAGCCTGTTGGCCCTCATCTTTATCTGCCGGACAGACTCTTCCCCTGATACGTACAATACCTTATTATTTTCCTTACCCAGAGACTCACAGACCTGCAGTATCAGGGTAGATTTGCCAATGCCCGGATCTCCGCCTATGAGAATGAGAGAGCCACTTACCACCCCTCCCCCTAGCACCCTGTCCAGCTCATTTAGTCCTGTGCTCTGACGAGCTTCAGCCCTAACGGAAACCTGGTCCAAGGTCACCGGACGGCTGGGACCAGCCGGCCCCTGTCCTATTACAGGATCTTTAGGACTGTCCTGCTTTATCTCTTCAACCATGGTATTCCACTGATTACAGGATGGACATTTACCTAGCCATCTTATAGATTCATGCCCACATTCTTGACATACAAATACCTTCTTAATCTTTGTCATAGTCTTTAATTACTCCCTAACAATTGCTGCTGTGTTGGCTTTTCCACTGTGCTTATATATAACTTGTCCTTTTTATCATTGGGGTTTTCGGCACAATACCATACCACTTTATTGCCATATACCCCGCCTTGGGTAAGTCTGGCCTTGGTGCCAGGTTTATTTAGCTGGGCATAGCGATCCAGCTCCCAAAAATAAACCATGACAGCATCGTCCTTCATATAGGCGATAAAGCCATCTCCTAAGCCATAGGGACGGGCAACCTTTTCATCTACATCTATGATGGTTTTTCCTTTGTCTAAAGTTAGCTTTAAGCTTGCCTCAGATGGATTTAAGTTATCTAGCCAAGCTATGGCCTCTCCGTTAGTAGCAGGATATATAGCAAAACCTTTTGGATCCAGTATTTCCGGATCTATGCCTTCTTCTTGGGGTAGATTTTCTGCTCCAGCCCCTTGTGACCCGGTAGCTTGATCAGCTGGCTCTTCACCCTGACTGCTAGCTGCCACATCTGCCGATAGAGCTTTAGATAGATCTAGCAGCTTTATAAGGCTTTTGTTATCTGGATCCTCCTGACTTGGAACCACCCATACAAGTAGCTCCTCCGAGATAGATGGGGGACAGGTGCCATAGGTGGGATTATCAAACATCTCCAAAATAACCGGCTCTCCAGATTCAAAATTATATAGGTAAAGCCTGTCCTGATTTTCATCCTTCTGCTCTACCCATACCAGGTTATCTCCGGCAAGTCGAAGTTGTGGCTTGTTATATTCACATTTTTTTATTTTTGAGATTTCCCCTGTTGCCCTATTCATGACATAGAGCTGATTTTCACCGCTTTGATTTGTATCCAGCCAAACAATCCAATCCTTATTAAACCTGCCCTCATAGATCTCTCCAAATTTTATTTGAGTGTGGGCAACAACGATCTCTTGTCCAGTCTCTAAGTTCATCACATATAGATCCTGAAACACCGGTTCATCTATATTTTCGCTATTGCCAGCAGAATAGAGAACTTCATTTTCATAAGGAATTGGTTCATTTATCCGCATTAGTTCCGTCTCCAGGACTAGGCTGCCGGCTGATAGGTCTATGACCGGTAGCTCTTCTTCCTCTTCCGGCTCTTTTATAGGCTCATTAGCTTCTTCCAGCGATGGGACATTATTCTGTATTTGCGTCTCATCAGCAGCTACACTACTATCTTCCAAACTTCTGCCCCTCTTTTCAGAACCCTTATATTTAATGGAATAGATGCAAAAGCCTATGGTAAAAACTACTGCCAAGCCTAAGGTTATATATCGAAGGGTAGATTTGCTAATGCTAATAACCCTAATAGGTTTAGATTTGGAAAGGTTTTTCTTTATAGGTTTGGTATAACTAATCTTTATCTTATTAATTCTATTTCTCTTTATTTTCTGTATCTTATCTTTTATCTTCTCTAGTAACTTATCAATATTCACGGCTTGTACACTCCCCACACAAAAATAACACTTGGGACATTTCATCCCTTTAAATTATATCACATTATAAAACAAAAATATACAGAAGGGAGTACATTAAAAATAAGACCGAGCTTTGCTCGGCCTCATTCTTGCAGTTTCTTAAATACAAGTTTATCATTTTCTACATCTATTAGTACTCTGTCCCCTACCTTGATTCTGCCTGCCAGCATCTCTTCAGACAGGTTATCCTCCACTGCCCGCTGAATAGCCCTTCTCAGAGGTCTGGCTCCATATACCGGGTCAAAACCTTTCTTTACCATAAAGTCTTTGGCTGCATCGCTTATGGTGAGGTGGATATCCTTCTGTGCCAGCCTCTTAATGGCATTTTCCAGCATTAAGGGGACGATCTTTCTTAGGTGTTCATCCTCTAGGGCGTGGAATACAATAATCTCATCCACACGGTTGATAAATTCAGGCCTAAAGGTTTTCTTTAGCTCTTCCATAATATTTTCTTTCATCTTTTCATATTCGCTGTCAATGGTGTCTTGAACCGGAGCAAAGCCCAGGGTTTTTTGTTTGCGAATGGTATGAGCTCCCACGTTGGATGTCATAACTATTACAGTATTTCTAAAGTCTACTACTCTACCCTTGCCGTCGGTAAGTCTGCCATCCTCTAATATCTGCAGCAATATATTGAAAACATCGGGATGAGCTTTTTCAATCTCATCTAGGAGTATTACGGAATAGGGGCGCCTGCGAACCTGTTCTGTCAGCTGTCCCCCCTCCTCATAACCTACATATCCCGGCGGGGAACCAATTAGCCTGGATACAGCATGTCTTTCCATGTATTCTGACATATCTATTCGAATCATGTAATCTTCGTCACCAAATAGAACCTCTGCTAAGGCCTTGCACAGCTCTGTCTTACCCACTCCTGTAGGACCTAGGAACATAAATGAACCAATAGGTCTTTTTGGATCCTTAAGTCCTACTCTTGCCCTTCTTATTGCTCTAGACACAGCATTGATGGCCTCATCCTGTCCTATTACCCTCTTGTGGAGAATTTCCTCCATCTTAAGGAGTCTCTCTGATTCTTCTTCGGTGAGCTTTACAACAGGGATACCAGTCCAGCTGGATACGATCTGGGCTATTTCCTGTTCTCCCACTATTTGGTTGTCTGCATGACTTTTCTTCCATTTTTCTTTTTCAGATTCTATCTGATCCCTTACCTTTTTCTCCTCATCCCTTAGCTGAGCAGCCTTCTCAAAGTTTTGGTTGGCTACTGCTTCTTCCTTCTCCTTGCGCAAATCTTCCAGCTTCTTTTCTAAGTTTTTAACATCTGGCGGAGCGGTGTAGGATTTAAGCCTTACCCTAGATGCCGCCTCATCTATTAGGTCTATGGCTTTGTCAGGCAGAAATCTGTCAGTTATATATCTATCTGATAAGGTAGCAGCTGCCTCTATGGCTTCATCGGTAATCCTTACCTTGTGATGGGCCTCATAGCGATCCCTTAGACCATGGAGTATCCGGATGGTTTCCTCAACGGTAGGTTCTCCCACCATAACTGGAAGGAAACGCCGCTCTAGTGCAGCATCCTTTTCCACATGCTTTTGATATTCATCCAGGGTAGTGGCACCAATAGCTTGGATCTCTCCCCTAGCCAAGGCTGGCTTTAGGATGTTAGAAGCATCAATTGCCCCTTCAGCAGCACCGGCACCTATTATGGTGTGCATCTCGTCAATGAATAATATTATGTCCTTGGCCTGCTTAATCTCTTCCATAACGGATTTTAAGCGCTCTTCAAATTCACCCCTGTACTTGGCTCCAGCTACCATGCCAGAAAGATCTAAGGTAACTACTCTCTTGCCCTTTAATAGTTCCGGAATATTGCCTTCTACAATCCTTTGGGCCAAACCTTCGGCTATAGCAGTCTTACCTACTCCCGGTTCTCCAATAAGTACGGGATTGTTCTTGGTTCTACGGCTGAGAATCTGAATAACTCTCTCTATCTCTTTATCCCTGCCTATAACAGGATCTAGCTTTCCTTCCCTTGCTAGTTCTGTCAGGTCTGTACCAAACTGATCCAGGTTAGGAGTATTGCTCTTGCCCTTGGAAGTACCTTGGATCTCACCGCCCTCTTCCTGTATCATCTGCATGATTTGTGTTCTAATTTTCTCAAAATCAATATTGGCGTCTTTAAGTATCCTAGCGGCTACTCCTTCGCCTTCCCTTATTAGGGCAAGTAACAGATGCTCAGTGCCTACATAATTATGCCCTAGATTTCTAGCTTCATAGAAACTAAGCTCCATAACCCTTTTTGTTCTAGGTGTATAGCCAAAACCTTCATTGAAGTTATAATTGCCCTTGCCTACCAGCTGCACAATATAGTTTCTCATCTTGTCCAAATCCATACCCATATCGGCAAGTACCTTTGCAGCTGCTCCATCTTTTTCTCTTAACAAACCTAATAAGAGATGCTCAGTACCTACATAGTTATGCCCCATATTTCGGGCCTCTTCCTGAGCATACAGCAATGCTTTTTGTGCCCTTTCAGTAAACCTTCCAAAGAATGCCATTGTTTTCCCTCCATTTCTATCTATATCTATAAGTATGAAATTAATTAGTTGTGCTTAAGTTTTTGTGACGTAACTCTTGCCCTTATAATATCCAAATTCTTTATATTAGCATCTCTAGCACTATACTTTTTCAAGTGGGCAGGCTGACCCATAATCATCAGCTCATTTATACGCTGAATATCAACATTAGCTATTATACCCATTTCTACGCCTAACCTAACTTTTGATAATAGGTTCATAAATTCCTCTAAATTCAAAATTCTTGCATGGGTCATAATTCCATAAGCCCGCAAAATATTATCTTCAAATTTTATTCTATCTTTTTGTAATAAGGCCTGTCTTGTTTGCCTTTCTTTCTCCACTATTTGCTTAGCAACTACATCTAGGTTGGTTATAATCTCCTCTTCTGATGCTCCTAGGGTTATCTGATTGGATATCTGGAAAATGTCGCCTACAGCCTCGCTGCCTTCGCCATATAGGCCCCTTACTGCTATGCCAATTTTGGCTAGGGTTTGGAGTATCAGCTTCATCTGCCCTGTTGAGGCTAAGGCAGGCAAATGCATCATTACCGAAGCTCGCATACCAGTGCCTATATTGGTAGGACAGGAGGTAAGATATCCTAAATCTTGGTCAAAAGCATAGGGCAGTTGCCCCTCTATAACATCATCTACTCTATTTATATAATTCAAGGCTGCATTTAGCTGATAGCCCGGAAATATACACTGCAGCCTAATATGATCCTCTTCATTCACCATGATGCTGCATATCTCCCTTTGGTTTATCAAAATGGCAGCTCCCTGAGCACGCTCCATAAGATCTGGGCTAGCCAAATGCTTTTCCACTAATATCTGCCTATCATTGGGAGATAGATCCTCTATAGTCAAAAACTGATAATAATCCTGTATTGCTGAATCCTGACCCAATACACTTCTGCGGACCCGGTGAACTACTGTATCCCTAGTAGCATTGTCCATAAGGGTAGGAAAAGGAGTATCAGCAAGATTTCTAGCAAGCCTTACCCTGCTGCTAAGCACCACATCGGATATGGGACCTTTTTCATTTATCCAACTCAAGAACTATCCCTCCCGTCTCTGCTTGCTTTCTAGTTCTCTTATCCGATCTCTAAGCCTTGCAGCCTCTTCAAAGGCCTCTATCTTAATAGCATTCTCCAGCTGACGTTTTAGCTCTTCTATTTCTCTGTTGGTGCGCATCTTTGCATTTTCTGCATGGGGTCTTTTACCAGTGTGCCGGGTAGCTCCACCTTGTACTCTTTTTATTATTGGATATATTTCATCTTTGAAAACTCTGTAGCAATTTGAACAGCCAAATCTTCCAATCTTTTTAAACTGTTGATAGTCCATTCCGCATTTATCACATCTTAAAACAGGAATACTGGGAGAAGACTTTGTAGGACTAATGGGGTCTAAGAAACTGGTCAAAAGATCATTTACAGAAAAGGGAGAAAATAGGTTAAAATCCTCTCTTTCCCCTGCACAATCTTCACATAAGTGCAGTTCGGTTTTATTATTATTTACTATCTTGGTTATATGAACAGTAGCAGGATTTTTCTTACACCTTTCACACAGCATATATTCTTCCCTCCCAACAAAGGCGTCACACCCGTGACCTTAGAATAGCCACCAGCATAGCCTTCAAGATATTTGCTCTAATAACTCCCCTCAGATTTGCGGGTATTGCAATGACTTTATCAGTAAGGGCTGATTTTATAATCAATGCCTCCCTCTCTGTAATAATACCCCTCTCCATTATATTTGTAACAATATCATTTGTTTCATTTTCCGATATAGTCCTTCCAATGCGCTCATTGATCAAATGTAACAGGTAATCATCCTTGTCCAAATCCAGTTGAACAATACGGATAAAACCTCCACCGCCTCTTCGGCTTTCTATATAGTATCCTCTATCTAAAGAAAACCTAGTTGCAAGTACATAGTTTATCTGAGAGGGGGCGCACTCAAAGTATTCAGCCAGCTCGTTTCTTTGCAGTTCCAGCTCACCTTCACTCTGTTTGAGCAAGGTCTTGATAAAATCCTCTATTACATCACTAAGCCTAGCCATCTTCGTCACTCCCTCTTTTTTCAATATAGTATATGTGAATCTTATTTTGACTTTCTTTGACCTTCGTAATATATTATACACTTTTTGCTTCAATTTATAAAGCAAAAATTTATCTTTAATGGGGCATATTTTTATGATTTAGATGGTTATACTAAATTATTTTACTGAGCCTTAAAAAATCAAAAGTTTTCTTCCTCTTCCTCCAACTGGAGTCTTCTTAAGGCCCTTTTAGCTATCTCCCAGCTAAATCCTCTTCTGGCTAGGGCCTGACCAATTTTATAGAATTGTTCCCTAGTATCTAGATTTTGATACCGCTTTATGTATTTTGAAGCCAGCCTGTAAGCTTGCTCTTCTTCCTCAGCATCGCTTATCTGCTCTAGGGATTTATCTATGATTTCGCTGTCGATACCTTTGTAGTACAGCTCCCTTTTTATCATGTCCTTGCCCATGGGTTTACTTGCCAGTCTATGGCTAACCCAATTTCTAGCAAAGGCTAAGTCATCAATATAGCCATAGCTTTTTAATTTTTCTATGGTTTGATCTATAACATCCCTATCAAAACCTTTTCCCTCAAGGTAAGTTTCCATCTCTTTTTGGCTGCGACTGCGGTATTGAAGATATCTAAGGCTCATATCCATGGCCCTTTTTGCATCATCTTCCCTTGCCAGCTTAGAAATTTGGGCAGAGTCCACTTCCATATGGGGCTTGAGACCATACTTTACCAGCAGCTCGTCAAAAAGGCCTATCCATTCTCCGTCTTCAAAGTAAATGGTGTATCTTCTCTTATTACGTTTTTGTCTCTGAATATCGACAATCCTTTTCATATGTACCTCCAAGTTATGCTGATAATGGCTATTCAACACTAAGAAAACTAAATACCTTTCTGCACTCCATAGGCCAAGTTTTATTAGCCAAATTAGTATATGTCATTCACTTATCAATAGCCATTATATTAACACAACAATAGTAACTACCAGCCTAATAAAAGAGCTTAGTAACTTGAAAATTTTAAAAAGGGACAGCTTAGCTGTCCCCTTATTATGTCTTTTATATTACGCACCTGCAAATACTTCCTCGAATTCTTCCATATTCAATTTTTCTCTATCCAATAGAGCTTCGGCAACTCTATGGAGGGCGTCCATATGATTTTTTAGAATTTCTTCTGCTTTATTATAAGCAGTCTGTATGATCTTTTTAACCTCTTCATCTATTGCAGAAGCTACATGCTCACTATAGTTTCTATAGGTTCCAAAATCCCTGCCTAGGAAAACTTCTTCATGCTTGCCTCCATAGGCTATAGGTCCTAAGCTTTCGCTCATGCCATATTCAGCAACCATCCTTCTTGCAATCTGGCTAGCCCTCTCGATATCGTTAGAGGCTCCGGTACTAACATCCTCTAATACCAAAGCTTCTGCCACCCTTCCTCCCAACAGTTGGGTTATCTCATCCATCATTTCAGACTTCGACACATAATGCTTATCCTCTTCCGGAAGGGTTAGAGTATATCCACCAGCCATGCCTCGAGGAATAATGGATATCTCATGAACGGGATCTGTATTGGGCAGCACCTTTGCTACCACTGCATGCCCGGCCTCATGATAAGCCACCAATCTCTTATCCTTTTCGGTGATTACACGGCTGCGCTTTTCAGGACCAGCTATGACTCTGGTTATAGCTTCTTCTATGTCCCGCATCTCTATATATTTACCAGATCGTCTAGCTACCAATATAGCAGATTCGTTCATCACGTTCTCCAAATCTGCACCTGTAAATCCAGGAGTACGTTTAGCTAGCACTTTTATATCCACATCGGGGGCTAAGGGTTTACCTCTAGAATGTACCCTTATAATCTCTTCTCTTCCCTTAACATCGGGTATACCTACTACTATTCGCCTATCAAATCTTCCAGGTCTCAGTAGGGCTGGATCCAATATATCAGGTCTGTTGGTAGCAGCGATAATAATGATGCCTTCATTGGATGAGAAACCATCCATCTCTACTAGGAGTTGGTTCAAGGTTTGCTCTCTCTCGTCATGTCCTCCGCCAAGACCTGCACCCCTATGTCTACCAACAGCATCAATCTCGTCTATGAATACTATACAGGGAGCGTTCTTTTTTGCCTGTTCAAATAAGTCACGAACTCTAGATGCTCCAACACCTACAAACATCTCAACGAAGTCAGAACCACTTATACTAAAAAATGGCACTCCCGCTTCCCCTGCTACGGCTCTAGCCAGTAAGGTCTTTCCTGTTCCTGGTGGTCCTACTAATAAGACTCCTTTAGGAATTCTAGCGCCTAATTCCAAATATTTCTTAGGGTTTTTCAAAAAGTCTACTATTTCCCTAAGCTCTTCTTTTTCCTCATCTGCTCCTGCTACATCCTTAAAGGTAGTTTTCCTCTTATCATCAGTATGCATCTTTGCCCTGCTTTTTCCAAAGGTCATGACGCGGTTGCCACCGCCTCCTCCCTGGGCCTGCTGCATAAAGAAAAACCAAAAAAGGCCAAAGAGCACTAAGATAATAATAAAAGGAACAAAACTTAACCACCAAGGAGCTTCTGGGGGTGGTTGGATATCAATTTGGAAGGAAAAGTCATTGGCTGTTATCTCATCAAGGGGGATTCCTGTCTTCTTTGACTCTATCCTCTTTACATCTTCATAAAAAGATTCTCCAGTTATTATCCTTGATTTAAAATCATATTTTCCACCGGTGGAAAACTCTTTTTCGCTAATATGTGAACCCTTATATAGACCGTAAACGGTGGTTTCTATGGTCTGTATTCTCTCTACCCTATCTTCTTCTATGGCTTTCAACAGCTCTGGATAAGATATTTCTTCTCTTGTAGCGGTTACATCATCCAGGTTTGATACTATAAAGATTATTACAAGTAATAAAATTAGATAAAACCCTGGCCCCCGCAAGAATTTCTTCAATATCAACCCTCCTTTGGTCACTATACACTGCATTCTACTATTTTACCATAGTCACAGCTTGAAATCAATTAATGGGTTTATAAATCTTCCTCCTCCAAAACTGATACATATGGAAGATTTCTGTATTTTTGTGCATAATCTAATCCATATCCTACTACAAACTTATCAGGAATTTCGAAACCCACATAGTCTACCTCTACATCAACCTTACGCCTGCTGGGCTTGTCTAAAAAGCAGCAAACCTTTACGCTTCTGGGGTTTCTTGACTTAATATAATCTACTAAATAATGGAGAGTTAATCCAGTATCCACTATATCCTCTACTATTAGTACATCCTTGCCTTCAATATCTTCGTTAAGATCTTTCAAAATCCTAACTATACCGGAAGACTTGGTGGACATACCATAGCTGGATACAGCCATAAAGTCCATATACAGGGGGAGTTTTATCTGCTTAACTAAATCTGACATAAAGATTACTCCGCCTCTTAAAATACAGATTACCACCAGTTCCTTTCCCTGGTAATCCTTGGTTATTTCCGCGCCCATTTCTGCAACTCTTTTTGCAATTGTTTCTTCATCGATCAATATCTTACCTATTTGTTCCATTTCTATACCGCCTTGCTCCTTTACTATTTCTTTTTCTTTGATTCCTAGCTTGAGCAACCTTTTGGTATTTCTGGTTACTCTATAATCTTGGTTTATCTGATGCCCCACTACCCATATAATATTGGATTTATCCACCACCAAAGGTATGCTATCCCTTTTGTGCCGAGGAATCTTGTTGTCTATGAAAAAGTCCTTTAATTTCTTTGTACCTTTCATACCCAAGGGTTTAAATCTATCTCCATTTCTTCTATTGCGTACAACTAGCTTATCTCCTTGGACAGCTTCTGCATCAATATAAATACACTTATTATCCTTGTTTAAAACAGTAGATTTTTCCTGCAGCTTTGCAGATATCTCTACCCCTAGTTCAGGTATAAAAACCTTGCCTGGGATAGCTAGTTCATATAAAAACTCTGGCACCGCTACAAGGTCTTTTCCTTGGCTAGTCTTAGCTATGGATAGCAGCAGATAAGCATAATCCTTCCTAACCATAATATCATGGGGAAGGTTTAAAATAGCACCAACATTTGAATTTTGGGCTAAATTTAGCACTCCTTCTATATGCACATGCTCAATACCAACAAGATCCTTCTTTAATAGCTCCAAACCATGACGAATAAGCCTTGCCTGGATAGCCTTGTGACATTTTATAAAGTCTGATAATGAAATCTTTACTTCATTATCTTTATATTTAGCTATTTTTTGAAAAACCTGGCTAGTATAATGGGCTAAAAAGTCCTCCTCTTCTCTTAATATATTACCCATTCTAACTAAACTACTAGAGAAGTTAGGGTTAAAATGCTCTTCTATCATGGGGATTACCACATGCCTAATACGGTTTCTAGTATAGATTATCTCTTCATTGGTATGGTCAATCCTATACCTTAGACCGTATTGCTGGCAGTAGTCCTCTATCTCCTTACGGGATATTTCAAGTAAAGGTCTTATGAAAATTTTATCCCTTACAGGCTTTATGCCGGATAATCCGGCAAGGCCTGTTCCCCTAATGATGTTGTGGAGAATGGTTTCAGCCTGGTCATCCCTGTGATGGGCTAGGGCTATCCTATGTCCACCTACCTTGTCCAGCACTTCCCTGAAAAAATCGTACCTGAGCTTTCGGCCAGCCTCCTCCTCGGATAATCCCCACTCCTTGGCCAGCTCTGCCACCTTAGCTTCTTTTATAAAGAACTCATGGCCCCATTCTCTAGCCATAGCTTCAACAAATTCAGCATCCTGGCGGGCTGCTTCGCCCCTTAATCCATGGTTAACGTGAGCTACATATAGGGTTAGGGGCATGTATTTTCTAATCTGGTCTAAAATGTGGATGAGAGCTAAGGAGTCCGCACCTCCCGATACTCCTACCACTACTTTATGACCAGCTTCTAGCATATTATGTTTTTTAATATACTCTAAAACCTTCTCTACCATTTAGCATCAATCCTGATATAATCTATCTTATTCTATTATCTTTCGGCTTCTTTTTCAAGGGGTTTTCCAAAATACTCAGAAAATATGGTAGCTAATCTAGGCAAAACTAAAGCTTACGACCCTTGAAAGGTCCCACCCACTTTAAGACCAGCACTATAACAGCAGAAACTGTTTCAGCATCCTGTTATACAGGACCTTTCTAGGTTTCGTAAGCCAAGCTTTCCAAGCCAAATTGGGGTTAGTTTGTAAACAGCTATAAATCAGGAATTTATATTACAGGCTTCCACACCCTGGTGGCCATAACAGTCATATCATCTCCAAAGGGCTTGTCTCTATCACCAGTCTCTAGTTTTATAATGGATTCCATGATATAATCTGCCATCTCCTGAGGATTTCTGGTATCCATGGAGTTTATAATATTTGCCAGCCATTCTTCTGCTTCTTTTCCTTTATTAGTATTATCCAGTACACCATCGGTTATCATAATTATCATATCCTCATCTCTTAGCTTTAGGGAGGCAGCTTCCGGTTGAACATTATCAAGTATACCTATAGGCAGGCTGGACGCTTTTATGACTTCTACATGATCCTTACGTTTTATAAAGCTGGATACCGCCCCTATCTTTACAAAATCTGCATTACCTGATACAAGGTCCAATAGGCATAGATCTACTGTGGCAAATATTTCATCCTGGGATCTTAATAGTAAGGTAGAATTTATGCTGCTGATGGCGGTTTCCATGTCAAAGCCTGCTTCTAAAAAATTCTCCAGCAGGGATATAACTGCCCTACTCTCATCTGCAGCCTTGCTGCCTATCCCCATTCCATCGCTAAGAGCCAGCATATATTTCCCATCAGCCAGGCTATTAAAGGAATAGCTGTCTCCGCATATACTGCTGGCTTGCCCCGCCTTTCTTGCTATTCCGGTGCTTACCTGGAATTCTATAGCCTCTACAAAATTCAGCATACATTCTCTCTTGCTTAGGGCAATACATGGGGATTCGCTGGGAGCCATCCTTCTGCCTATTACTTTGGATACAATGCTCTGGATTCTTCGGGTGCAGTCACGGCGTCCGCTACAGGAGTTTTTGCGGATATTAACCTCCATACTGCCGTTGGATTTTTGGATTACTAAAACCTCTTTAACCCGAATCCCAGCCTTATCTAGTTCTATGGTTATGGCTTCTTCCAAGTCCTTCTTAAACTCAATGCTAATGTCTAGCTCCCTAGCCAGCTGCTCTACTACCTCTGACACTCCTTCCAGTTGCTGGGCCACCAACTGCCTGCATTCTTCAATCTTGGATTGCCATTTAAGGTTGGACTTATATATTCCATACACTTGATGAATAGATTCTAAAAGCTTGTCTAAGTTTATGCATTTTCTGGCAAGTTGCCCTTTTATATCCTTTTTTTCTAGTAGCCCTTTGGACTCTAAAGTAGCAATCATGTCAAACATTTCGTTATATGTAACGCAAAAGTCCCTTTCCCAACAGCTGCCATACAAGGCACAGCTGTGGCACACTTGGCTGGATATAATATCAAAAAGTTTGGCTATATCGTCCTGACCTGTTCTGGCCTTACGGGATATATGTCCAAAGGCTGCTGACAATTCCTTAAACACTCTTGAAAACTCTCCAAGCCTTCCAACAGTCAGCTCCTGCATTCTATTGATATAAAAATTCTGCTCCCTAAATCTCATAAGGCTATAGTCTAAAAATTGGCGTAAATGATTTAGGGCTTTTTGGGGAATTATTATCAAAAGTGCGGTGCTGGCAAGTATCTCCCGAAAGGACACTATGGTTAAGGTGGAGCTACTAATATAAAAGGACATAAAAGCATTGGACAGCAAAAAGGTTAGACCTGTAAAGATCTTGCCCATTTCCCTAAATGTGCCGGCCATTAAGCCGCATACCCCCAATCCTGCAATTAAAATAGGATCGGGCTCTGCCGCCATGGATAGAACTAATCCCATAAGAATACCCATGGCCGCTCCTAATCCAACTCCACCAATATGGGCAGCTATTATGATAAAAAGAACTGAAAGGATGTTTCTAAAGGAAAGTCCAAATATAATGACTTCCCACATTCCTACTATCAGCAGGGCAGCAAATATTCCTAGGGATATCATCTCCTCGTTGGAGAGTATCCTGCGCTTTTTCATGTCTAGAATAACTGCCAAGACATTATCAAAGACATAGACAAGGGCAAAAACTATGGCTGCTTCAAAAGCCGTTAGAAGATAGTCATAGAATAGAATTCCACCAGGGGCAATTGCTTTGTATGTTAAATTAGCCAAGGTTAAGGTAGCCGCGGTTATAAATGCCAAAAAGAATTTACTTCTTCCGGCTCTGGTCCTGTCCATCATGTTATATACAAGAAACAGCAGTAGCATGGCCGCCATATATTTGAATATAAAGCCTCCTGCATGTACGCTAATCATTCCTGCCAGTACCGAAACAAAAGCAGGCAATTTGCCCCTTTCCCTGGATAGCATAACAGAAAATAAAGCAAAACCAAAGGGGGCCATATTTTCAAATATAAGGGCCCGTCCCATAAAGAAACAGGAAACAACAATTAAAACCGTATTTAAAATGTGGCTGTACTTCCTTTTAGTACCAGTAGCTCTGGTCCCAGGCAAATTTCTCTTGCTAAGCCCAGGAGTAATACTGTCCCTTGCCGCAATGGTTCCGTAATAGGAAAAATTTCGCTTTTCCATTCAACTCACCGCCAAACTATCATTATATTATGCAGGTGAGCATATTATAACAAAGATGGCTTGAATATTTTGTCAATATTGAAAGACTTCCCCAAAAAACATTGCGACAAAAAATCCTGGCTTAACAAGCCAAAAAAACAATTCCCTATATCTTTTTTAAATAGTATTGTTGTGACTTATTGGAAAGCAAAGAAAAATGTTGGAATTCTATATGTAAAATAAAGAAAGAAGGGGAAGCAAAAAAGAGTAGGATATATATCCTACTCTTTGAATTTGGTGGGCGCAACAGGGCTCGAACCTGTGACCCCTTGCTTGTAAGGCAAGTGCTCTCCCAGCTGAGCTATGCGCCCAAGGCTTTGGTAGCGGCGAACGGATTCGAACCGCTGACTCTTCGGGTATGAACCGAATGCTCTAGCCAACTGAGCTACGCCGCCATATAATGGTTGCGGAGGAGGGATTTGAACCCTCGACCTCCGGGTTATGAGCCCGACGAGCTACCTGGCTGCTCCACTCCGCGTCGTTAATTAGCTCTCTCTCGGCGGCGAATTTTATTGTATAATATGTCTACAAAAAAGTCAAGGGTTTTTTAAAAAAATTTTTATAGGGTTTTTATAAACAACAAACGCATCCCTTTCTTTAGTGGATGCGTTTAATATCCTACATTATTCCTATATTATTAAATACTATCTATCTTCCTCTCCAGGATCCTCTCCCTCGTTTATTATCACGATTTCTAAGATCTGATAATCTTTCCTCGCTATCTTTTAGAAATTGAGCTAATTGTTCTTCAAAGGATACTTGGTTTTGAGCTTCTGCTTTGCGTATAGAAAGACTTATCCTTCCTTTGTCATCGATTGACAACACCTTCACTTTCACTTTGTCATTTTGTTTGAGGTAGTCATTTATGTCTTTAACATAAGCATCAGCTACCTCCGAAATGTGTACCATACCTCTCTCACCGTTGGGGAGATCAATAAAAGCACCAAAATTAGTTATTCCTGAAACTGTTCCTTCCAGAATTCGTCCTACCTTAACTGGCATAAAACAAGGGCTCCTCCTCTAATCTTTTTTCTTTTCGATGAAAATAATTTCACCTTTTTTTACCCAACCTAGGCGCTCTCTAGCGACTTTTTCGATGAACTCCTCACTCTCGGTGTACTCAATCAGCCGCTCTAGTTCCGCATTTACTTCCTCTGTCTCAGCTATTTGTTCCTTTAGGTGCTGTATCTCTGCCCTCTGCTCATTGAGTTTAATTTCCTGTTTGAGCATAGTGATACCAAAATAGCCTAGAAAGAGCAATACCAAAAATATTTTAGTTCTGGGTCTTAAAGTATATCTTTTCTTCTTCATTGGACTATTACCTCTCCCGACAGACTAATATAAATGGGACTAGCAATACATAGCACGCCATAGATATAGGTATATTATATACTATTCGACGATGAAATTAAAAGTCCTTTTTTGCTTTAAGAATAATTTAAACATTATTACTTTCTTCACTTTTTGTAAACTTTTCCCTTGGAATTTTATTAGCTAACCATTTTATCCCTCTCTTTATCATCCTTATGGGCCAAAGAATAACATTTGAAACAATTTCATAAACCTTAACCAAAAACCTAACTACAATACTACCCACTGTCAGGCTATAGATACCCCATCCTAATGCCAGTCCAATAAAGGCATATAGCCTAATCTCACCGCCATTGATCTTAAAAAGCATGGCAAAAGAAAAAAGGGCCGCAAGGATCCAAAATAAAAGATCAAAAACAGCTAGCAGTAACCTGCCGGGCTTTGTAATCATCCTAAAGGCCCTGTATATGTCATATAATAAACCCAAGAGCAAGCCTACATATACTGTAGCTAAAAAAATATAAGCTTGATTGCTGGTAGTTAAGGCCATAGGCGTTCCTCCCTACCTGAATAACCTGCTAAGCAGCCCGGATCCTTTTCCACTGGCATAATCAACATCACTGTATTGAAGGGCTATAATCTCCCCCTCCACAATTAGCTGACCTTCTTCCAGGTTTAGTTTACTTATATGAAGATCCACTCCGTGTAGAGTTATATAGCCCATATCCGTTACCAGCAGTACTGTAGACTCATCAAAGCTATCTACATCTTGAACCCCTGTAATACTCACCTTTTGGCGGTTTTCCATCAATATACTGTGGCTGCGCCCTCTGGTGGTCTTTTTATCATCCAAATCCCGCATCATACTATCCCCTCCTAAGACAGTATATGATGCCCCTTAGGTGAGTATTCTTTATTTATATCTTCAGTCCCACATTTTCACAATGTCTACTCCCTGAAAATAGTGGGCTATTATATCCTGGGCTTTTCTTCCCTCCTTGGCCATCTTATAAGCCCCCCATTGGGACATGCCTACCCCATGACCATAGCCCCTACCTTTAAATACCACCTGATCTCCTTGCAGCTCTACTGAATCCAATAGGGTTGATTTCATCTCTGTGCTGCCTATAGCTATCCTAAAATCTGGCGCTGATACCTCTGTTCCGTCAAAGGAAAGGGTAACCGCTCTTCCTGATTCCCCCTTTTGACCAATGGAAACGCTAGCAAAATCCTTTAAAGATTTGCCCATAGTATTTAGGGCTTCAATTACCTTGGCTTTGGGAACACTGTATTCCCAGTAGACCTCATCATCGGGTATCTCCGGAGAATCATCGGGGGAGTCTACCATCTTTATATAGGGGGGATTTTCCTTTTTATAGTTTAAGCCCTCTTTGGCTGTGGCTGTCTTGCCGGCGGCATTAGAATGAAACCAAGCCTGGGCATATTTCCCATCATATACCATGACCTGACCTCTGGTGTCCTGCACTGCCTTTTCTATTTTTTCATTGACTGCTTCAGGATTCCAGGCCTGTGCTTCTTCAATATCAGTGGATATATGGGCATTACCATACTTTGATTGCCCCTTTTCATCAATAAAGTTTAGCACAAAAGTTCTGGCTATTATGGCCTGGGCCTTTATAGCTTCATGGGGCCAATCATTTTTTATTTCCCCGGCTACAACATTTTTTATATAGTCTTCCAGCTTCATTTCTTCAACACGATTTTCTTCCTGAATAAATACCTTTAAGCTAGGCTCCTGCCCATCACTGGCCTGTAGCGCCTTGGGTAGGGAAGGTTTTTTAGCAGTCTCTTTCTTGGGAGCATCTTGGCCTGGAGAGGGCTTTTTTGTGCCTAAGGGCTGCCCTTGCCGGGTGTCATCCTGGGGTACAGGCTCTCTAGCCCTGTCCCGCCTTGTCATAGCCGAACAAGCTACCAGCAAGGTCATTATTAACAATATGCATATTATTTTTATAAAGCTAATTTTTTTATTTACCATAGTATTTCCTCCTAACCTATGATAATGGGATATACTTATTATTTACATAGATTAGGGGAAATACACAAAGATTAAAGAATTCGATACATACTAGCCGCGTCCTTTTTGGCAACGTGTTCGGATATATCCAATACTTCATAGGTCCGTACTTGGTCTCCAAAGACAATCTCTATTTTATCCCCTACCTTGAC
Source organism: uncultured Bacillota bacterium (assembly GCA_938003915.1). Taxonomy (GTDB): domain Bacteria; phylum Bacillota; class Clostridia; order Caldicoprobacterales; family UBA3941; genus JAAYGY01. The sequence continues at coordinate 12,990 of CALKWV010000006.1, read as the reverse complement.
TTCAGTGCCCGGCTTGGCCAGCTTGCCATTTATACTGACCCGACCTTGAGTACAAGCCTGATTGGCCATGGTTCGTCTTTTGATAATCCTAGATACCTTTAAAAATTTGTCTATCCTCATTTTTTCACCCCTTACTGTAGTTTTTACTTTAAACAATTGATCCATAAATATGTTATACTAGTTCAATATTTATTGCTATGAATATAATGTGCTATTGACAAGTAAGCCCTTTCACAGCTTCGGTCCTAGAAAACTTAGGGCTCAGTTTTATCTAAAGCACTGATGAAGCACAAATGTTCAATAGTACATTATGATTATAATACCAAAAAAGATAAAAACCGAGAACTCCTGGTCAAGGAATCTCGGCCTTTATGACAAATTATTCTTGTACAGCGTCCTTCAAAGCTTTACCAGCTTTGAAAACAGGAGCCTTAGAAGCAGGGATAATAATTTCTTCCTTGGTTTGGGGGTTTCTTCCCTTTCTTGCAGCCCTATCCCTTACTTCAAAAGTACCGAATCCTACCAGCTGCACTTTTTCACCTCTGCTTAAAGCTTCAGTAATAACACTAATAATAGAATTTACAGCTTTCTCAGCATCTTTTTTTGTCAATTCACTTTTCTCTGCAACTGCAGCAATTAATTCAGCTTTGTTCATAACTTAAACCTCCTTGAATATTTGTCTTATAGCTTATTCGCTATTTTTCCTCAAATTCCTTCTTAATTCCAATATTTTTTTGTATTTCCATAAATAAATTCTTAGAAATTAAGAGGAGCATTCATATCTTTACCATTTTTTTCTTAAGTTATACATCAAAATCCTTAGAAAATGCTATTTTTGCGTCATTCCATAGCTTGTCCATCTCTTCCAGGGTCATTTCTTCTAAAGGCCTTGGAGCCATTTTCTCTATATATTCAAATCGATCTATAAACTTCTCAGTAGTGGCTTTTAAGGCCAGCTCCGGTTCTACCTTCAAAAATCTAGCCAGGTTAACTACTGAAAACAATAAATCACCTAGTTCTTCATTTATTTTTTCTTGTTGACCCTTCTCATATGCATCTTTGAGCTCAAATAACTCTTCTTCAAGCTTTTTAACTACATCTTCTATAGAATCCCAGTCAAATCCTACCAATGCAGCCTTTTTCTGAACTTTATATGCACGCATTAGGGAGGGAAGTATTACTGGAATGTCCTTTAATACTTGAGTATGGCTTGTATGCTGTTTTTCCTTTTTCTTTATTGCCTCCCAGTTTTCCAATACCTGCTCAGCATCTTTCACAATAATATCCCCAAAGATATGGGGATGCCTGTCTATCATCTTTTGGCATATCCTTGTTGTAACATCCCTTATATCAAACTCCCCGTGCTCCTTGCCTATTTGGCTATGGAATACTATCTGTAATAGTAGATCTCCCAGCTCTTCTATAATTTTGTCATAGTCCTCCATTTCAATAGCTTCCAGTACTTCATAGGTTTCCTCTAACAGGTTTTGTTTTAGGCTTTCATGGGTCTGCTCCCTATCCCAAGGACAGCCCTCTGGAGAGCGTAGTATTTCCATTATCCTAACCAGGTGTTTAAAATCAAACTCCTCTAGCTTAATAAGCTCTATAGGAGGAATATAAAGGCAAGTAGTGGGGTCGTATTCTTTAAGCCTGTCCAATTCATAAAGAGCTATTTTTTTACACTTAAGTTTGGCATTTTGATCATTTTTGCACAAGTAGACCAAAGTCTCAGGTGGATAAGCTCTAAGGAGAGTTAATTTTACATCAGAAGCTATTAGGGGACTGCCTATATCCAATACAAGGGTGGTCATATCAGTATCTATATGGCTTATATCTAAATCCAATGCAGTTATAATCTTTATGCCCTGGGAATCATAATATTTGCCCACTGCAGCCATGGCAGCTTCAGCCCTGCCAATCCCGGGCACTATATCTATTTGAAAATCTTGTTGATTCAGCTGAGATAAAAGCTCTAGTACCAATCTCTCCCCTATCATGGGATGGCCGGGTACAGCCAAAATTACCTCTTGGTCCTCAGCTTTATCCAATATTATACCTATCATGGCAGCATAGGCCTCTTCAAAGCTTTGTGCGCTTTCATAAACATGATCTAAGGTTATGAAAGATATGCCTTCCCGCTCTAAAAAGGGTACTACTCCATGATCGCCGGTCCTAAGTATTACATATCCCCTCTTCAAAGCCTTAATGGCTCCAAGGGTTAGCTGATCCTCATCCCCTGATCCTAGACCTACAATTGTTATCCTTTTTTTCATCTTAACCTCCGTCCTTATACAGCTCATAAGTATTGAACCAGTTGGAATAGACAATTAATAGTCTAATATCATCTTAGCAATCCTAAAGCCTTTAGTACTCTAGCTATAGATCTGCCCTTGGGTACAGTTTCCAAGTCTTCAGCAGTAATGGCTCTGGTAACAAGAAGCATAATCCCATATACTACTATACCCGTAACAATGGAAAGTGCCAGACTAATTATATTGCTGTCAGTTTGAGCAAAAAGAATTCTATAGGCATAATGGACCACTATTCCCATTACTGCTACAGAAATAAGGGGCTTTACAAAAAACTCTCTAACAGAAACCCTGATGCCTGTATACTTCATAACAGACAAAAAGTTTAGGACAGCAGCCACGCCATAGCATACCACAGTACCAATAGCCGCACCTTGAATATTCCATCTAGGAGTTGCCACTAGCCCAAAGGTTATAACAACTTTAAACAAGGCACCTATAAATAGGTTTCGCACTGGTATTCCCTGCTTGCCCACACCCTGAAGCATTGCAGTTAGGCTCTGCACTAGGGTGAGGAAAATAACTCCTACACAAAGAGTCATGAGTAGCTGACTTCCATAGAGGTACTCCCACTCTTCTAGATTATAGAGAGCTCTTAAAATAGGTTCTGCCAACACTCCCAGACCTACAGCAGCGGGTACGCCAACCAACAATGTAAGACGAATTCCTAGAGTGGTGGTGTTGGCAACGCCTCTCATATCCCTTAAAGCATAGGATTCAGATATGGCGGGCACCAGGCTCATTGCCAGTGCTATAGTAAGAACTGCCGGAAAATTGATAAGGGTATTTACTCCCCCTGTTAATATGCCATATAGCTGGGTGGCTATCATCTTTACATACTCAGAATGAACTTCAGGCATCAATGTAGCCATATTCTCCAGACTAAGTCCTGCAGGAATCTGCACCCCTTTTTCTGCAGCAAATTCCATGAAGGATTGTAGGCTATAGGGTATATTAGGTATTTTATCTATTATTGGAACCAAGCGATTGACCACTATGACCTGGTCGCTCATATTTACCAGGGGCATTATAGAAGCGCCAATGGTAACAGGCACAGCTATCTCTATAAGCCTGTAGATTATGCTGCGGGATGATTTTTGCTCATATCTTCTATATGTAAGCCTGGCATTACGAATTATGGTACTTTTCTCTCTCCGGTAAATTCCCAAAAGCAAAACCAGGGCAGCTACTTCACTTAAGGTTACGCCCAATATGGCACCGGCAGCCGCAAACTCTGGTCCCTTGGGCAGCCACAGGGCAGCTAAGGTAAGTCCCATTATTAGCTTCCCCAGCTGTTCTACAATCTGCGAAAAAGCAGTTGGAGACATTACATGCATTCCCTGAAAATATCCCCTGTAGGCTGACATAACAGATACAAAGAACAAGGCCGGTGAAATTGCCATTAAGGCATATATGGATTTGGGATTGCCTTGAATTCTAGATATTAAGCCGCTGCTAAGAAGCAGAATAATAGAAGTAACTATTCCTAGCAGGACTAAAAGCCGGCGAGAAATCCTAAATATCTTATAACCACCATAGTGATTGCCTACAGCCAGTTCTTCGGATACCATTTTTGATATGGCAACTGGAAGCCCAGAAGTTGAGGCAACCAATAAAAAAGCATATATTGGATAGGCCATCTGATAGAGCCCTATCCCTTCAGAGCCTATAATATTCATAAGAGGGATTCTAAACACCGCTCCGATTACTTTGACTATTAAACCAGATATAGCTAAAATCCCTGCACCTTTTACCAAAGATTTTTTACTCATGGAAAACCTCCATTCCTTTAAACAAGCATATTGATATTATATCACTATTTAGATTTATGAAAAGCACTACAGCATTATTTTTAATTATCCCAAAAAAAATAGCTGATAGATAATCCTAAAATTATCTATCAGAGGCTAGAGTTAGCTTTTTTGGATATCTACTCTTAAAATGAAAATAGAAAAACTGTTAGAATTGCTAAACCAAAAGAGCACTGATTTTTCAGTGCCCTTGTTATTTTTTATTCATTTGTACTATTGCTCCATTTGTTTTGCTAAAAAGCCTGCTGCTGTTTCGGCTACCTTGAGTTCTGCCTCTCCCATATCTGTATCGGCTTCCTTGGATAATAGAATTATTGTACCAATGGGATCACCTTGAGATACTATGGGAACTATGACCTGTGATGAATACTTGCCTGCATCATCTCCATTAGATACAATGCTATATAATTTATCATTTTGACTTCGGTTTGACAGCACCGGCTTTCTGCTTTCCATAATGCCTTCAATTTCAGTGCTTATGGATTTTTCATAATATTCTCTTTTGGAAGCTCCCGATACTGCAATGATAAAATCCTTATCAGTTATACATGCAATATGTCCAAGGGTATTATGCAAAGACTCGGCATATTCTTGGGCGAAATCACTTAGCTCACCAATAGGAGAATATTTCTTTAATATAACTTCACCATCACGATCCGTAAAGATCTCCAATGGATCACCTTCACGTATCCGTAAGGTGCGGCGAATTTCCTTGGGGATAACCACTCTTCCCAAATCATCTATCCGCCTAACAATTCCAGTTGCTTTCACAGACATCCCTCCTTGATATACATTAACTCATAAAACCATCCTTGCAATCATATTATTTTACTAATGAAGTGGTTTTATGCAATACTTTTGAAAACTTTCCTTTTAATAGATTTTTTCATGAAAACAATGGTAATACTGGTTGAAGAAGGGATGTCCATCTATAAGCTACAGACGTCTCTCAAATTTCTTTATTGATTTTTCTTTCCATTCACTTACTATTTCGCTCCACTTTTCTTGCTGCTTTTGATTTTTTAGCTGCTTTTCAATATCTTCTTTCTTTTCCTCTAGGGTATAAGTCTTTTCAGGATATTTCTCCTCAAGCTTAATAATATAGTAACCATAAGGAGTTGCTACCAAATCTGATACTTCTCCTTCGTCAAGTTTAAAAGCAGCCTCTAAATATTCTTCAGGCAAATAGAAATTTTCCTTGTGAGTGGTTATGCCCTCTTCCATAACTACAGCTAACTCTGGGTTAAGCTCCTCTACCAACTTTACAAAATCCTCTCCTGCCTTAACCTTGTCCAGTATTTCATTAGCCTCGTCCCTTATGGCTTCCAACTCTTTATTTAGTAATTCTTTTGCTTCATCTTCCTTTTCATCATTCATAAGCTCAAGGTATTGGGAAGTTTTTTCACTAGGTATCTCAATTGCTACATGCTTAACCCTTACCTTTTCAGGCTCATAAAGGACTACAGGCCTTGTTTCTGCAAAGGCTATGTTCTCTTTCTGGACAGAAAGCTCTTCATTATAATATTCATCTATTTCTTCCTGTGATACCTGTACATCCCCTACTGTTTTTTCGAAAAGTTTTTCTATGCATTTTTGCTCTGCCAAAAATTCTATATACTCATCCTCAGTCATGCCCATGGCTGCTATCTGTTCATTTACATACTCATGGGCTTCTTGTTCATAGTTCTTTTCCTCAGGCTGCTGTTCATCTTCTTGGTCTTGCTCATCAGCCTCTCTCAGTTGCTGTTCTATATCCTTTTTAATGTCTTGAAGCTCTCTTTTTGCCTCTTCCCTTAGTTCATCTGTTACTTCAAAACCAGCTTCACTGGCTTTTTGAAGGAGAAGCTTTTCCGTTGCGATTTGATCCAAAATAGCTTTTTTAATTTCTAATATCTCTTCTTTTTTATTTTTATTTTCTATATCTTCATCTGTTAGATTATAGAAGGCCTTGTCCCTATCCAGGCGATCTAATACTTCTCCCTTTAAAATTTTTTCTCCATTTACCTCGGCTACTACTTGCGCTCTATCCTTTTCAGGATTTACCTGCACTATACCGCATCCGGCTGCTAGCCCTAGTAGCAGTACTATTGCAAGTAGTAAGCTTGTTGTTTTTATATGTTTCATTTTCATCTTCCCTTCATTACTTCTTTTCTCTTATGTAACATTTTTCCTTGTTCAATAATAATGACTACCGCAGAAAAAATAAAGATTCAATAGCCATTATCTGCTTTGTTCCTCTTGTATTTTTTGGAGCTGCTCTAAAATATCCTTTGTTTCCGCCAGTGCGGTGGTGGGGCTGGTATTGGGCAGGGATATTTTTAACATGGGGATTCTTCTTCCATCATATCTTAGCCTGTTTCGGTTTTCGTTTAGGATTCTCATCAATACTCTAGAGTCTATAGCCTTGGACCCTGATAATCTTAGGATAACCTCTCTATCCTTATGAGTTACTTCCACAATGTTGAATTTGCCAGCCAAGGCCTTTATATAGGCTATATTTACTAGGTTAATAACAGGGGAAGGCATATCCCCAAAGCGATCCTCCAGCTCCTCTTCAACATCATATTTGTCTTGCAAATTCTCTATAGCAGCGATCTTTTTATATATCTCAATCTTCTGCCCTTCCAAAGGAATATATTCATTATCAATATAGGCATTTACCTTTATATCAACGGTTACATCCACTGTCTTTTGGGGCTGCTCTCCCTTTAAGCTCTTGACAGCTTCGTCCAAGAGTTTGCAATAAAGCTCATAGCCTACAGCAGCCATGTGGCCATGTTGCTGGGGACCTAGTATATTGCCCGCGCCTCTTATCTCCAAATCCCGCATGGCAATTTTAAAGCCTGCTCCAAACTCGGTAAACTCCTTTATGGCACGTAACCTCTTTTCGGCTACCTCGGATAATATTTTATCCTTCCTATAGGTGAGATAAGCGTAGGCCAGGCGATTAGATCTTCCCACCCTGCCTCGCAGCTGATATAGCTGAGATAGTCCGAAGTAGTCTGCATCATAGATAATTATGGTATTGGCATTGGGAATATCTAAACCGCTTTCGATTATGGTAGAGCACAAAAGTACATCAAACTTTTTGTCATAAAAGTCCAACATGACTTTTTCCAGTACTGACTCGCTCATTTGACCATGGGCCATTCTAATCTTAACCTCAGGCACCAGTCTTCTAAGCCTTTCTGCCATACGCTCCATGCTTCTTACCTTATTGTATACAAAATATACCTGCCCACCACGATGGACCTCCCTCATGATAGCATCCCTTATTAGGGAATCGCTATACTCTACAACATAGGTTTGTACTGGCAATCTGTCCTCGGGTGGAGTTTCTATAATGCTTATATCCCGAATACCTATTAGGGACATATGAAGAGTCCTGGGTATGGGAGTGGCGGTAAGGGTGAGCACATCCACATTCTTTTTTAGGTTTTTTATGGTTTCCTTGTGCCCTACTCCAAAACGCTGCTCCTCGTCCACTATCAAAAGGCCCAAATCCTTAAAGGCCACATCCTTACTCAGCAAACGATGAGTGCCTATAATTATATCAATAGCGCCTTGTCTTAAGCCCTTTAGTATCTCCCTTTGCTGGGCTGGGCTTTTAAAGCGACTGAGCACCTGGATCTTTACCGGAAATTCTTCAAACCTGCTTATAAAGGTATTGTAATGCTGATGGGCCAGTAGAGTTGTGGGAGCAAGTAATGCCACTTGCTTACCGTCCATTACTGCCTTAAAGGCGGCTCGGATGGCAACTTCTGTTTTACCATAACCTACATCACCACACAGCAGCCTATCCATAACCTTGCTGCTCTCCATATCCCTCTTTATCTCTTTTATTGCCCTTATCTGGTCTGGGGTTTCCTCATAGGGAAACATGTCTTCAAACTGCCTTTGCCATGGAGTATCGGGGGAAAACTGAAAACCTCGGGCAGCTTCCCGCTGAGCATACAGCTCTACTAAATCTATAGCCAGCTTCTGAACTGATTGTCGAACCTTATTCTTTGTCCTTTGCCATTCAGTGCCCCCTAGTTTTGATAACTTGGGAGGCTTATCATCTATGCCTATATAGGGTTGGATTACGTCTACCTGATCTGTAGGAATATATAGCCTGTCAGTACCACTATATTTGATATTTAAATAATCCCGCTTCTGATCATTTACTACTAAGGTCTCTATTCCAAGGTATTTGCCTATACCATGGGTTTCATGAACTACATAATCCCCTACCTTAAGATCGGTAAAGGGATCTAGCTTGCCCTTTTTTGATGGAGCTTTCCTAGCCTTTTTGTCCTTGCCTATCCCGTAAATTTCCTTATCACTAACTAGGGCAAATCTAGCCTCCGGATATTCAAAACCTGAACTAATGCTCTCAGGCAGCACCACTATCTGCCTAGCTAGGATTCCTCCCTCTATGTTGGGGCTAAAAATAGCCTCTATACCCTTATCATAAAGATTTGACACCAGGTTTTTTGCCCTGGAAGTATTCCCTGCAAAAAGGATTACGGAGTATTGGTGATCACGCCAATATTTTAAATCCTCCACCAACACATCTATCTTTCCATGATAGGAAGGAATACCCCTAGATGAAAAATTATATATGGACTTTGGAGAATAGTCTGGCACTGATTTTGGTAAGGCCTGAAGGGCCAGCTGATTATATTGCCCTATCCCAGACAGAAACTCCTCATAATCAATAAAGAGCTTACTTTGCTCAGGCAGCACTTCCCTATCTTCCAGCAAGCTTTTAAATTGCTCCATAAAGCCCTGTTCCCAGTTTTCGAAGCTTTCCCTGATTCGTGAGGGTTCGTCTAAAACTATGAGTCCTGCTGAATCAATATAGTCCAAAACCGTGTTTCTTTCAGGATAGAAAAAGGAAAAATAGTTTTCTAGATTTTTATAGAAAACCCCTTGCTGTACACTTTCTATCAAGGAGTCTATTTTACCTTTTAGTTTTTCATTCTTAGAATTTTTACTCTTGCCTATAGTTTTGGAAAGGTCTTTCTCTATTCTAACTAGTCCCTTGCTTAGGGTATCCCTAGATAAAACCAGTTCCCTGGCAGGAGATATGGATAAGCTACTAAGCTTGTCAATAGAGCGCTGTGATAGAAGGTCAAAATGACGTATGGAATCTACCTCATCGCCAAAAAATTCTATCCTGCAGGGGCTATCCTGGGTCATGGGGAATATATCCAAGATGCCTCCCCTTATACTAAACTGACCTCTACCTTCAACATTGGGTACTCTTTCATAACCCATACCTACCAGGCTATGAGCCAGTGCATCCATTGGTATTTCCTGCCCCACTTCTATGCTTATGAGCCCTGCCTTAAAGATGGAGGGGGGTGTCTGAATACACAAAAGAGCCTCTATGGAGGTCACCACCAGCTGCTGCTTAGCCAAAACCAGGGCCTCCAACACCCTTAAACGCTGACCTGATAGCTGAGTGCTATGGGCAGCTACATCATAAAATACTATATCTCGGGGAGGCAGGTACATAACCTTGTCCCCAAGATAAAATTCAAAGTCCTCATAAAGCTTCTTGGCTTGAATATCGCTATAAGTTACATACAGGCATTGCCTGTCCAATGGAAATAACAGGCTGGATATTGCATGGCTTTTTTGAGAGTCTGAAAGCCCAAAAACCAAAGTAGGGCCCTTCCCTTCTCGGACCGCCTTCCTAAGTCTTGTAAATTCATCCCATCTCATCATGGGATCCAGCCACTTTACAGTCAAATAATCACCTCTTACCTAAGTCATCCATTACATCGGCTCATGGCATAGTTGACCCCTCTGGTTATAATTAACTCCACGCCTTCTACTGCCCTTTGGCAGGCATCCTCTAGCTTTGGAATCTCATCATCTCTAAAGGTGGAAAGTACATAATCCTTTAAATCCCAACCTGCAGGTGGTCTTCCTATACCCAAACGCACCCTGGGAAAATCCTGGCTTTTTAGATGGGATATAATAGACCTCATCCCATTATGAGTTCCGGCACTGCCGGAGGGGCGTATACGAAGCACCCCTATATCTAAATCTATGTCATCATATATGATAATAATTCTAGAATCCTCAACTTTATACCAATTTTTAAGCTCTAAAATGCTTTCCCCACTAAGATTCATATAGGTTTGGGGTTTGGCCAGTACAATTTTCTCTCCTGCAAAACTACCTTCACCTATAAGGGCTTTATGTTTTGCTTTATTTACCTCTATACCCAGCTTGTCTGCCAACATATCTAGGACCATAAAGCCTACATTGTGGCGAGTATTCGTATATCTTAATCCTGGATTACCTAGTCCTGCAATTATATACACCATCTATCACCTATTCGAAAAGAATACTTACCGGTAAATCCTCGTATATCCTATCTATTGCCTCTGCAAATATAGGTGCTACAGATAGAACCCGGATCTTGTCAATCTGTTTTTCCGGTGGTAGAGGTATGGTATCGGTAATTACTAATTCCTTGATGGGGGAGTTTTGTATCCTTTCAATAGCCGGACCTGATAAAACCCCATGGGTAGCACAGGCATAGACTTCCTTTGCCCCGTTTTCTATTAAGGCTTGTGCCCCTTGAACCAGGGTTCCAGCTGTATCTATCATGTCATCAACCAATAGGACTTTCTTGCCCTTTATATCTCCGATAATATTCATAACCTCAGCCACATTGGCTCTGGGCCTACGCTTGTCCACAATAGCAATAGGAGCATTGAGGCGGTTGGCAATATTTCTGGCTCTAGTAACGCTTCCAATATCTGGGGAGACTATTACCACATCTTCATCCTCAAAACCTCGCTCCAAATAATGCTGAGCCAGTATAGGTACTCCTAACAGGTGATCTACCGGTATAGAGAAAAAGCCTTGGATCTGTGAAGCGTGTAGATCCATGGTCAATATCCTATCAGCTCCAGCAGTGGTAATAAGATCGGCTACCAGCTTGGCTGTAATAGGATCTCTTGCCTTGGCCTTTCGATCCTGTCTGGCATAACCATAATAGGGTATTACTGCTGTAATTCTGCCTGCTGACGCTCTTTTAAACGCATCTATCATTATGAGCATTTCCATTAGGTTGTCGTTTACAGGTGAACAGGTGGACTGAATTACAAATACATCAGCACCCCTCACGGTTTCATATATATTTACACTTATTTCTCCATCACTAAAAGTAGTTACATCGGAATTCCCCATTGGAATACCTACATGCTTGGCAATATCCTGCGCTAATTTGGGATTTGAGTTGCCAGCAAATATTTTTATGCTTGTACCGTGGGCTATCATCAGTTTTCCTCCGTTTCATTTTTTTTCTTTATTACCCAGTTTTCCTTATTAACCTGACGAGCTCTGGCTATGGCTAGTGCATTTTGGGGAACATCATCAGTTATGGTGGAGCCTGCTGCTATATAAGAATTCTTTTTTACCCTAACTGGTGCCACCAAATTGGTATTACATCCCACAAAAGCATTGTCTTCTACAATGGTTTTATGCTTCTTCTTTCCATCATAGTTGACAAACACAACTCCACAGCCTAAATTCACATTCTTTCCTACCTCGCCGTCTCCCACATAGGTTAGATGGGAGATCTTGGTTCCATCGCCGATCTTTGAATTCTTTACCTCAACAAAGTCACCAATTCTCACATTATTGCCTACTTGACTACCTGGTCTAAGGTAAGCAAAGGGACCTACGGTACTACCATTTCCAATCTGGCTTTCCAGTATCACCGAGCTTTGGATCTGGGTTTCCTTGCCTATAATGGAATCTACTATACGATTATTGGGATATAAAATGGTCCCTTCTCCTATGGTGGTGTGCCCTTCCAGGACGTTACCCGGATAAATAATTACATCCTTCTCTATTTTTACATAGGGTCCTATATAAGTATTGTCTGGATCCATTAAAGTTACTCCGTTTTCCAAATGGCCAAAGTTTATACGGCGATTTAAAATTTTGTGAGCTTCGGCCTGTTGAATTCGGGTATTAACTCCCATAACTTCACTGGAATCATATACGGTATAAACTCCTATTCTCTTGCCTTGCTCCTTTAAAATACCTAGTACATCAGTCAAATAGTAGCTGCCTTGTGGATTATTATTCTCCAGTTTGCTCAAACCCTCTAAAAGCTCAGGAATACTAAAACAGTATATAGAGCTATTTATCTCCTTAATTAACTTTTCCTCTTCAGTGGCATCCTTATGCTCAACAATTCTCTGAAAATCTCCAGCTATGTCCCGTACAATTCTACCATAACCATTGGGATTTTCAAATAATGCAGAAAGGGCTACTGCATCATAATTGCCATTTATGCAGTAATCCACTAAGTTTTGTAAAGTCTTTGAGGTAATCAAGGGAATATTTCCCCCTAGCACCAGGACATATCCTGTCTGATTTTCTAGATAATGCCGGGCCATCATAACAGCATGGCCAGTACCTAAACATTCATGCTGGTAGGCATACTTGATATCAGAACCTAAAATTTTTTTAATATCTTCCCCTTTATCATCCAGTACAACAATGGGTTCACAGTTAGCAACAGCTAAAACTGCATCTACTACGTATTCAATCATGGGGTGTCCACAAATTTTGTGCATGACTTTAGGCAGGGAAGACTTCATCCTAGCATCATCCCCCGCCGCCATTATAACCGCAAATATTTTATTTCCCATACGACTCTCCCTTTATATTTAAGATTCTTCCTTGTTTATTATATGTCAATCCCACGGTAAATTTCAATGTAAATTTGGGCACATGAAATAAGCTTCAAAGGAGAAAAATCTCCCTTGAAGCCTATTCCTCTTCGCTTAGGATTTGCTCATACTGTTCTAAAATTACCCCCTGGAGTCTACCTCTCATATCCGAATTGATTG
>CALKWV010000005.1 GCA_938003915.1 uncultured Bacillota bacterium | reverse complement strand
AAAGTAAAAGTCCAGTGTATATAGATTTTTTCATTTCATTTCCTCCCTTTATATATATTTTATTATTTAACACTCTTCTCTTTTACCACGTTAAAGTGGTTTTTAATATTATATATACCTTCCCCTACAATTGTCAATCACCTTTTAAACGAATATACTCCTTTTTAAATCTATTTATGTATAATTATTACTATCTTACATATTATGTGAAAAAGAATTCATTTAATTGATTCATTTAAATCTTTGACTCTTATGTGATCCAACAAAATTTCATTTTATCTTCCCACCTTTCTTAGAAATATCACTATACCTCCATTATATAAGCTTTTGAAATTTATTATTTCTAATTTATGTTGTTTTTAATATGTTATAATAGACCACTATATGTATAAAAAAACAAGGATGTGATCACATGCTATCCCCTCAAGATATTGACTTATTGAGTTCCAGTTATGGTTTTTGGAATCATTTAAATGAATCTCAAAAGGAATTAGTTTTAAATAACATTTCGGTTTTACAATATCAGCCAGGTGACAGTATTCATAGGGGTGATTATGATTGTGCAGGACTTTTTCTTGTAAAGAAAGGAGTATTACGGGTATATATTCTATCAGAGGAAGGCAGAGAAATAACCCTTTACAGGCTTTATAAAGGTGATGTTTGCATACTATCTGCTTCTTGCCTGCTAGAGAACATCACTTTTGATGTCCATATAGATTCAGAATCCTATTGTGAGATTTTACTGCTTGATTCTTCTACTTTTGATAAGCTATCTCAGCAGAATATATATGTGGAGAATTTTTCTTATAAAATAGCAGCTGATCGCTTTTCAGATGTTATGTGGGCAATGCAGCAAATCCTATTTATGAGCTTTGATAAGCGTCTTGCTGTATTTCTCATGGATGAAATTTCAAAAACCGGTAGTGATACTATACGCCTAACCCATGAACAAATAGCAAGATACATGGGAAGCGCCCGTGAGGTTGTTTCTCGCATGCTAAAATACTTTGCCAATGAGGGGATTGTAGAATTATCTCGAGGTTCTATCAAGATTATAGATAAAGAAAAGCTTAGAAGTTTAATATAACTTAAAAAATAAATCGTGGCCATAGATTATCTGCCACGATTTGTTGTATATTAGGCAAATTTAATTTACTTACTACTTATCACAAATCCCCAATATCTGTCTGTTTTGTTTCTGTTACAGTAGAATTTCCAAAGGACGGATTAGTAGGCAGTAATACAGCTATTGCCATAAACAATACTCCGGTGATTAATAGACCTATAAATCCCATGCTGAATAAGGAAGGAAATTCATCTGAAATACTAAATAAGGTCAATTTACCCAAATCCATAACCGAAAACAGTCCCAGATCTTTAAACCAGCCGTAACTTATAGAAAATACAAAGGCTCCTACTAAACCTCCTAAAACTGTAGCCAGTGCTTTTTTAAAGCCATCACCTGTGGATGCCGCCACACAGGTGCCAGGGCAAGATCCGACACTACCAAATCCTATCCCGAAGATTAAACCTCCAAGGATAACCCCTAAATGAACCCCTTTAATGCTTAAATGTGATATATCAAATATACCTACCAAGTCTGCAAAAAACAGTAATGTACTTGCAAATCCTATTGCAAAAACAATGATCTTCATCAAGGATAGATCTTGAAGTCTAAGCATCTGAGTTATCTTCTTTGGGTTGGAAGCTTCGGCAAAGTGCAATGCAAAGCCAAATAACCCGCCTAGAATAATAGCTAATAATATCCTCATGTCATTTACCCACCTTTCTCAAGCTTAACTTCTCCACAATTATGGCCGTTGGAATTGCCGTTAAAAAGACAGCTGCTGCAAAAATATATCCACTAACACTACCTTGCATCATACCACTCATCATATGGCCACTAGTACAACCATCTGCCATTCTAGCGCCAAATAGTATAATAAATCCTCCTAAAAAACTGGGAGCATAGGTGCGCCAAAAGTTTCCTTTAACCTTTGGCAATTCAGGTATAGGTTCACTATAAACTTCTTCATGGGTGTTTTGTGTATTGGTCTTTTTACGTCTTAATAAGTGGGCAAGATAAGCTCCTAAAGGTATAGCCAGCACAAATACAAAATCATAATTAATGGGGTGTTTTATACTTTTAGCTAGTTTTCCTTCACTCTTATCATAATAAGCATTTGTACTTCTGTATCCACTATCTATACTCTCATCTACTGTTATCACATTTGGATCAATGGTGCTGTGAACTATCCCGGATAAAACGCTAAACTGAGTGGATACTCCTATAGGTTTGATTATTAATACTGCCAAGAAAAATACAGCTCCTAAGAGCATAGCCTGAAGAATCCATTTTTGTCTCATCTTCTTATATTCCCCCCAGCTATTAGTGATTTATCTTCATTATACTTAGTTTTTAGAATATGTCTGTGACTTGATCACATAAGTATCAGATTGCATATAAGGGGAAATACTATATGAAATTATAATTAAAGAAAGGTTGGATTCAATATGCCAAATCTAGAGAAAGCCGTAGAAAGAATAAAAACACTACAATGTCCAACAGGAGAATTAGAAAATAGAATTATAGGTATTCTGGAAGATTATAAGGTTGCAACAAGAAATGAAATCGTTATTGACAGAGACCATGAGTTGTATAAAGATGAAGAGTGGAATAGGGATGGGACAGAAACATACAGGATTAAAATCTCAAATAAAGTAAGCCCATCCATTACTGTAATCGCAAAATCTGGACAGGACGACTACGTAGCACAAGTGGTAGATGCCTATATCCATTAGTATTACTAGGCTATATATACTTTCTCATTATCTCCAATACTTCCTCCAGGCTCTCATCTCCACCACCCTCTAAAATAGCTCTTTTGACACATCCCTTCATATGATCATGAAGGATTTCAGCATTAACCTTCTTCAATATGGATATAGTAGCCATAATTTGTCTAGAAACGTCAATGCAATATCTGCCCTCTTCCAGCATCTTGATTATGCCATCCACTTGGCCCCTGGCTATTTTCAAATTTCTAAATATGGGACTGTTCTTATCCCTATGCATTTTACCCTCTCCCTGCTCTCAATAATAAAAGATAAATATTGCTAATATAATAACTTAGTATAATTATAGTATCTTTTAATCATAAAATTTGAGGAAAATGGGCTGTTGAGAAGCCTTGTAGAGCTTTCCCAACAACCATTTTCCTGTATCCTAACATAATAAACCAACATCTTCACTGATTTCATTCAAAAACTTAGATCACATTTTCTTGGCATATATTTTCTAAGTTAGCAATTGAATGAAAAGCTAATATCTATAATAATTCAATAGCCTTTATGACTATATATCTTCCACTTTAACAAGATCATAGCCGGCATCGTCTAATGCATCCTTAAATACAGCTTCATCCAGGTCTTTGGCTAGCTCTGCTATGGCATACTTGCCTTCTAAGTTTACCTCTACTGATTCCACGTCTTCTAACTCCTTTAAAGCATTAGTAACGTGCATAACACAATGTTGGCAGCTCATGCCTTCAATATATAGCTTTTTCTTCATTTTTATCCTCCTTTTCTTGTTAAAAATCTGTTAATTTGTTTGTCTTTTTATTTTCATACCTATCGTAAAGGATTAACAATCATTACGAAGGTAAAAAAGATCGATTTACCATGGTAAAATGAATTAGCACAACAGCCTAATTACTAGGCTTAAACCTTCTAAGCCTTAAGGCATTGGTTACTACAGATACAGAACTAAAGGCCATTGCTGCGGCTGCAATCATAGGATTTAGCAGGGGTCCTCCAAATATGTGTAGCAGCCCTGCTGCTATGGGTATCCCCGCCGTATTGTAGGCAAAGGCCCAGAATAAATTCTGTTTGATATTGCTTATTGTCCTCTTGCTCAGTTCAATAGCAGTGGATACATCCATAAGATCGCTTCTCATAAGTACTATATCAGCTGACTCCATGGCCACATCAGTACCTGAACCAATAGCGATACCTATATCAGCCTGAGCTAAAGCTGGTGCGTCATTGATACCGTCTCCCACCATGGCAACTTTTTTGCCCTGATGCTGAAGCTTTTTCACCTCATTGGCCTTATCCCGGGGAAGAACATCCGCCAGCACCCTATCTATACCTACCTGTTTCGCTATTGCCTGGGCGGTACGCTGATTATCACCAGTGATCATAACTACTTCTAGTCCCAGTCTATGGAGAGCTTTGATGGCATCATAACTACTATCCTTTAATACATCGGCTACAGCAATAATACCAGCCAGCTTCCCGTCTATGGCTATATACATAGGAGTTTTGCCCTCTTCAGCCAGCCTTTCCCACTGCTCTAAAGCCTCTCCTAACTCAACCTTTCTCTCATCCATCAAGCGCCTATTTCCCAGCAGCATGTTCCTACCTGCTATTTGGGCCTCAATCCCATGCCCCGGTATTGCGTTAAAGCTATCTAAGGCTTCTAATTCCACGCCCTTCTCTTGGGCAGCTTCCACAATGGCTTCACCTAAAGGATGTTCTGAACCCTTCTCCGCTGATGCAGCCAAGCGCAGCAGCTCATCTTCATCCATATCTCCATATACCAATACATCTGTTACTTTGGGCTGTCCTAGGGTTATGGTACCTGTCTTATCAAGCACTACAGTATCAACTTTGTGAGCAATCTCAAGGGCCTCACCGCTTTTTATTAAAACTCCGTATTCAGCACCTTTACCTGTTCCCACCATTATAGCTGTGGGGGTAGCCAAGCCTAAGGCACAGGGACAGGCAATAACCAGTACTGATATAAATATGGTAAGAGAGAACACAGCAGACTCTCCACTTATCCACCAGGCAAGGCCAGCCACTGCTGCAATGGCAAGTACTATAGGTACAAAATAACCGGATATAATATCCGCCATTTTGGCAATAGGAGCTTTGCTGCCTTGTGCCTCTTCTACCAGCTTAATTATCTGAGCAAGGGCTGTGTCGCTGCCTACCCGGGTGGCTCTAAAATGAATTGAACCGGTCTTGTTGATACTGCCTCCTACTACAGTATCCCCTACTTTTTTCTCTACTGGAATACTCTCTCCAGTAAGCATGGATTCGTCAACGGATGTTAGCCCATCAACTACCTCACCGTCTACGGGTATGCTTTGCCCTGGTTTTACTACAACTATATCCCCTGGCTCCACCTCTTCTATAGGGATTGTAATTTCCTTCCCATCTTGTATTACTGTAGCCATCTTGGGAGCCAGATCCATAAGCTTTTTAATGGCTTCAGAGGTTCTGCCTTTGGCCACAGTTTCTAGGGTCTTGCCTAAGAGTATCAAGGTGATGATAACAGCCACAGATTCAAAATATAGGTGACCAGCATATTCCACATCTCCTTGAAGGATGCGCCATATGGCGTACAAACCATATATAAAGGCAGCCGAGGTGCCCATAGCTACCAAAGAATCCATATTGGGGCTTCCTTTAAACATGGTTCTAAAGCCTACAGTATAAAACTTATATCCAGCTACCATGGTAGGAATGGTTAGAAATAGCTGAACCAGAGCAAAATTAAGGGGATTTATCTCTGGATCCATAAACCTGGGAACCGGCAACCCTACCATATGCCCCATAGCGATGTAGAATAAGGGCACAGTAAAGATAAGGGAAACTATAAATTTAGTCCACATGGTGGATATTTCCTTTTCCCTTTGTTGCCTTCTAACATCAGCCTGACTTTCAGTCTGAATCTCTAAAGGCTTATAGCCCGCCTTGATAATAGCTTCCCTAATTTGGGATAATCTTACTATGCTAGGATCATATACTACTTTGGCTTTTTCCGTTGCCAAATTAACGCTGGCCTCTTCTACGCCTTCCAACTTTCCTAGGGCTCTTTCTACTGCTCTAGAACAAGCAGCGCAGGTCATACCTTCAATGGGAATGATCACTTGGCGATTTTGCTTCTCTTCCCTTACCTTATAGCCTGCTTCTTCTACTGCTTTTTTAATTTTATCAAGATTCATCCCTTCATTATATTCTACAGTTAAAGCTTCAGTGGCAAAATTTACGCTAGCTTCTTCGACTCCTTCTAGCTTTCTTACTTTCCTTTCCACTGCTCTGGCGCAAGCAGTACAAGTCATGCCATCTATCTTTAAAACTTCCTTCTTAATGGCCATACATTTCACTCCCTTAAATAAACTCCTTTATAAAGACAAATTCGGTAAATGTATTCAATAATCATTATACACTATACCCCCCTAGGGTATGTTGTCTATTATTATATACCCTTTTAATATTCTTTTCAATCATATTATTTATTATTTTTGTTTTCTCCAGTTCAGTGATGAAACAAACAGTTATTAATCATAAAAACATGTAAATGACAATAATAGAATAGTATGTAAATGGCAATTATAGAATAGTATGTGAATGGCAACTATAGAAAGGTATATTATAAAAATGCAATAATATATTTACTGTTTTTTGATTATATAAGGTCAGCATAGTACCCTTTCACAGTACTCTATTAATGGTTAGCACATATAAATAATTCCCAAAAATTTCTTTATTATTCCTATAACTAACTTTTTGAAAAAATATTTTACAACTAATGGTAATCTAGTGTGGGACTTTGATAAAAATTAGACAAATATTTATCCTTTTCGGAATATACCCTTTACAAATCTACTTTTCCGTAATAGAATTGTAATGGGCATGTTTCAACATGTGTATAATAACTTTATTATATAGTTATTAGTAGTACTTATATAGGAGGGTCATTCATATGGGTAAAAAAATGAAGACTATGGATGGTAATACAGCCGCCGCTCATGTGGCCTATGCCTTTACTGATGTGGCTGCCATCTACCCCATTACTCCATCTTCTAACATGGCAGAAGTAGTAGATGAGTGGAGTGCATACGGTCGCAAAAATATATTTGGACAGACTGTAAAGTTGACTGAGATGCAATCCGAAGCTGGAGCTGCCGGTGCTATGCATGGTGCTTTGGCTACTGGTTCACTTGCTACCACCTTTACAGCATCACAAGGACTACTCTTGATGATTCCAAATATGTATAAGATGGCCGGTGAATTGCTACCAGGAGTTATACATGTAAGTGCTCGTGCTGTAGCATCTCATGCACTATCTATTTTTGGGGATCATTCAGACGTAATGGCTACCCGCCAAACTGGGTTTGCAATGCTTGCTTCAGGTAGTGTTCAGGAAGTTATGGATCTGGCAGGAGTAGCACACCTAAGTGCTATTAAATCCAGAGTGCCTTTTTTACATTTCTTTGACGGATTCCGTACTTCCCACGAATATCAAAAGATTGAAGTCTTAGAGTATGATGAGCTAGCTTCCTTGGTTGACTATGAAGCTGTTGACAGGTTCCGTAAGAATTCCTTAAATCCTGAAAATCCTGTAACCAGAGGAACAGCTCAAAACCCTGACGTATTTTTCCAAGCTAGAGAAGCATCCAATCCATTCTATAATGCAGTGCCTGATATTGTAGCTGATTACATGAAGAAAATCTCTGAACTAACTGGCAGAGAGTACAAGCCCTTCAACTATTATGGTGCTCCAGATGCAGAGTATGTAATTGTTGCTATGGGTTCTGTAACTCAGACTATCGAAGAAACCATTGATTACCTATTAGCCAGGGGAGAAAAAGTAGGTCTAATTAAGGTACATCTATACAGACCTTTCTCTGAGAAGTACTTCTTTGACGTACTACCATCAACAGTTAAGAAGATTGCAGTACTTGACCGTACTAAAGAACCTGGTGCTGCTGGAGAGCCTCTATATCAAGACATAAAATCTATACTATATGGAAGAGAAAATGCTCCTTGCGTCATTGGCGGAAGATACGGCTTAGGTTCCAAGGATACTACTCCTACCCACATTAAAGCTGTATACGACCACTTAAAGACAGATGACGCTAAAGATGGATTCACCATAGGAATTATAGATGACGTAACCAATACTTCCTTGACTCCTTCTGAACGTATAGATACATCCCCTGAAGGAACTGTACGCTGCAAGTTCTGGGGTCTAGGATCTGACGGTACCGTTGGTGCTAATAAAAATGCTATCCAAATTATCGGAGATAATACCGATCTATATGCTCAGGCATACTTCTCCTATGACTCCAAAAAATCTGGTGGGGTAACTGTTTCCCATCTACGCTTTGGAAAGCAGCCTATTAAATCTACTTATTTAATTGATGAAGCTGATTTCATTGCTTGCCATCACGCAGCTTATGTACATCAGTTTGATATCCTCAAGGGACTTGTAAAAGGTGGTACTTTCCTACTTAACTGCACCTGGAATCCTGAAGAGCTAGATGAGAAGCTTCCAGCTTCCATTAAGAGATATTTAGCTGAAAACGATATTAACTTCTATATCATCGATGCTGTTAGCATTGCTGAGAGAGTAGGTCTAGGCGGCCGAATCAACATGATAATGCAGACTGCTTTCTTCAAGCTAGCCAACATTATCCCTGTTGATGACGCTATTAAATACCTAAAGGATGCTATCCAAAAAACCTATGGTAGAAAAGGCGAACACATTGTTAAGATGAACTGGGACGCTGTAGACCAAGCTCTAGATGCTCTAATTAAAGTAGATGTACCTGCAAGCTGGGCTGATGCAGTAGATGAAGAAACCGCTACAGGAGAAGACACAAGACCAGACTTTATTAAGAACATCTTAGATCCTATCAGCAAGCAGGAAGGTGACAGCCTACCAGTTAGTGCTTTCGTGGGTATTGAAGACGGTACCATGCCTGCAGGAACTGCGGCTTATGAAAAGAGAGGTATAGCTACCCATGTTCCTGAATGGCAGATTGAAAATTGTATCCAATGTAACCAGTGCTCCTTGGTTTGCCCTCATGCAGTAATTAGACCTTTCCTACTTAATGAAGAGGAAATGGCTAATGCACCTGAGGACTTTGAAACCAAGCCTGCTATAGGCAGAAACTTCAAAGGACTTGGATACAGAATTCAAATCAGTCCCCTTGATTGTACTGGATGTGGCGTATGTGCTAACGTATGCCCCGCTAAGAATAAGGCATTAGTTATGAAACCTATTGATACTCAGATAGAAAAACAAAAACCACTTTGGGACTATGCTATCAATGAAGTTACTCCTAAGAAGGACTTAATGGATAAGTTCACCATTAAGGGCAGCCAGTTCCAAGAGCCACTACTTGAGTTCTCAGGAGCGTGTGCAGGTTGCGGTGAAACTCCTTATGCTAAGCTAATAACTCAGCTATTTGGAGACCGTATGATCATTGCTAACGCTACCGGATGTAGTTCCATCTGGGGAGGATCCTATCCATCAAGTCCTTATACAACCAACAAGGAAGGTTGTGGACCTGCATGGGCTAACTCACTCTTTGAGGATAATGCAGAGTATGGATACGGTATGTTCCTAGGTGTACAGCAAAATCGAGATAAGCTGGCACAACTTGCACAAGAAGCAATAGAACAAAATATTGATGCAGAGCTTACTGCAGCCCTAAACAACTGGCTAGAGAACAAGGATAAGGGAGAAGAATCCCAAGCTGCAACAAAAGAGCTACTGCCATTGCTTGAGAAGCACAAGGATAACGAGACCGTTAAAGCTATCCTTGATCGCAAACAATACCTAGTAAAGAAATCCCAGTGGATCTTAGGTGGAGACGGCTGGGCTTACGATATAGGCTATGGCGGACTGGATCATGTACTGGCATCAGGTGCAGACGTAAACGTATTAGTATTCGACACAGAGGTATACTCCAACACAGGTGGTCAGGCTTCCAAGTCTACACCTACAGCAGCTGTAGCTAAGTTTGCAGCAGCCGGTAAGCGAATCCGCAAGAAGGATCTAGGACGTATGGCCATGAGCTACGGTTATGTATACGTTGCTCAGATCGCTTTAGGTGCCGATATGAACCAGGCCATTAAGGCTATCAAGGAAGCAGAGGCTTATCCAGGACCATCCCTAATCATAGCCTACTCACCATGTATTGCACATGGTATCAGAGGCGGAATGGGTAACAGCTCTGCTAGAAGCAAGCAAGCTGTACAATGCGGTTACTGGCATCTATACCGCTACAACCCACTACTAAAAGAAGAGGGCAAGAACCCCTTCATCCTGGATTCAAAAGAGCCTACAGAATCCTTCCAGGATTTCTTGAAGACAGAAGTACGTTATACTTCCTTGGCCAAGACCTTCCCAGAAGTTGCTGAGGAGTTCTTCAAGAAAGCCGAAGAGGATGCCAAAGAAAGATATAGAATCTATAAGGCCATGGCAGAAACTCCATTGGCATAAACATACAAGTATAAAAAACCCCTATTGGGTAAGTAGCTTACCCGATAGGGGTTTTTCATCTTTGAAAGCTATTAATTTACTTGATTGGCTATCTGCCTACTCAGCCTGGGACTACTTTTAAGCAAAACTTCCTGCTTTTTCCAAGTCTTTTCTAGCTGGGGACTTGATTTGAGCTTTTTTATCCTCTCTCAAGTTTTCAAAAGCAGTGGAAATCATCAGCTTTATCCTATTTAGTTGGTTTACCTCACTAGCTCCTGGATCATAGTCAATAGCTACGATATTAGTTCCAGGGAAAACACGCTTCAATTCCTTTATCATACCCTTGCCGGTGACGTGGTTTGGCAGACAGGCAAAGGGTTGCATACAAATAATATTTTTAACTCCATTTTCAATGAGCTCCACCATTTCCCCTGTTAAGAACCAGCCCTCACCGGTATGGTGACCTAAGGATAGTACCTTTGAAGCTCCTTTTGCAATCTCCTCTATAGGCTGGGGAACCATAAACTTTTCTGTCTTTTCTACAGCCTTTCTATAAACACTTCTATAAAGTTCCATACCTTTAATGGCAACCTTACCTAAAACTTGGGCACTCTTTCTGCCAGACATATACTTATATTTATAATCAGTATTGTATGCGCAATATAGTAAAAAGTCCATTAACCCAGGCATTACTGCTTCTGCTCCTTCATCTTCAACAATATCTACTACATTGTTATTGGCAGTAGGATGAAACTTTACAAGTATTTCCCCCACCAGCCCCACTCTGGGCTTTACTTCGTCTGTTATCTCCAGCTCATCAAATTCCCTTACAATAGAGTTTATATTATGTTTAAAGGTTTTCCAATCCGCCCTTTCTAGGGAATCTATGCATTTTTCCGCCCATTTTCTATATAGAGCATTGGCAGAGCCGGGCATTTTCTCATAGGGCCTTACCCTGTATAGGACATTCATTAGAACGTCCCCATAGGTTATGGCCATCATTGCCCTATTAAGGGCTGCCGGGGTTATTTTAAAGCCAGAATTTTTCTCCATACCGTTGGCATTAAGGGATATAACAGGTACATGTTCAAATCCGGCATCTCTCAGAGCTTTTCGTATGAAGCCAATATAGTTTGTAGCCCTACATCCGCCGCCAGTCTGGGTGATAATTACTGAAGTATTATTAATATCATATTCACCTGACTTAAGTGCTTCTATTATCTGGCCTGTCACCAGTATAGCCGGATAACAGGCGTCGTTGTTGACATATTTTAAACCTATCTCCACTGCTTCTTTATCCTGTGAAGGGAGTACCACAATGTTATATCCAGAATAATTTAATGCCTTTTGTAATAATTCAAAATGAATAGGGGACATCTCCGGTGCTAATATGGTGTGTTTGTCCCGCATTTCCTTGGTAAACTCAATTCTCCTATATTTATTATCAATCCTCTTAAGCTCTATATTATTTTTCTCCCTTTCCTCTATGGTAGCCTTTAGGGAACGAAGCCTGATTCTTGCTGCACCCAGGTTATTACCTTCATCAATTTTAATAACAGTATAGACCTTGGAGTAACCCTTTAATATCTCCTCTACCTGATCTGTAGTTACAGCATCTAATCCACATCCGAAAGAATTAAGTTGCACCAATTCCAAGTCCTTGTGCTTACCAACAAAACTGGCAGCCCTATAAAGCCTGGAATGATAAGCCCATTGATCCACAACCCGCAATGGCCTATCCACCTTGCCCAGATGGGCTACAGAGTCCTCTGTCAAAACTGCCATGCCTAGGGAATTAATAAGTTCCGGTATACCATGGTTGATTTCTGGATCTATATGATAGGGTCGTCCAGCCAGTACAATGCCCTTTATACCCTTCTCTCTTATAAACTTTAAGGCCTCTTCCCCTGCTCTTTGCATATCTTTCTTAAAGGCATCCTGCTCCCTGTAAGCCCTTTCTACACTCTTTTTGATTTCTTTTTTATCTATGCCAAAAACCCTTAGCTCCTCATATAGCCTTGTTACCATCCTTTTCCTATGATCATAGGGTAAAAAGGGTTTCATATATAGAATGCCTTTTTCCCTTAATTCATCTATATTGTTTTTTATAACCTCCGGATAGGATTGGACAATAGGGCAGTTAAAATGGTTGTCTGCACTTTCATCCTCCTTTTGCTCATGGGAAATACAAGGGTAAAATATAAATTTAACTCCTTTTTCTATCAAGTTCATAACATGCCCATGGGCAATCTTAGCCGGATAGCATACTGACTCCGAGGGAATAGTTTCAATCCCTTTCTCATAGATTTTCGGGGAAGATTGGTCAGAAAGCACTACTCTAAAGCCTAGATCAGTAAAGAAAGTATGCCAGAAAGGATAGTTCTCATAGATATTCAAAACCCTTGGAATACCCACTACTCCACGCTTCGCCTTTTCTACGGGCAAGGGTTCATAGTCAAAAACCCTGTTATACTTGTATTCAAACAAGTTTGGTAAAGATCTATCAGCCTTCTCTTTACCGGCTCCCCTTTCGCATCTATTTCCGGAAATAAACCTCTTACCCTTTCCAAAGTTGCTAATGGTCAGTAAGCAATTATTAGAGCATTGTCCGCATCTTGCCACCCTTGTTTGGAAGTTAAAATCCTTCAGCTCATCTGGACCCAACAGGCTGGTCTCATGACCTTCTACATATCTTTCCTTAGCAATTAGTGCCGCTCCAAAGGCTCCCATGAGTCCAGCAATATCAGGCCTGATTACTTCTCTTCCCGTTAGCTTTTCAAAACAGCGAAGTACCGCATCGTTATAAAAGGTGCCGCCTTGAACTACGATTTTCTGTCCTAATTCTTTAGGATTTTTTATCTTTATGACCTTGTACAATGCATTCCTTATAACAGAATAGGATAGGCCGGCAGAGATATCTTCTACCGTTGCCCCTTCTTTTTGGGCTTGCTTTACTTTTGAATTCATAAAAACTGTACAACGGGAACCAAGATCAACCGGCTCCTTGGCAAATAATGCCTTGGAAGCAAATTCTTCTATGCTTAAGCCCAAAGACTCAGAAAAGGTATCCAAAAATGAACCACAACCTGCAGAACACGCTTCGTTTAGGTGTATGCTTTCAATAACACCATCATTGATCTTTAAACATTTCATATCCTGTCCGCCAATATCCAGTATAAAATCTACACCGGGGCAAAAATAATCTGCCGCCTTATAATGAGCTATAGTTTCAATCTCGCCAATATCCACATTTAAAGCAGCCTTTATTAGACCTTCCCCGTATCCTGTAACTGTGGCATTTGCAATTTGAGCCTTGGGAGGTAAAACACTATAAAGATCCTTTAAAATCTTAATTGTAGACTTTAGTGGACTTCCTTGATTACTGCCATAATAGGTATAAAGCAAATTCCCTTCCTCGTCTATAAGGGCTGCCTTGCTAGTGGTAGAGCCTGCATCTATACCCAAAAAGCACCTACCTTCAAAATCTTTTAGGCTCTTTCGCCTTACCTTGTTTTTATCATGCCTTCGCTTAAAATCTTCATATTCTTTCCTGTTGTTAAAAAGAGCTTCTAATCTAGTGGATTCTACAATAGCCTCTAAACTTAAGCCCTTAAACCTATCAAACAAATCATTAAATGTAAATAATTCTCCATCCACAGACGACAAGGCAGCTCCAAGAGCAACAA
Organism: uncultured Bacillota bacterium; assembly: GCA_938003915.1. Classification (GTDB taxonomy): domain Bacteria; phylum Bacillota; class Clostridia; order Caldicoprobacterales; family UBA3941; genus JAAYGY01. Next base: position 34,546 of record CALKWV010000005.1, on the reverse strand, counting down.
ATAGCTGTGAGTTTTCCGGAAATACAACTTGCTCATCTGTTAATTCTAGGACATCTATAAAACGCTTTCGCAGTTCAGACAAAAAGTACAAGGGTCCACCTAAAAAGGCAACATTTCCCCTAATGGGGCGTCCACAGGCCAAAACACTTATGGTTTGAACAACTACAGCATGGAATATGGAAATAGCGATATCTTCCTTTGCAACCCCCTCATTAATAAGAGGCTGCACATCGGTTTTTGCAAAGACACCACAGCGTGCAGCGATAGGATAAATAGTATTATAATTCTTAGCTAATTCATTTAATTCATCAAGTTCTACATTAAGTAGGGTAGCCATTTGATCTATAAAGGATCCTGTTCCCCCTGCACAGGTGCCATTCATTCTTTGTTCTACACCGTCTTTAAAATAGGTGATTTTTGCGTCTTCTCCTCCCAGCTCAATGGCTACATCTGTGTGTGGATAATAAGTTCTAATGGCCTTGGAGGAGGCAACAACCTCTTGAGTAAAGGGAATTTCTAAAGCCTTTGCAATCCCCATGCCCCCAGATCCGGTGATAGACACAGTAAAGGGCGCAGTTTTTATAATTTTATATGCAGCTATTAATAGCTCTTTGAGCTTGTCCTTTATAGCAGCATAATGCCTCTCATATCTGCTAAACACTATATCTTTATTATCATTTAATACAACTATCTTTATTGTGGTTGAACCAATATCAATCCCAACATGAAATTTTTTATGCATATATATTACAGCAGTTCGCTGTATTTCATCCCCCCTAACCTTGATACTGTTAGCCTTTAAAATAGCTGAAGCAAATATATTGAATATGAAGAGTATGTGCCATGCTTAATTGAGGATATACTGATTGCAGTGGTATTGAATGCTTTATAGAGTATATATTAAGATATTACATATACAGTATATTATATTACAGTATAGTATATATTATATTGATTTCGATTTTAAATTGCAATTAAACAGTTTTTTTGACAAATAAAAAATCCTCTTAAGCTTTTACAAAAAGCTTAAGAGGATTTTAAACTAATTTAATAGATTGATTTAAAATATCTAAATATCAAAAGAAAATGTTATTTATCAACCTTAGCTTTATCTCTTTCTATTAGTATTTTTATGGCTTCTATGGCGGTTCTTATTGACCTGGTATTATCTAAATGATGTGGATTATCCATATGAGCTTTGGCTCGCTCTTGATTCCATAGTACGTTAAGGACACAGCCTGCACGGGCTCTTAAATAAGATGAAACACAAAATAGGGTAGCACTCTCCATTTCCGATGCCAAAGCTCCAGCTTTAATCCATGCATCCCATCTATTTAATAGATCATGCCCAATGGGCATTCTCTCCGGATCATGTTGGCCATAAAAGGAATCCTTTGAATGTACCACTCCAGTATGGTATTTATATCCCAGCCTTTCTGCAGCCTCTACCAAGGCCTGTACCACCTGAAAATCCGCTACAGCAGGATATTCTATGGGCATATATTCCCTGGTGGTTCCCTCACTGCGAATGGAGCCCGTAGCAATTACTAGGTCACCACCAACCACCTCTAGCTGCATTCCGCCACAAGTACCCACCCGTATAAAGGTCCTGACTCCTGTTTTATACAATTCCTCTATAGCTATAGCTGCAGATGGACCACCAATACCTGTAGAAGTCACTATTACATTTTCTCCCTTTAACTGACCTATCCAGCTGGTGTATTCCCTTTTAGATGTAAGAAACTTAGGATTATCCAAATATTTAGCTATCTCCTCTACCCTTTCCGGGTCCCCAGGCACTATAGCATATTTTGCACCATGGCTGCTATCCAGATTTATATGATATTGTTTTTCCACGGCATGATCCCCTCTTCTTTACTTATTTTGCTTCACATACTGTATATACTAAACAATAGGTTAATTTATTACGGTAGTTCATCACTTAGCACTTAGGTCAACTTACTTATATAATAGTTTGTCCCACACTTATAACAGCTATTAGCTATTCATTTGATTTTTCACTCGGAAAACATGGTTAAATAAAATGTTTGCTATAATATTATCAAGGGTTGCATATTTAGTTATATTTATAATATCAGCAAGTATTACATATATCAATATTTTCAGTATATTATATTTGGCATATGCCCTTGACATAAGGGCAATCCCACCATAGAATATAATTATATAATATTGATATAATTTTGACTAAGTTTCTAAATTTGGTATGACACTTTCCTCTGGTAGCAAGGTAGTGTAGGTAGTACAGTAGGTTATTTTTTAGTTTGCTTTTTGTAGAATGGTAGAATGGAGGTTTTTTTATGCCTATCACAGAAATGCTTTCCCTTAATGCGCAAATTTATCCCCATGAAGTAAGTTTAATTGAACGAGATCCTGCTGCAAATATTCGCAGAGAAATAAGCTGGTTGGAATTTGACCATATGTCCAATCAATTAGCCCATGCTCTAATATCCCGTGGTGTTAAACCTAATGACAAGGTAGCTATCCTTATGATGAATTGCCTGGAATGGCTTCCCATCTATTTTGGAATTCTTAAAACAGGCGCTTTAGCAGTACCCCTTAATTTCAGGTTTACTGCTTCAGAAATCAAAAAATGCCTAAGTACAGCGGGAGCAAAGGTGCTAATTTTTGGTCCAGAGTTCAAAGAATCAATTAAAAGTATTATGGATAATGACTGTTGTGTTGAAAATTTTGTATATGTAGGCCAAGACCATTTTGCCAATACTGAGAACTTATTTGATATTATAGTAAATGAACCCACAGACTGTCCTAATATATCTATTACTGATGATCAAGATGCAGCCTTATATTTCACTTCAGGTACTACTGGTACACCAAAGCCCATACTTCTCACCCATTCCAATCTGGTTTCGGCATGTATAACTGAAAATCATCATCACCTTCAAACCCGTGAAGATAATTTCCTATGTATACCTCCCCTCTATCATACTGGAGCCAAGATGCACTGGTTTGGGAGTTTAATAGTAGGTGGCAAAGCAGTGATTTTAAAAGGAGTAAAGCCACAATATATCTTAGAAGCAGTTTCTGAAGAGCAAGCAACCATAGTTTGGCTGTTGGTGCCTTGGGCACAAGATATATTGGATGCTATTGAATCCGGTGAAATAGATCTTGAGGATTATAAGCTAGATCAGTGGAGATTAATGCACATAGGGGCCCAACCAGTTCCACCTAGTCTTATTAAAAGATGGAGAAAATACTTCCCTAACCAGGACTATGACACCAATTACGGTCTTAGCGAATCAACAGGACCCGGCTGCGTTCATCTTGGGCTAGAAAACATACACAAGGTAGGTGCCATTGGCAAGCCCGGCTATAGATGGCAGGCCAAAATCGTAGATGAAAAGGGCAATGAAGTGCCTCCAGGTCAAACGGGAGAGCTAATCGTAAAAGGCCCTGGAGTTATGAAGGGTTATTATAATAATGAAGCTGAAACCAAAAAGGTTATCAAAGAGGGCTGGCTATACACTGGGGATATGGCCCGCAAAGACTCCGATGGATTTATCTATCTAGTAGATAGAAAGAAAGATATTATAATTTCAGGTGGTGAAAATATCTTCCCGGTAGAGATTGAAGATTTTCTCCAAGCACATGAAGATATAAAGGACGTAGCAGTTATAGGAATGCCTGATGAGCGTTTAGGTGAGATCCCTATAGCAGTTATAGAGACAAAGCCCGGAAGGGAGTTGACTGAATCGGAAGTTTTGGATTTTTGTCAAGCCCTACCTAGATACAAAAGACCACGAAAAGTTATCTTTGATAAGGTTCCACGTAATCCTACGGGAAAGATTGAAAAACCAGTTTTAAGGGAAAAATGGTGCGGCACATCCATAAGTGTGTTTATATAAGCAAAAAATTTTATGACCTTTCGGCATACATGTCGAAAGGTCATAAAATTATATACCTTTATACCCCGTACAGAAAAGATTTTTGCAATTTTATCGGTTTATACTTGCAACAACGTTGACATAAGGCCATAATAGGCATATAATTATAGGGTAAAATAAAATTTTATATATTATAAGCTTCATAATTCTAAATTGATATTAAAACATGCCTTGGGGAAGACTTTATCTGGAAAAGGAATTATGGAATTTAAATGTATGGAGGGAAAGCTATGAGTAAAAATTATAATCCCTATAAAGCAATGTTGGAAGTTTTAGATAAAGCTGCTAACATGTTGGGATTAGAAGAACAGGATTATGTTCACCTTAAGTACCCTGAAAGGGAGCTAAAGGTATCTATACCCGTTGAGATGGATGACGGCTCTATTCAGGTATTTGAAGGATATAGGGTACAGCATTCCAGCGTTAGAGGCCCCTACAAGGGTGGAATCCGTTATCACCAAGATGTAGACATGGACGAAGTTAAGGCTCTGGCCGGTTGGATGAGCTTTAAATGCGCAGTAGTAGATATCCCCTTTGGCGGAGGAAAAGGTGGTGTAAGAGTAGACGCTACCAAATTATCCAAAAAAGAGCTGGAAAGGCTAACTCGAAAGTATACTACATTACTCTATCCCATTGTTGGTCCTGAAATTGATATTCCTGCCCCTGATGTAAATACCAATGCCGAAGTAATGGGATGGTTTATGGATACATATAGCACCTTAAGAGGACACTTATCTCCTGGAGTAGTAACTGGAAAGCCAGTACCTATCGGTGGATCTCTAGGCAGAGCAGAGGCCACAGGCCGTGGTGTTATGTTTGTTACCAGGGAGATTGCTAATAAACTTCATTTACCCCTAAAGGGTGCAAGGGTTGCTGTTCAAGGTGCAGGTAATGTAGGAGGGACTGCTGCAAAACTCCTCTATAAAGAGGGATGCAAGGTTGTAGCCTTAAGTGACGTTTCTGGAGGTATCTATTCAGAGGAAGGCCTAAATATTGAAGAAATCGTTGATTTTCTCACTGCTGAGCGAGGACGCTTGCTCAAGGATTATGATGCACCAGGGCTTGTGAGAATTTCCAATGAAGAGTTGCTAACTTCAGATGTGGACATTTTGATTCCAGCAGCTTTAGGAAATCAGATCACTGAAGAAATAGCTCCTCGTATTAAAGCAAAGATTATTGTAGAAGGTGCCAATGGACCTACAACTGTGGGTGCAGATAAAATTCTTGAAGAGAATGGAATAGTTGTCGTTCCAGATATTTTGGCTAACGCCGGCGGAGTAACTGTCTCCTACTTTGAATGGGTACAAAACCTCCAGCACTTTAGATGGGAAGAAGAAGAAGTCAACAGAAGGTTAGAAAATATAATGATTAAAGCCTTTAATGACGTATGGTCAACAGCTGAAAAAGCCGGTACCAGCCTTAGAATGGGAGCATATATGGTAGCGGTGGATAGAATCGTAACTGCTAGCAAGATGCGAGGAATAAGTTAGATTAATAGAGTAATTGTGGCATTTAGATCTATTGTAAGATCTGTTATAAAGAACTATTGTAATAATATTAACTGGTAATAAAGGTAGGGTATTAGATGTTTTTGTTATATCCCTACCTTTTGCTATTTGCTTTTTTTAGTTACCTCTTTTTACTTGTTGCTGCTAGAGTTCTTGTCTAAAATCTTAAGGATCAAATATAATAACGAAGAAAATATCATGATAGTAACAAGATAGGGAGTTATAACATGTAGCAATCTCATTGGCTCGGCTCCTTCCACTCACTTTTAGTGTCAAGCTATTTCAATAATAAAGGGCTGCTTTTTCTATAGTGAATCTATTTGCCAATAATTTATTGGCCATTATTATATAAGACAAATGAATCCTACCATTTGTTACACTTTTTTTGAAATATTTTATGAAAATTTATTTGAGCTGAGTTTGAAAGCTTGCTTATGGATTTTGTATCCATTAATGTGATATATTTACTGGTTTTTATTAATGGGGGTGTGTTATTATTATATCTAAACAGTTTAACCTATCAATATCAAAATATCTTTTATTAATAAATATATAAGGAGAGTAGGTTTATTATATATGTATGAAGTAATTGAGCTTGTAAAATCAACAAAAGACATTATTTTGGATGAATCCTTGGTCAATACTCGCAAGGAAAAAGGAGATGCTGATTACGTTACTCTTGTTGATATTAAGGTACAAGAGTTCATATTTGATGGGCTTAAATCTATGTATCCTAACTATCAATTTATGGGGGAAGAAGAAGAAAGAGGCTCATTAGATTTTACCCAACCTATCTGGATACTGGATCCCTTAGATGGTACAACTAATCTCATACATAATTATAACCAGAGTGCTGTGTCCCTGGCCTTATGGAGAAATCAACGTTTAGAATTTGGGGTGATTTATAACCCCTATACCGACGAACTCTTTACCGGCTATCTAAATAAGGGAGCATATTTGAATGGAAAACCCATACATGTATCAAATTATACATCTATGTCCGACAGCCTAATTTCTGTTGGAACCCATCCCTATAAAAAAGAGATGTCTAAGGACACATTCCTAATTAGCCATAAAATATATTTAGATTGTCAAGACATAAGACGATCTGGTTCAGCCGCCTTAGACTTAGCCTATGTGGCTGCCGGTAGGACTGAGGCCTTTTTTGAAAAGTTTTTAAGCCCTTGGGATTATGCTGCAGGAGCCATTATTGTCCAAGAAGCGGGAGGTACCGTTACAACTTTTGATAATAAACCCCTTCCTGTATTTTCACCCTCTTCTGTCCTAGCCACCAATGGCAGCATCCATTCTAAGATGCTAGAATATCTATCAATATAAGCAGCCTTGTGTTCATATAATAAAAGTTCTTAAACTAGCGTAACAGGTTTATTTATAAATATAAATAATTACCCCCTAGAGTTAAATACCTCTAGGGGGTAATTTATAATCAGACATCTTCACTGCTTTGATCTACGCCATCAGTGTTTTGATCTTCACTATGCCCAGGATTGTCATTATTTCTGTCGTTACCATTGTTTCCATTATTGCCTTTATTGTTGTTATTTCCCTTATGTCCATCATTACCTTTGTTTTCATTGTTACTAGTGTCCTCATGTTTATCATGTCCATCATGGCTATCCTGGTTATTGGCATTACCGTCTTTATCCCTGTTATCCGGACCTTTTCCTTTGCCTGGCAGTAGCCCTTCAAAGAAATCCTTAAGGTCTTCTAATGGATCATCTATTGGCTCATCTATTTCTGGAGCTGGAGGTTCAGTATGAACATTGCAGAAGTATTTCTGATGCTCTGGATTATTAATATTTAAGCTACTTACTTCTGCCATGTTGTTGAAGCCAAAGTAGGCATTGGGTATCCATTGACTAATTTGTTTTTGAGACAACTGCCTATATGGAGAATCGCTCTCCAAGAAATATACGGATTTAGTAGTAATGGAAGCCTGCGGACAGTAAGGTCCTGGGATTTTTCCAGATTCACTACAAATCTGTATGGTGCCGTGTTGGGTACATGTTTCCCTAGGGAGAAAATCAGGATTAAACCAGTCTACTACAATCTGTCCTTTTGGACAATTGGGCCCTGCTAATTTACCTGAAATCTTGCAAATACTCTTTTGTACCAATCCCAACTCCTCGGGACCTTTGTCCAAAATATCCTTATCCTCTAGACCTTCATGAATTCTGGCCATAAATGCCTGCCATAGTGGTGCAGCATATCTGCCACCCTGCACTCCGTTGCCCAAAGATTTACCTTCATCATGGCCAATCCATACAACACCTGTATAATAGGGGGTAAAGCCAGCAAAAGCAACGCCGTCACTATTGGTACCAGTTTTACCTGCTACAGTCATTCCCGGTATTTGGGCCCGCTGACCTGTTCCGTTTTTTACAGCATCCTTCATCATATCTATAAGCATCCAAGCGGTTCTTTCACTAAATATCTTGCGCTGTATCCTATTTTGAGTTCTATCAATTAATACATTTCCGTCCTTATCCACTACTTTAAGCACTGATATAGGCTCATTATACACTCCGCCATTGGCAATGGCACTATAGGCCCCTGCCAATTCAACAGGTGTTATAGCAGAGGTACCAAGGGCTAAGCCTGACCCGTTTACCTGAATATGGGAGGGATCTATGCCCAAGCCTTCCAAATAAGTTTTTGAGGTTTCAAATCCAACATCATAGGTTAAGGTTTGAGCTGCCACTATATTTAGAGAACGCCTAAGTCCCTCTCTCATGGTAGTGGGACCGGTATAGCTGCCACCTCCGTAGTTCTTGGGAAAATCCTGCTGAGCATCCCAACCTTCAATCTTTGCCGGAATGTTGTGATAAATAGTAGCAGGAGATTTACCTTCTTCTAGGGCCGGTCCATATACTGAAATAGGCTTTATGGTAGAACCCATCATTACTGGAGACATTGCCCTGTTTAGCTCTCTCTTGTTTGTAGGAGCAGTACGGCCTCCCACAATGGCCTTTATATGCCCCTTGTTATCCATTACTACTGCCGCAGCTTGTGGCTGGGGCAGGGAATTGTCATCTTCCCCCTGTATTACAGGGTAGTCCTCCCAATTATATATGGTGTCCTCTACTGCTTTTTGAACATCCCTATCCAAAGTAGTATAGATTTTTAAACCGTTGGAATATATAAACTCATCCGCCCTCTGGCGTCCTTCTTTATCGTTTTGCCAGCCTTTAAGCTTGATAATGGCATCCCTAACCTCATAGATGGCATATTCAATAAAGGGCGCCATGTCATAGAGCTGTAGCCGTGTAGCTTCCTTTACCACCTGAAGCTCTTCAGCTATGGCTTCTTCATATTGCTCCTGGGTGATAAAGCCATTTTCCAGCATGGCCTTAAGAACCAATTCAGCACGGGCTTCTGTGATATGCCTTCTATCCTGGCTGCCATGATAATTCCTTCGAGGATTATAGGCAGAAGGATTTTGAACCAAGCCCGCCAGTACAGCCATTTCCTTAAGGGTTAGTTCATCTAATTCCTTGCCAAAATAGTCCTTGGCAGCAGCCTTAACACCATAGTTACCCTCTTCAAAGTTTATGGTATTTAAATAGGCCTCCAAAATCTGTTCTTTGGAAAACTCTCTTTCCAGCTTCATGGCTAGATAAGCCTCTTGGATCTTACGAGTATAGCTTTTCTCAGGTGTCAGATACAAAAGTTTTACCAGCTGCTGAGTTATGGTGCTGCCTCCCTGAATATTGCCTCCCTTTAAGTTGTTGACAAATGCACCAGCTATTCTAATAGGGTCCACGCCATTATGCTTGTAAAACCTTTTATCCTCTATGGCTATAAAGGCATTTTCTAGCATATCGGGAATTTCATCCAAGGTGGCCCATACCCGATTTTCCAAGCCAAAATATTCCGTAATAAGATTACCGTCCTGATCATAGATAAAGGTAGTTTGGCTCTGGTCTTCAATCTTTGCTAAATCTAAGGGGGGAGCATTATCTATAATGGATTTTAATACTCCAGCCGCAAAGAAGCCCACTACCAGTACTAGGATCAAGGTCACTAGGGCTACTGACTTAAATATATTTCTGTTTTTATTCTTATTTGCTTTTGATCTCCTCTTCTTTTCTACTCTTGTAGCTTGTGACATACCTTCATCACCTCATAAGCTTCATTTTAGCACGAAAATGTGTCCAATTTATAAACAATATATTAATATTTTTAGGCAATATGAGGTAATTTAGTAAAACTACTACAATATTTTCTATAATATTTTTAATATGGCGAGTATTATCAGTATTATTCCACTCAGCCATGAGATATCTATTTTAGTATTCAAAGCAACTTTTCTGCCCATAAAAAGACCGCCCCATATGGCAACAATTCCAAATATTAAGGAAAAAATTATTACCTGTAAATAATTTATATCCACTATGCCACTTCCAAAACCTACTGCTATGGAATCCAGGGAAAGGGCTGTGCCCAAGTATAAAGCTTCCTTGGAACTTAGGTCCTTGGAATAATTAATATCAGCCTTGGTTTGGTCCACATATATTTCTACAATCAAATCTAAGTTAAAGACATTAACCTTTATTTTTTTGTTGGATTTAAGAGCTTTTTCTAAATTTGCTTTCACAATTCCTTCAAATAGATAGTAAATCCCTAGGCTTAGGAGAATAAGGAAACTAACTATTATAAGAAATCTTTCTGGAATTAGCACTCTAAACATGGATCCTATTAGCATGGATAGGCTTAGAAAAAAAGCACAAACAAAGTCAATTATCAAAATTGACCTAATAGGAATCTTTATATCATTAAGCCCATATGCAATACTGGCTGCAAAGGCATCTAAGGATAAGGCTAACACTAATAGAATAGATTCTAACACATTACCACCCCTTCTTGATTTTTGGGCTAGTAACATGTTATTCATCTTTTTATTTATGGTTACAAAAAAGCAAACTGGACATAAAAAAGGGAACAGTCTTGCTGTTCCCTACTAAAGAAAGCTTACTTCACAGCTAAACAGGTCAATTCCCTATAGAAAAATTTCAACAAATAAATTTTTTATAAGCTATTTTGTTCCTGGTTTTTCATTTTCTTGAGATGTGTTAGTTTTTCCTATGTTTGAAATTGCCTCTCTCATTTTGGTGTCAGAGATTAGATTTTGCATATTGTAATAATCCATGACTCCTAATTTACCCTCTCTAAAGGCCTGGGCAATGGCTTTTGGTATCTCGGCCTCAGCCTCTACAACCTTGGCCCTCATTTCATGTACTTTAGCCACCATTTCCTGCTCTTTTGCCACTGCCATAGCCCGTCTTTCTTCAGCCTTTGCCTGAGCTATTCGCTTATCAGCCTCGGCCTGATCCGTTTGAAGCTGTGCTCCAATATTTCTGCCTACATCCACATCTGCTATATCTATGGACAGGATTTCAAATGCCGTCCCTGAATGAAGACTCTTGGCTAATACAGTTTCAGATATACTATCAGGATTCTCTAGTACCTCTTTATGAGATTCTGCAGATCCTATAGTAGTAACAATACCTTCACCAACTCTTGCAATAATGGTCTCTTCTCCAGCTCCACCTACCAATCTGTCAATGTTAGCCCTTACCGTAACACGTGCCTTAGCGATAACCTCGATACCGTCCTTTGCAACAGCAGCAACATTAGGTGTTTCAATAACTTTTGGGTTAACACTCATTTGAACAGCCTCTAATACATCCCTTCCTGCAAGATCTATAGCTGCAGCTCGTTCAAACTCCAGGGGAATATCAGCTCGTTGAGCGGCTATTAAGGAGTCTACCACGCGGTCTACATTACCTCCAGCTAAATAGTGGGCCTCTAGCTTATTGATGGATATATCCAATCCTGCTTTTGTAGCTTTTATTAAAGGATTAACAATCCGAGATGGAACTACTCTTCGAAGTCTCATCCCTATAAGATTCATAATTCCAACTTTAACACCTGCAGCTAGGGCTGAAATCCATAGTCCCACCGGCACAAATGTAAAAAATATGGACAAAAACACAATGATGGCTACTATAACCAACATTGCAAAGACAACTTCTGGCATCTGACACAACTCCTTTCATTTTTCAGGAATTTGAATATCTTTACAATTATTATATAGTAATATTATTCATTATACTAGCTTTAATTAAATTTCTACCCCATAATTTCATTTGAAGGGTGAGATTGCTGCCAGCTCAATATTTTTCCCTGTAAGGATTCTCCCCAATATTTAAAAGGGCAGACTTAAAAAATTAAGTCTGCCTCTAAAAGCCTGCTATACTTATTTAAAGGCTATTTCTTTCTTTTTCACCATCTCCGATACTTGGGCAACGTCCTTATCCCCTCGTCCTGAAAGATTAACTACTATCTTCTGGTCAGGGGACAGAGTCTTGGCCAGCTTCATGGCATACGCCACTGCATGGGCACTCTCTAAAGCAGGTATTATGCCTTCAGTCTTAGACAATTCAAAGAAAGCCTCCAAAGCCTCTTGATCTGTGATGGTTACATATTCTGCTCGGCCTATGTCCTTGTAATAACTATGCTCCGGACCCACTCCCGGATAATCAAGCCCCGCCGAGATTGAATGAACGGGAAGAATATCTCCTTTTTCATCCTGCAATACATAGCATTTGAAACCATGAATAACTCCAGGTTTGCCTAGTGTTAATGACGCTGCATGCATGCCAGGACTAAGGCCTTTGCCTGCCGGCTCAACTCCTATCATCTTAACCTCTTTGTCATTATAAAAAGGGGCAAATAGGCCTATAGCATTGCTACCTCCACCTACACAGGCCACTAAATAGTCTGGCAGGCTCCCTTCTGCCTCTAGCATCTGCTCCTTAACTTCCTGACCAATGACAGATTGAAAAACATTTACCATGGCAGGATAGGGATCTGGACCAACAGCAGAACCAAGCATATAGTATGTATTCTCATAGTTCTGTATTAAATCATCTAAAGCCGCGTCCACTGCTTCCTTTAGGGTTCTTAACCCTTGGGTAACGGCAACAACTTTAGCACCTAGCAGCTCCATCCTAAATACATTCAGCTGCTGCCTTCGGGTATCTTCTTCTCCCATATAAATGATGCATTCCATATCAAATAGGGCACAAGCAGTAGCTGTCGCCACCCCGTGTTGCCCGGCCCCTGTCTCAGCAATAACTCGTTTTTTGCCCAAACGCTTGGCAAGCAAAACCTGTCCTAAAGTATTGTTAATCTTATGGGCACCAGTGTGGTTTAGATCCTCCCTTTTTAGGTAAATCTTGGCCCCACCTAGCTTTTTGCTAAGCTTTTCAGCAAAATATAAGGGATTAGGTCTTCCCACATATTGCTGGTAATAGTATTTAAGCTCTGCCAAAAACTCTGGATCCTTTCTGTACCTTTCGAAGGCTTCTTTGACCTCGTCCAATACCTTATCCAGCTCTGGTGGAACAAACCTGCCCCCATATTCTCCAAAATAACCTTTTTCATCACACAGTAACATAGCTACTCTCCTCTCTTCCAGTCTAAACTATTCAAATCTCGTCTATAACTCATTATATGTATTATATTTATAGACTTTGGATAAATATACATTAAAATACACTAAAAGTCAATAGCTGCCAAAGAGTTTTTACAACATTTAACCAGAACTGAATAAATAGAGCTGATATTAGCATTCTATAACAATATATATAATACTAGAGATTTGTAATTTCTATCCTTGATATGAAATTATAAATTCATAGTTTTTAATCCATTATGTAACTATTTTGTAACTCATTTCTTGCAAGATTTGTATACAATTGTAGTATAAATGGTCCATATGGATAATTATAGTATAATTTCTGTCAATGGGGGTTTTAGTCGTGGTAACTAATCGTAAAAAATTCTATCTCAAAAACGCAGCTATCTTCTTAGTTCTTATCTCCTTTAGCTTTTTAACGGGATGTGGCTTTTTACAACAACTAAGCAGTTTTTCTGTAAAGCCCATCTTTTCTATAGATTCTGCTAAGAATGATAAAGATGCAAACAATGAAGAAGATATTAATGAAACTATACATAGAAACATTGAATCCAATCTAGATAAAGTAAGTAATGAGCATGGGCTTAATGAGGACAAGGCTGATAAGGATAATCATGCAAACCAAAAAAACATCAATGATAATGAGCAAATTGATAACAATAGCATTATCAATAATAACGATGATGATAACAGTGATACGAATAACAGTTCCAACAACAATGGTAGCGCTGACAATAACAGCAATATAGGTAATAATGATATGATTGACAGCAATATTAAAGACAACAATGCAGATAAAAATAATAACGAGAATAATGATAATGAAGAAATAGATCAGACAAATGATTCTACAAACTTCCATCAACTTCAAGCTGAACCTGCAGCTAAAATAATTCCGGAATCTTCAAATAAGGAATTAAAAAGGGTGGCCATAACTTTTGATGATGGTCCTGATGAGTATTTTACTCCTCAAGTTCTAGATATATTAAAAGAGTACAATGTTAAAGCAACTTTCTTTATTGTGGGTTCAGTAGCAAGCAAAAATCCAGATGTGCTTAAAAGAATAGATGAAGAAGGCCATGTGGTAGCCAGCCATGGCTGGAGCCACAGCAATTTCACAAAAATGTCAGATAAGAAAATAGCCCAAGAATTGCAAAAAACCAATGATCTAATTGAAGAGATAACAGGAAAACCTACCTCCCTCTTTCGCTTACCCTATGGCGACTTCAATCAAAGAGTTCTTGAGACCGTAGCAAATGAAGGCTATCATAATATATATTGGTCCATAGACCCAAGGGATTGGTCGGGCATATCCTCAAAGGAGATAGTAAACCATATCAAAGAGAAGATTGAGCCTGGCGCAATCATACTGCTTCACTCAAACGGTTCCAAAGATTCTATACCTAATACAGCAAAAGCCTTGCCCCATATAATAGAATATTTACAGGAACAAGGCTATGAAATGGTTACTATCCCGGAACTATTAGAGGATTCCATAATGGTAAACAGTACTATTGATTAATAATATAAGGATTGAGTTGGTTAAAGCTTTTTTCCCACCGTGCTACATAGTCCCCTGTAGCCCATTCCACCATAATAACCGACTCGCTTTTTTTTATGTCTATTTTCTTTACAGGTTTTTCAGAAATCTCACCATTTTCTATGGTATAAAGCATTAGGAAATTGCCAGTTACAACTATTAATAAATCTTTATTTGGTGAAGTATAAGCATCCAAGGCCATAGGAACTCTTTCCTTAATAGAATCCCAGGTTACATGGAGCTCATCGTAATTTACCAGTTTGCCTACGGGAGATAGACCAATTGGGAATTCTTCATACCTGTCCCCAAGATTTAACCTGCCCTTGAGGGTCCAGTTGCCATTTCTTCTCTCCAAGGTAAAATTATCTTCGCTGACACTAACAATGCCTTTTAATTCTTCATCTATCTTAATACCATGGGACACAAGATGAGCTTGTGCAGAAGTATAGAATATATCCCTCATATCCTCTCTGGCAATGTCAGATACCAGAATACCACTTAGGCTATTGGCATCATCTAAGGGCAATACCCTGTAACTTCTCTCTTCTGCAGCACCCATGATCCAGGAATATTCTATTGCAATATAGTCATCACTAACAAATAAAATATCTTTTTTGATGTTGCCTTTTATTAATTGCTCATCTACCTTTTCTATAATGCTTGGACCCCTTGGTAGAATAGGATCAAGCACAATATTGTCCTGCAAATAGTCATTAAATTTTCTAGTCTTTACGCTCAAAGTCCAAAAACCACTTCTTCTGGGGATAAACAAATCCGGTACTTCTAAAGTAGATTGGATATTCTTATTATAAGATGAAATCCAAATAGTCCTGTAGCTAGATCTCTCACTAAAAATATCTTCCTTATTACTGCTAGGCATAGTTGAGCGAAGGCCAATAAGGACTCCTGTTCTCAGCAGCTTATCCTGGCTTTCTTTCCTCTCAGCCTCTTTATCAGGCCCTTTTTGCCCACCAGCATAGTAGTTATGGGGTTTGTCTGAAATCTTTTTTAGCCAATAAAAAGAGTTATCCATATAAATTAGGGCGGTATCTTCATCTAACATTGCTACATCAAAAAAGAGGGAACCATTGGATATAATTGATATAATATCCAACATAGGACTGGTGATATTTAAATCTTCCATATCTATATTGTGATGCAACAGCAAATAATCCCTTGCTTTTACTTTTCTAATTTGATATTTGGCATCAGTGCAGCTCTCGTCTGCTACCACAGCCCATGTATCAGAAAAAACAGCTATTCTATCCAATAACTCCTCGGCAGTCTTTATGATATCCTCATCTTCTTGAATTTGGGATATTGTCTTATATTCATAAATTTTCCATGTCCCTCGGATGGGAATTGTACTATTTTCAGGGGATACAATTATCTGCCCTGATTTAAGCTGAGGAATTCCTTGACATCCTGTAAGTAGAAGTATGATAGCCAATATGAAACACAATTTCTTCAAGATTTAATCTTCCCCTCTAAATATTAGATCTAGGAAATTGGCAGTCTAACTATAACCTTTGTTCCCTCACCTTCCTGACTTTCTATATCCAGCTGGCCCTTATGCTTTGCTACTATCTCATTGGATACAGAAAGACCAATCCCACTGGCGGCCTTGCTATTCTTTCCTTTAAAGAACTTATCCTTAACATAAGGCAGCTCATGGGAGGGTATACCGCATCCATTATCCTGTACAAGCATAACAATAAAATCATCTTCTACATAGGTCTTAAAGCTGACCAAACCGCCTTGAGCCGTAAATTTAAAGGCATTGTCTAGAAGGTTTATGAGTACCTGTTTTATTCTATTTTCATCTATATTTATCTCTGGTAATTGATCCGGGTACTCCACCTCAAAATTAATTCTACTTCTTTGTGCTACCGGGGTCATATGCCGCTTAATATATTCTATTAGATCTGTAATATTGGTTCTTTTAAACTTTAAGCTAATTTTCCCTGAAAGGAGCTTAGAAAAATCCAACAGCTCCTCTACCATCCCTGATAAGCGTTCTGTTTCCTTTTCTATGATTTTAAGCCCATCCTTGAAGATCTGGACTTCCTCCGGGCTAGTATTATTTAGAATAACAGCCCAGCCCTTTATTGAGGTTAAGGGAGTTCTAAGTTCATGGGAAACTGACGCTAAAAACTCGTTTTTTATTCTTTCTTTTTCCATTATTTCATTGGCCATATAGTTAAGAGTGTCAGCCAAGCGCCCTACTTCATCATCGGACTTCTTTTTGCACCTGACCTGAAAATCCCCCTTAGCCATTTTTTCAGCTACCCTGGTTACTTGCTTTATGGGCCTGACTACTCCATTGGCCAAGCCAAAGCTAATTAGGCTAGATATAGCTATGGTTAGCAGCCCCATAAGGATAAAAATCCAGATTACATATCTTAGCTGCCTATTAATAGGCTCAAGGGATGTGGTAAATCTCAAAACCCCTACTATTTCACTATTGGCTTCTAAGGGGTGAGAAACCGACATTACTAAATCATCGGTATATGAGACTCTGCCTACCCTTTTTCCAATCTCGCCATGCAAGGCCCTTTTGACATCTGTAGTCTCCAGCCTATCAGTAAAATTTACCCCAATAGAGTCCATTAATACCATACCACTTCTATCAATAATTTGGACCTGGGCAGAGGTAAACTTCCAAAATACGTCTACATTATCCATTACATTGTCCTCAAGGGAGCTGTCAGAAAAATATCTGGAATAAAAGTTGGCAGACATACGAATCTGATCCGTTAGTATGTCCTCTACACTTTTATAATAATACTCTTTTAAAAATATACTAAGCATCAAAATAAATATAAATATACTAATGAATATAATACCTAAAAAGCTATAGCCAATCCTGGTTCTAATGCTTTTTTGACCTTTTATTCTCTTTCTCTCCATCGATAACCAATTCCCCATACTGTCTCTATATATTTGGGATGAGAAGGCCTATCCTCAATTCTTTTTCTAAGTCTCCGAATGTTTACATCAACCACCTTCAAATCCCCAATATAATCTTCTCCCCATACCTGGTCAATTAGTTCATTTCGGCTAAATAACTTGCCAGGGTTTTTGATGAAAAGAGTCATTAATTGATATTCTTTGGGGGTTAGCTCTATTTCTTCACCATTCTTATAAACCTTTTGGGAGTAGGTGTCCACCTCAAAAGGCGGATCGTATATACTGCGGTCATTTTTTTGTTCATTATATCCACCTAAGCGCCGCAATAAACCTTCAGCTCTCAGCACCAACTCTAGGGGATTAAAGGGCTTTACCACATAGTCATCAGCCCCCTGCTCAAGCCCCATTATTCTATCCATGTCCAAATCCCTAGCAGTGAGCATAATAATGCCCATTCTCGGAAATTCAGACCGAAGGGTAACGCATACTTCAAAGCCATCTATTCCAGGCAGCATAATATCTAGTATCACTATATCAGGCTCATGTTTTCTAGCCAGTTCAATGGCTTGCTCTCCAGTTTCCGCCTCTATAATCTCAAAATTGCTTCTTTCAAATCCTATCCTTACAAAGCTACGAATAGAGCTCTCATCGTCAACTATTAGTACCTTACCTTTCATGTTGGCTTCTTTATAACCTCCTCTCATACCTCTTTATTTTTGCCTCTTCCATCCATTCATCAAACATTACTTGCCAAGCATCCATTTTCTTTTGCTGGCTAACTACTTGCTTCAGCTCATCATATTTTTCATCCAAAGTATATTCCTTCTCAGGAGTCTTTTCATAAAGCTTTATGATATGATAGCCGTAACTGCTGGCTACTAGCTGGGATATCTCCCCTTCTTCCAGGCTAAAAGCAGCTTCTTCAAATTCAGGCACAAAGCTGCCATCCTGTCTAACTATATAACCCATATCATTATCTTCCATACCAGGATCTTCACCGTATTGTGCAATTAGCTTTTCAAATTCCTCACCGTTTTTTGCCTTTTCTAGCACTTCCATAGCTTTTGGTTCAATGGCTTTTAGTTTTTCATCTAAATACTCTTCAGCCTCTTTTTCCTTTCCTTCAGCTATCATGTTATTATATTCATCTATTTCCTCTTGAGGCAATTTAATCAATACATGCTTTACCCTAGCTTCTTCAGGTGTATACAATTCTACCTCTTCGTATGCCAAGATAGATATATTTTCTTTTTGAGCTTGTAATCTTTCATCATAATATTCCTGGATCTCCTGCTCAGTGGCATTTACATCCTTTACCTGTTCCTCTACAAAGCTATCGATAACCATCTGCTGGGCAATAAGTTTAATATACTCATCCTCAGTCTTTCCCATGATATCTAACTGCTCCTCAACAAATGCCCTTGCTTCAGCCATATAATCTTTATCTTGATTCCCAGCGTCCTCTTCCTGGTCAGCATTTCCACTATCCATCATTTCCATCTGGGCTGCCAATTCGGCAATGATGTTTTCAAATTCTAACCTTGCTTGATCCAGAATGTCATCATTAACAACAAACCCAGCATCCTCTGCCTTCTGGGTTAAAAGTTTTTGCATTATTAACTGTTCCAGCACTTCAGCCTTTATCTGAGCTATTGCTTCTTGCTGCTCCGGATCATTCTCCATTTCTTCTGTAATAAAGTAACTTTGCTTTACCTGTTCATAGACTTCATTAAATTCTCCCTTAGTAATCTTTTGACCGTTAACCTTGGCTACTACTGTATCCTCACCGTCTGCCCTACCGCAAGCAATAATAGACAATCCTAAAATTAACACCAAAATAAAAGCCGCTATTCTTTTAATTTTCATCTCATCAATTCCTTCCATTTTTAATTAAACAAAAAGCTAGCATTGACCAGCAGTACTAATTTATTCTACGCATATAATAACTATTGACTACTTACTTCATCATGGCTTTATAAAATTAAGAATTGGTTTTCTTGACTAAAGTAGCGAAGGTATTTTCTTGCCAACAGCTATTGCGTAGATATACTTATAGTGCTGATTTAGTAACAAAAGTAGTATTTAAACAGTTACAATAATTATATAGTATAAACATTAGGAAAGTAAGGGGTTATATAAAAAAACATAATGGCAGTAAGCCCTAAATTTGTAAGCTTACTGCCATGGTTACTTCCTATTTATATAATTAGTTTAGGCGTTCTTCTATCAATTTAGCTAAGCCTACTGCGTATTCTTCAATTTCCCGTTGGTCTTTTCCTTCTATCATAACTCTAATCAAAGGCTCGGTTCCTGATGGGCGAATAAGCACTCTACCTTCTCCCGCAAACCTAGCTTCCAAACGTTTAATCTCTTCCTGTATAACAGGATCATCACTATAGCTTTGCTTGCCTTCCTCACTTACCTTGGCATTGACCAACACCTGCGGGAATTTTTCCATGACATTTGCCAATTCTGATAACTTTTTATTCTCTCGCTTGATGACTGACAAGAGCTGAAGGGCAGTCAAAATCCCGTCTCCTGTAGTATTATAATCTAGGAAGATAATATGCCCTGACTGTTCTCCCCCAATATTGTATCCTTCTTCCAGCATTTTCTCCAGTACATATCTATCTCCTACTTTTGTCTTAACAGTTTTACATCCTGCCTTCTCCAGAGCCTTATCTAAGCCTATATTGCTCATTACAGTGCCTACCACTGTATCCTTTTTCAGAACACCTCTCTTTTTCATATCAAGACCACAGATGACTAGCATTTGGTCTCCGTCTACTATCTTTCCTCTCTCATCTACAGCTATTAACCTGTCAGCATCTCCATCAAAGGCCAGCCCTACATCAGCACCCATCTCCACCACATATTCTTGGAGGTTTTCCGGATAAGTAGAGCCACATAAAGAATTGATATTAATACCATCAGGCTCGTTGTATATTGCATAAACCTCAGCCCCAAGCTGAGAGAATATTTCAGGTGCAATCTTTGATGCTGCGCCGTTGGCACAATCCACGACCAGCTTCAAACCGTCTAGCCTGACATCTATGGTGCTTTTTAAAAATTCTTCATAATGCCTTACAGCATTCTTTACTCTTACCACTCGCCCAACGTCTACGCCTGTAGGATATACTATTTCTTCAGAGTTGTCTAGAACGATGCTTTCGATCCTCTCTTCTAATTCATCAGATAGCTTATAGCCTTGGTTATTAAATATTTTTATACCATTGTACTCCATAGAGTTGTGGGATGCAGAAATTACCACTCCCGCATCGGTCTTATAATGTCTGGCCAAATACGCCACTGCTGGGGTAGGAATCACCCCGGCTATTCTAGCCTCGCCGCCAACAGAGCAAATGCCAGCTACCAGGGCGGCTTCTAACATATCTCCAGAGAGTCTAGTATCCCTTCCAATAAGTATCCTAGGCTTATGTTTAGCCATTTTTAGTACATTGACAATTGCCTGACCTATTTTATAAGCCAGCTCACAGGTTAGCGTTTCATTTGCCAATCCTCTTACTCCATCAGTTCCAAATAAGCGTCCCATATCTTATCCCCAATCCTTACTTATTCAAAATTTTCCATAATATACCGCTGTGCTGACAATGTTCCAACTGCACCGTCTGATGCTGCAGTTACCAATTGCCATACAGGCTTATGGCGTAAATCGCCTACAGCAAAAACTCCCGGTACATTGGTTGCCATGTTCTCATCTGTTATAACAAAGCCATCGGCTGTCATTTCTACCTTGCCTAATGCCAGCTCATTATTAGGCTTGATACCAATGGCAACAAAGAATCCATCTAACTCAAGCTGTGATACAGTACCGGTCTTAAGATTCTTTATGCTAATGCCTTCAACCTGTTCCTCGCCGATTATGGATTCTACTACAGTATCCCATAATATTTCAATCTTGGGATGAGCCAACACTCTGTCCTGTAAGATTTTTGATGCCCTGAGCTGATCCCTGCGATGAATCAGATAAACCTTGGAAGCATATTGGGCAAGGAACAGAGCATCTTCAGTAGCTGTATCACCACCGCCCACAACGGCAGTTACCTTATCCTTATAAAAAGCTCCATCACAGGTAGCACAATAGGATACACCTCTACCTCGGAATTTCTCTTCCTTATCCAGCCCTAGCATCTTTGGGCTTGCACCCATTGCTAATATAATTGTTTTTGTCTCATACTCTTTATCTTCAGTAATTACTTTTTTTATCTTATCATCTACTACTATTTCTTTAACTTCATCATAGAGAATCTCAAGCCCAAATTTACGTGCATGGTTTTCTAATTTCATAGCAAAGTCAGGGCCACTTATAGGATCAACAAATCCAGGATAATTTTCAATGCTGTAAGTGGTAGCAGCCTGACCTCCTACAAACATCTTTTCAAATAACAGGGTATCCATTCCACCTCGTTTAGCATACATACCTGCAGTAAGTCCTGCTATTCCTCCGCCGATAATGATAATGTCTTTCACCAGTGCTCAACTCCTTCTTGTTGCAACATATAATCTACCCTATACCCCCTGACCCCAATTCTAGCCATTTGTTATTAAATTATTATACCTTAAATAGTGCTTTTTGTGAATAATTGAGATAGCAAAAAGCCTTAACTATATTGTGTATTTTAATAAATAATGATAAAATAATATATAATTACATAATATATCCAATTTTCTTGCTATTAAACGAGTTTTTTTGCCTTATACCAGCATATTTTACTGCCATTAAAAATAAAGGGGTGCTATTATGAGGTTTAGGGTATCAAAAAATACTAACAAAATGGTCATGGACAAGCTTATTAACTGGGATTTTTCAGATGAAGCCGAAAAGCAAATTGCCTCAGCAGATAAAACTCACAAGGAGCTTTATGCAAACTTTAAAAACTTTATTAAAGACTTTACTATGGACTTTGATAAAATTAAACTAATTTCAGATCAACTTACCGGCTTTATTGAAGTGATGATGGAGTCATCTGAAAACCTCCAGATAGCAACAGAGTTCATTTCAGAAGGCGCACAGAATCAAGCCAATGATATTAATACCTGTCGACAAATTGCCGATATGCTGTCAAATAAAATTTCCATGATGAGTGAAAAATTTCATAATTTAATTGATATGGCTCATGAAATGGGTAATGTAAGCTCCCATGGACAGTCAGCTATTCTGAATTTATCTGAACAGCAAAGTAAAAACTATGAGATGAATGAATTAATTAGAAATCAAATATATAAATTACTAGACAAAACAAAAACCATTGACGAAATAACAGCCATATTATTTAACATAGCTAAAAGGACAAATCTGTTAGCACTAAATGCGTCCATTGAAGCATCAAGAGCTGGAGATGCCGGAAAAGGATTTGCCGTAGTAGCAGAAGAAATTAGGCAACTATCTGAAAACAGCAGGGAAGCTAGTAAAACTATCAATGATAATATAAACGAAATAACAACTCAACTTAGCAATCTAGAACAAGCCATGGAAAGTTCTAAAGAAACCTTTGAAAATCAAACCCAAGCAGTTAACGATGTGATAGACGCCTTTGAACGTATCAATTCCTACATAGACAACTATATCTCAAGTCAGCAAGATCTAAACCAAGATGTGGTAGAGCTTCTAGACGAGAAAGAACACTTGATTACTGCCTTTGATAGCATCGCTAATATAGTTGAAGAATCATCTGCAACTACCCAGGAAGTAGCATCTCTAACTATGGAACAAAACAATGCTATCAATATAATATACAAAATGTCTCAAAATCTTCATGAAAAAGTTGCTAATATAGAAAACAGCACTAAAAATATAAAGATTGACAGGGAGAAAGTTCAACAGAAAAATGTCGCCATGATATTTGATATTGAATCTCCTTTCTGGGCACCCACCATAAGAGAAGCAACAAAAACAGCAAATGCTTTTAATTTCAACATTGAATTTTTTGCTCCAAAGGCAAGGGAAAAAGCCGCAGAGGATATGTTATCAGCCCTAAAAGACTTTATAGCCAGGGATTTTGATGCCATTATTATAAGTCCTATCGATACTCTTGAAATCCGCCAGGTTCTAAAAGACGCAGCTTCTAAAGGAATTAAAATCATATTCATAAATTCAGCCCTTGATGAGGTACCCTACGAAGCACTTATTGAGACTAACGGATATGAGTTTGGCAAAAATGCCGCAAAAGCTGCAAAGAAAATCCTCAATAATCAAGGAAGTGTACTGGTTGGTATTTGGTCAGATTTAAGAATCCATTCTATTGATGAGCGTGTACACGGCTTTGTTGATGAGCTTGAAAATAATTCAAATATAACTGTTTATAAACGGGATATTCTCAGCAACCCAACAGAGCAGCAGCTCCATGACATTGCTGAATTTGCAAAACAGTTTGATATTAAGCTGGTATTTTCCACCGATGCTAATTGGAGCGTTGCTTATGGAGAGTATATTAAGAAATATAAACCTGACTTTGAGCTGCTTACAGTAGACCTATTCCAAGAAATTGCCGATCTTATTAAATCGGGTTACATACGAGCATCTATCGCTCAGCGCGCTTTCTCCTGGGGAGCCATGGCCTTAGAGTTTCTCATAGATATTTTCCAGGGTAAGCCTGTTGCCAAATACACTGATACAGGAACCTATGAAGTCAATGCTAACAATATCTCTATATATGAAAGAAGATTGTAAGATTTGACATTAAAATTTAATAAAATATATATCTTTTGTTATGGGCTAAAACAGTCATATAATATATAATGTTGGTATCTTACACGGAAGGTTGGTTTCATCATGATTAAAGCCCTAAAATCCAAATCCCTGCTCTTTTATTTCATGGCTTCTCTTTTTTTCTATGAAGTTTTACTAAAAGTATCTATTTCACAGCCAATATCTCAAGATAGTTTATTCTATATTCTAATGTTTAGTATAGCTTTCTCCATTTTTTTCTTTCTTATAGCCACATTGTTTAACGGCAGGGATGGATTTCTATTAGCCTTTATCCTATTGTTAGCGTTGGCTATCATTTTCTCTAGTCAGATGATATACTATAGATTCTTTAAATCTTTTTACACAATCTTCTCAGCTACCCAAGGCAGTCAAGTAATGGAATTTTGGCAGGATATATTATATATCCTTAGAAAAAGCTGGTTTTGGATAGCCCTGTTTTTCCTGCCTCCTATCCTAGCCTTGATACTAAAAAACAGGTTTTTGTTTTGCCAGCGGCCCAAGTTTGGCTCCTTTGTACTTTTATTGATACTGTTATTCTTCTTTCAAGGTTTAGCCATGGTAGATATCTACTTAGGCGATAGAGGACCCAATTCTCCCTATAATTTATACATTAGCCCAGGGAACCCTCTTTTGTCAGCCCAAAAGCTAGGGCTTTTAACTGCCATGCGCCTTGATGCCCAAAGGTTTATTTTAGGTGACAATTTTTCTCTCATGCCTATACCTTCAAATGATGAAAATGTTATAGCAGATGACAGGGATGTTTATAAACCAAATATTCCTAATACACCTGCTGAGCCTGAAGATGAAAATGAAGTAGATGATAAAATAAACCAAGAAACGGAAGAGGATGTTATACAAGAACCCAATATCTTAGACATAGATTTTGATAAGCTTATAGACAATGAACAAGATGAAAAAATAAAGGATATGCACCGCTACTTTAGCAGTGTAACACCAACATATAAAAATGAGTACACAGGAAAATACAAGGGATACAATCTTATCCTAGTTACAGCAGAGAGCTTTTCACCTTACGCGGTCCATGAGGATTTAACCCCAACCTTGTATAAAATGGTCAATGAAGGCTATAAATTCACAAACTTTTATAATCCCATATGGGAAGTAAGTACACTGGACGGAGAATATGTAGCATGTACCAGTCTTCTGCCCAAAAGAGAGGTATGGAGTTTTTACCTATCAGGAAGCAATTACATGCCCTTTACCATGGGTAATCAATTAAAAAAATTAGGCTATAATACACTGGCTTATCATAATCACACCTATGATTATTATAATAGGGATGTTTCCCACCCTAATATGGGATATGATTATAAGGGTATTGGCAATGGTCTAAATATGTCAAAGGCATGGCCCCGTTCTGATCTGGAGATGATGGAAAAAACAATCCCAGAGTATATAGATAAGCAGCCCTTTCATGTATATTATTTGACCATAAGCGGCCATATGCAATACAATTTTATCGGTAATCATATGGCTATGAAGAACAAGGAATATGTGAAAGACCTGCCCTATACTGAAGCAGGAAAAGCATATATAGCAACTCAAATTGAGTTTGATAGGGCTATGGAGTATTTGCTAGAACAGCTAGAGCAAGCTGGCATTGCTGATAAAACCCTTATCGCTATAAGTGCAGATCATTACCCTTACGGGCTAGAAGATCATGAAATAGATGACCTGGCAGGGCATGTGGTGGAGAAGAATTTTGAGCTTTATAAAAGTCCCTTTATCCTATACGTCAAAGGTATGGAGCCAGTTACTATAGATAAGCCCTGCTCCAGTCTAGACATTATTCCCACCCTATCTAACCTCCTTGGCCTTGAATATGATTCCAGGCTGCTAATGGGTAGGGATATCTTCTCAGACTCCGAGCCCTTGGTTATATTCCAAAACAAGAGCTTTATTACAGACAAAGGGCAATATAATGCCGTAACTCAAGAGTTTTTCCCGGAAGATGGGCAGCAGGTGGATGATCAATATATAAATGAAATCTTAGATATAATCGAAAAGAAATTTTATTATTCCGCTATGATATTGGATACTGACTACTACAAATATGTCTTGGAGGACTAGCTATGTGCGATACCATGGTAGCTTTGGGTAACTCCACAAAAGATGGAGTAACTCTTTTTGCAAAAAACAGCGATCGGCAACCCAATGAACCCCATATCCTAATTCGCATTCCTAGAAAAGAGCATGGACATAATGCCAAAGTAAAATGCACCTATATTGAAATCGATCAAGTCCCCCTTACTTATGAGGTGCTGCTACTAAAACCTTCCTGGATATGGGGCTGTGAGATGGGTTGTAACGAGTTTGGGCTTAATATAGGTAATGAGGCTGTCTTTACCAAGGAGCCCTATGGAAAAGATGCCCTAACTGGTATGGACATGGTTCGCTTGGCCTTAGAGAGATGTAAAACCAGTGAAGAAGCCCTTATGTTAATTGTTGATCTCCTTGAAAAGTATGGTCAAGGAGGTAATTGTGGATATGAAAAAGCCTTTACCTACCATAACTCCTTTCTAATAGCTGATAGCAATTCAGCATGGGTACTGGAAACTGCAGGTAAGTATTGGGCAGCTGAAAAGGTAAAAGATGTGCGCTGTATTTCTAACTGCTTATCCATAGGCAGTGAATTTGATCTCTGTCATCCGGATCTAATAAAGAATGCTGTGGATAAAGGCTGGTGTAAAAGTGAAAAAGATTTTCACTTTGCCCGCTGCTATAGCGAACCTATTTTTACCCATTTTAGCGGATCTAGAGACAGGTTGGCTGCCTGTTCATCTATTCTAGAAGAACATAAGGGTAATATTACCGTAGATACCATGAAACAAATCCTCCGTTTCCATGAAAGCAGGATTGCCAAAAATCCTTTTAAGCATAGCTCCCTGAAAAGTGTATGTATGCATGCTGGTTTTTTATTTGGCGATCATACCACCGGCAGTTATATAGCAGAAATCCATGATAAGCTTCCCACATACTGGATTACTGGCAGTTCTACCCCCTGTGTATCTGTTTTCAAACCCTATTGGATGCTGGATGAGGATGTATTTTTTTTCGAAGAGAGCCAAGAGCATCTAGCTTTAGAATATTGGTATATTAGAGAAGAGTTTCATAGAATGGTATTGGAAAACAGAATCCAAAATCTAGATTCCTATATCCAAAAGCGCGACCAGTTAGAAAAGGAGCTAAGTCATGAAGTGAGTAAATTAGATTTTGATAACCCCGACAAAGATACTCTTAAGTCCATAATGAAAAAAGCCATGGAACAAGAAGAAAAACTCATCCGTGATACCATGGCTCAAAATCAGAATAACCCTGCCAAGATTAAGGGCAATCCTTATTTTCGCTATTACTGGAAAAAGCAAAATAAAAAGCTGCGCACTAAGGCTAATTCATGATTTTTTATATTATTAGGCCTATTATTTCATAGCCCTTTTCTTGAAATTTCTCTTTTATTTTTTCCATTGGTATTTTCTTCATGGCTGCACCTTTGGAAATGGTCATGACTCTGCCTACGGTGTTAAGCATTCCAGGGTTTGTAATGCTCTCAAAGCCCAATTCTTTCATAATATCTATAACATCAGGATTTTGGGTACATATTTCATACACACTTTTGGATATATCTATTTGCTTCTTCATTCTACCACCTTTTTTTAGTTTATCCATTTAAGATTAAAAACCTAGCCACTTGGTCTTTTGATCCAAATCCTTTCTTTCAGGTGGCACTGGGTCTTCATCAGGATAACCTATGGGAATTATGCCTACTATTTCTTCGCTTTCGGTTAGCCCCAGAATTTCTCTGGTCTCTTCTGAATATATTATTGGTCCCCCAATCCATACGGTACCCAGACCTTCTTCCCATGCTGCCAAGCATAGATTTTGGATTGCTGCACTAGCAGCCATTAGAGCTTCCTTGGTTTTTATTTCATCTTCAAATATCTCATGGGTAACTATTATATGCGTAGGGGCACCACCAAAATTCTCGGCATACTTTAGCATGCCTGGTACCCTCTCTTCAGGAATATATGGTGCGTTGGGAATGTAATCTTTGGCCCAATTATAAAACACATTACAGACCTTATCTACATATTCGCCTTTAGTCACTATAAATCTCCACGGCTGGCTATTGCCATTGGAAGGTGCCCAATTAGCCGCTTCCAGAACTTTTCTAATCTTATCCTGAGGAACTTCTTGATTCTTGTATTTTCTGATGCTTCTCCTTTTCAGAATTGTATCAAATACTTGTCCCATATTATCACCTTTCTTTTGTATTCTAGTACTGTTTATTCTTTATAAACATTTTTTCAATATTTGTAACCTTATTCATTTTATATATCTATTCTGCCCTTTTTAATGAAAAATACCAAGTTATCGCTTATAAATTTGAAACCCGTTAACATCTTGATATTATACATATAATTCTACTTATTACAAGATATAAGTTAAATTGTAAATAAAGTACTAAATCCAGGAAATATCCGCACATAATGGTTGCACAAAATTTGCTTCTTATCTTTTGTGATAGTTGTTATCAAAACACCCTTATATATCTTCTAACAATATTTAGTATGCTATATTCTAGCTAATATCCTTAGCTTTCTGTTGTTTTCATCAGTTTGAACCTTTTCATGATTAATCTTTACGCCGTCATTTAGATCAATTGAGATTCGCCTAAGGGCCAAATGGGCTATCTTTTGGTCATAATCCTTACACTCTTTTAATTGCTTGGTTAGCTTTTCAAGCCGTTTTTCAGCCTGAGCTATTTCTCTAGCATTCTTACTGTTAGCCATATAATCCTTTAGATCTTTCATATTCCTCTCATATAGCTTTTGCATTTCATGAAGATAATCCACTCGCAACTTTCCAGTGGTATCTTCATCATATCTGTGCATATATATAAGGGCTTTGAAGCCATTTTGTCTGCCACTGTCATAAAGCCAATATATAGGCCGTTTTTGATAGGTTCTCACGTGATCTTTATAGAAGTCCTTCAGAAAATAGTTTCTTATAACTTCTCTTGGCTCACCTTTGCCTCCCAAAGCCTGTGCTATAAATTCCAAATTTTCTTCTAAATGCTCATTACCAAAAGCAGCCTCTACAAACTCTACAAATTTAGAGGTAATATCCTCAATATAATAATCTTCATCTGTAATTATAATGACATTGTCCTGAACAGGCTTAAAACTCTTATATCTATCATCATCCCACTCTCCGCCTGCATAAGCTAAACCTTCTACATCTAAGGAGTAACGACCAAAGATACAGCCTACGCCATAGGAGATAAAGGATTTTATAACCTCTTCTTTGGTCAATATGTATCTATTACCCTTTATTTGGTCATAGATTTCATCTTTAGTATCAAAGATTTTAGTAACGGTTACGTCCCTATGGCTAACATCTGGTGTTAGCTTTTCTTGCAGACCATATATTTCAATGAAGATATCATTTAACCTTTCTTGATTTTCTTTTAATTTGGCAAAATTATTATTAGCATATTCCTTCCAGTTCTCATAGGCTGATTCTATAGTTTTGGGTAGCTTCTTTTGTTTTTCCTTGTCCAGCAATGGATGAATCTTAAACTCCCATGAAGTCTCAAAGGAGTCCCAGTCTATTTTTGCTATAGATATGTTTTCAGCCACTAATGCTTCTACCTCATCAAGATAATCTTCATCAATAATAATTGGTAAGGATTTAATATCCCTCATCTGCAAGTTTAATGTGGGATTTAATACGCTAAGATATAACTCTATTACTTTTGAATTAAGTAATCCTAATATATATTTTAAGTTCTCAAGGTAACATATAGTTGGCCCTCCCATATCAAAGGCTCCAATTGGAGGAAAGTATCTGAAGCTGTAACCCCTTGAAGTTAGCATTGTATAGGTTATGCCTTCCCTATACCAATACTTTGGAGCAAGCAGGTTTGATGTAGGATTGGTTTTGTAAAAATGTCTTGCTTCATTGGACCAATCAATAACAAGGGATAGGTTGCCATAATACTTTCTAAAGTCCCCTCCCTTGGCATAAAAGATCCAATTTTTGTTTTGACCTATATCCGATGCTTTTACTTCCCAAAAGTATCTTAAATATTTATCATTGTTGGCTGTTTTGTTTTGTGAGCCCGTATAATCACTAATTTCCTCTATTTTTATACCTTTATCAAAATTAGCTATAAAATTTCCCCCCACCCAATAGGCTATAGGCATGCCGGGTATTTTAGTAAAATTATTTTGATCTGTTTCATAATAGTATCCACAGTTAGGATTTTCAATGGCCTCTAAGGTTTTTACCCGCTGGACTTCCATTCCACCCGGAAAATCCGATAACCTAATATATTTGCCCTTTTCTTTAGATTCACTGTTTTGCAATACAAAGGTACATATAGGTACTGTTGCCTCTTCAAAGGCTGAGTATTCCATTTGTATTAGACTAGAAATATGTTTATTTTCTATGATATATTTTCTAAGCTTCTCATAGGTCTTAATAAACATCCAAACAAAAGGTGTCATATAAGCTGAATATCCACCTTTTTTACACATTTCTATATTGTTGTATATAAATACCGAGAACAAATCTCCCTTATAGTCGTTATAATTTTCCCGTACATACTTCTTAAGATTCTTGTCAAACTTATTTAAATAAGGGGGATTGGTTACCATTACATGGTACTTGTCCCTTAGCATAGATGCTATCTTTACTAACTTTCTTAACTGCTTCTGTGTCTTTTGTATATTTATTTGTCCAAATGTAATTTGACCTTGCTCGTCATAGTCATTTATAAACTGTAAAACTAATTCCCGGTCAAAATCATCTATGCGTGTAATAGAGCCTATTTCTTCAGCATTTTGAAAGGCTTCTATTAAATATTTTATTTCTGCTAGGGCTTTTTTTCTATCTTCCTTGTCCATATTTAAGCCTAAATAATTTAGATGCTCCACATCAATATTAGTAGAATCCTCAAAATACCCTAGATTATTCTTTAGCTTTCCATCCAAAGCTCTTCTATCATATTGCCTTGCCTTCATCATTACAGCAAAATAAGCTAATTGATAGGCCCTCTTATCAATATCCAGACCATACAGATTTTTCTCCACAATCAATCTGGCCGCTTCCCTGGCAGTATATCCTTCTGATTCGTATATCTTAAGCAACACATCAAATGCATAGCATAGACAATGCCCACTTCCCATGGCATTATCAAATACTTTAATATCTTCTGGTGAAATTTTATCATCTATAACGGGAATTTCACCTGGCATTAGATATTCTAATGAATCTTTAATGTTGCTATCAGGATTTCTCTCTAACCAATACCTCCCCAAAGAATTTTCCACCATATACCGGACAACCCAATCAGGGGTAAATATTTGTGTTGCGTCAGGAATATGTTGCTTCTTTACAGTTTTTCTAGATATTATGTTTATAACTTCATCTCTGGGCTCCGTATGATAAAATTGATACAACCAACCTACAATCTCCACCTGCCCATTTGGGGATTTCACATCAAAATATTCCTCTTTTATATCATGAACCAACTTATATACAACACCATCAGGATCGTTGTAGGAGATAGTTAGCAGTAGCTCTGCATAATTATCAACCTTTTCAAAAACTTGAGGGAGGTCTTTGTTTAATGCATTGCATTGTTTTATAAATAAGAGTCTAAACATAGCGTCCTTAGATTCAGCGCTGCCATCATTTTTCCATTCTTCCAGTTGTTTCAGTTCCTCATCATTAAGATTTAAGCTAGTCTTATAATAGTAGGTAACAATTTCAGGCTCCTTAACTCCTTCCTTACTGGAAGATAGCACACGTATTTCATCTGGGAGATAATTGTTTACTTCCATAAAACGTACTGTTATAAGTCTATAAAACCAGGTATAGGCTACCTCTTCTATAAGATCATTATAGGCTGTTTTATAATCAAAAAGCTTTTCCCTACTTTTCAATTCCTTAACTAGGCTATTATACTTTGCTATATCACTTCCATAGATTTTATAGGGCTGCGCAGTACCAGTATCAAAAACATACATATCCCCATCTGCCTTAGATAGTGGCTTTTTTATTCCCTCGTCTGTGATGCCCAGCATAGCTGCTTTGTGCTTTATATCTTGTATTAATTTCTTTCGTGCATACATTGCAAAGTTCCTTAAAGCTGCCTTGTCCATTATTTCCTCCTCTAAAACTTTAAACTGACAATAACGTTTTTCCTATTCATTACTTTAAACTTTCTATTAAAATTAGCAGATATTTTCTATATCTAATGTAGTATAAATCTGCTAGGAATTACTGATATTAATTTCTCCAATGTTAATATTTTACCATCTTTTTATAGATGGTTTAACTTCCTCATCTTTTTTACCCTCTATTTGATGTCATAACAACTAGACATGTTTGATAAAGGTTAAGATGTATTTATATTCGGTACTCTAAAATGTCTTCATTCTTCCCTATACCCAGCTACATCCCAAGCTGTCACTAATCCTAATAATTTTTCATTAGGATCTCCACTATCAGTTATAAATACTACTGCTAGCCTTTTATCTTGCCTAAGCTCTTTAGCAAACATATCCTCAATATCCATTACCAATGTATCTCTGGGAACAAATTCGAAGGATTCACTCTCATGCTTGTCAATGGGTATGAACTCACAGAATTCTCTAATCTTTACATTCTTTTCCAATGATATATTGCCAGTATGAACAATATATGAAAATACAGTATTCTCGCTAAATACTCCAACTAGCATCTCACCTTCAATTATAGGAATATAGCTATATGCATACTTGTTCATATCTTTCATTACTTCTAATGCGCTATCCTCAAGGCTAGCAGTATAAATATTTCTTCTTGTGACTGCTATTGTATCTAATGCTATCGCAGGTCTCATAACCGTATCAAGTATTTTCTTATACTTTTCTACTATGTAATCATGAGGATCTGCAATGGGATGTGCATATCTTTTATCTGGATTATGGACAATGGCATTGCGAAGCCTTGCAAAGGATAATAGATCATCCATATATATTTTAAAGACTTTATTTTTTCTTGCCATCTGTCTTATTAGATCACTATGTGATACCCAATAATCTTGATTCAGTTCTCTTCTCATAAACTCATCAAGTTCATTGTAGATGGTAATAAATTCACCAAAATTTGTTTTATTATCTTTCATACTACCTCCTCAAAATAGTCATAGAGTTAATCTATTTTTTTAAAATAATTCATCATTTTTATCTGTTATCCTCGCTAAAGTAAGTTTTACTTTTTTACTTATATAAAATTAATTTTATCAAATTTGATATTGGATCTTACGACTATTTTTACACTTTTAAATAGTTTATAAAGCATAAAACTTGATAAAAACTTTTCTTTTGTGTATCTTTTGCTTCTATTCTTTAATTTTTCAATCTATCCAGTGAGTTATTATGACTTCATAGACTAATAACTTCCATCAGAACATCTTACTTATTATATGATATCACATAGAAGGTTTTCTTTTATTTATTTTAATTTTACCCTAAGTAATATTAAACAAAAAGATATTTTATATGAATTGTAGAAATATAAGAAATATATTATGATATATTTGATAACGACTTTTCTATGATAAATAGGGAGAGTTGAGTATGAAAATATTTGTTGGGGTTACCGATAGTAATTGGTATTATTTCCTCAAAGAGCTGAATTGTGACGAAATCAACTTTTGGAGGCCCAGTGGTAAAACTAATTTTAAGGCTATTAATCCTAATGAAATGTTTTTATTTAAGCTTCGTTCACCACATAATTATATTGTTGGCGGAGGATTCTTCGTTAGATATTCAATACTTCCTCTTTTTTTAGCTTGGGATGCCTTTGGTGTAAAAAATGGGGCTAACAGCTTGGAAGAATTAAATGAAAGTATCAAAAAGTACAGAAGGAATACAAATTTTTCTGATTATAATTTTAATATTGGATGTATTATCTTGAATAACCCATTTTTCTTTGAAGAATCTGATTGGATACCAGTGCCTAAAGATTGGGCTCCAAATATTGTCCAAGGAAAAACGTATGATACCAATACTGAAACTGGTAAACATCTTTACCAGCAAGTAATGGAAAGGCTTCAAAAAATAAATGATGAATATAAGACAATAGCATCCGAAGAGTCTTCAGAATTTAATATTTATGGGAAAGAACAGATCATAAGGCCGAGACTCGGACAAGGAGCGTTTAGAATTGCTGTCACCGAAGCCTATAACAGGAAATGTTCCATTTCAGGTGAAAGAACGCTTCCTGTTTTAGATGCAGCCCATATCATACCATTTTCACAAAAAGGACCTAGCATTACACAAAACGGTATACTCCTTGGAACAGATATACACGCTCTATTTGACAAGGGATACATTACAGTTACAGATGATTATA
>CALKWV010000004.1 GCA_938003915.1 uncultured Bacillota bacterium | reverse complement strand
TCCAAGGAGCAGAAATTCTAGCTTTTTCCCCCTGGAAAATAAGCTGTTGTTCTTCGCCATGATGTATAACAGAACTTGTTATCTGTCCTAAGGCTCCTTTTGGATACTTAAGTATTGATATAGAAATATCCTCAATTTCAGCATTATCGTGAGCTGCGTTGCTTAATACAGCCGTAACTTCTTCCGGTAGTCCCATCATCCAAATTAACATGTCAATGTGGTGCACTGCATGGTTTAAAGTACAGCCGCCACCTTCTTTCTCCCAAGTTCCTCTCCACCATAAGTCATAATAACAATGTCCTCTCCACCATAAAGAATCCACTTGTGCATGGAGAACCCTGCCTATTAGTCCAGTATCCAGAGTTTTTTTCAGGTTCATAATGGGTGTACGGAATCGATTTTGTGCAATTACAGAGAAGGTTCCTTTGCTATTTTTAGCTGCCTCCAAAATAGCATCACATTCCTCTAGAGAAGAAGCCATAGGTTTTTCTAAAATTACGTGTTTATCATCTTTTAAAAAGTCAATGGCTATTTCAGCATGGGTATATGGAGGAGTACAGATACTCACTAGATCAACATCATCTCTGCCTAAGAGGGCCTTGTGTGAATCATGGATCTCTGCATCCAAAGAAAAGTCTTTAGCTTTTGCTTCAGCTTTTTCTGGATAAATGTCAACTAGATGAACAATCTTACACCTATCGGGAAAAGCAAGATATGACTGGATATGCGCAGGAGAAATGTTTCCAGTTCCTATTATTGCGACCTTTAACATGGGACATTATACCTCCTCATATATAAATTGTAATATTATAATAACATATATTGATAATATAGTACATGCAATATATAATTATATTTGTACAATCTTATTGTCTTTTTATATATTAAAAATAGCTTATACATGCATAATTATAGCAACTTATATATACTAGGAAGTGAAATATGTGGATAATTTAATGCTTACACAATATATTCAGCCTCATTTTGTTCATATAGTAAATCGAAAATGCACTCCTTCATGGATGATTCAAAAAGCAAGAATAAAAGCCCATAATCTTATGCTTATTTATGATGGAGAAGGCTATTTTACTGCTAATGGTGAAGAGTTTCAGGCATCTAAGGGGGATTTGCTGTATTATAAATCAGGTGATATGCGTTCGGCTTATACATCTACTAAAAATTTAATGAAGGCCTATGCAGTGGATTTTTACTATACATGTCCCATATTTACAGATGAAGGTTGGAAATTTTATAATCCTGCTTTACCACTTGATACAGTACAAAAGATTGATAATGATTATGTGTTCACAAAGCTTATATCTTTATTTGATACTTTAGCTGATACATGGGTGAGCAGAAAACGGAACAAATTAGCAATTTGTCGCACAACTTTTACTGACATTATAACCTTAATATTAGATTGGAAATCTGGTTACTCTTTTGATTCTGCTAAATTAAAAAGAGTGGAAAGGGTAATAAAATTTATGTCAGAAAATTACAATCAAAAAATAACACTACGACAATTAGCTGATAAGGCAGGTGTCAGCGTGTCCTATTTAAGCAGCATCTTTAAGGAGATTACAGGGACTTCGCCCATTGATTATCTTATGGATATGAGAATGTTTAGGGCTAAGACATTGCTGCTAGAAGGGGTTTCTGTAACTGAAACAGCAGAGCTTGTAGGATTTAATGATGTACATTATTTTAGTAGATATTTTAAGAAATATGAAGGAGTGTGTCCTAGTCAATACTATAGTAAAAATAGCATTTAAAAAGCACCTTTATAGACAAGGTGCTTTTTAGCTAGTATCAATTTTTACTCTTCATCCTCTCCATAGATAGCTTCTACGGCCTGGATGAGCTCTTCCATTTTTTCATCTTCTACAGGATGAAATTCTTCCATATCTCCATTAATTACTACCTTCATTATATATAGGTCTTTTTCATGGCAGTGACAGCTTTCACTATCACATTCCTCATCTAAAGGAGTTAGTAAAGCATATTCCTGATCTTCATGGTAGAAGTAGTCAAGAATTTCCATCTCTATTTCTTGGTCGTTTTCATCCAGCAGAACTAATATATCCCTATCTTCCACAAGAGGACACCTCCTGTCCTTGGCAAATTAATTATGCTTTAATTGTATCCTAAGTACTCTTCGCTAGCAATAATTATTTTAAATTATTATGCACAATATCATTTTTTATTATCCTTTTCATTGTTTTCGGCTTTTTTTGCAAAGTGTGCTAGCACAAATCCGCCCACTGCAAATAAGACCACTGCCACCAACACGGCTATTTCATCAGGAGCCATAAGGTTGTTCACCCCCTTTACAAAGTTTAGGAAAGGGATATTCCATCCTTGTAACGGCTCCCGTGGAAGTGGGCTAATATTAAATATCTAATTCTTATTCTATTATCTGTCAACCTTTGAGGACTATTATAATATCTTAAATAAGATATGTTGAGGGTTGGACAAAGCTTTACAAAAGGATAAATTTGGTAAAAAGTCTCATTAAAAAATTTTTCTTGTTTAGTATTATCCCAAATAAGGTATTCATATTCAGAAAGGGGTGGTGTCAGCAAGGGATATACATCATGACCTGGGATCTCCCATATCCCTAGTTGAGGAAAAAAGAGGAAAATTATGCTCATTTTATTGACAATACATATTAGGCATAGAAAAATTAATAGCTTGTACAATCTCCTGCTAGCCATAAGCCCAATGCCCCCTTTCTGAAAGTAAATTATATGGACATTATACTCTACTTTTTATATAATCTTCAACTAGTTCAACAACCTGGATTTAACTGTGCATATATTGGGAATGGAGCTAGTTTGATTACTATTCTTCATTTGCCATTATGAGCCATG
This sequence comes from uncultured Bacillota bacterium, assembly GCA_938003915.1. Lineage (GTDB taxonomy): Bacteria > Bacillota > Clostridia > Caldicoprobacterales > UBA3941 > JAAYGY01. The sequence continues at coordinate 12,048 of CALKWV010000004.1, read as the reverse complement.
AAAACAACTGTAAAATTTGTAATTTAAATTAATTTTAATATCATTCATGTGGTAATTGTGATATAATAAGGCTATATGAATGCATTTTTTTGTAATATGAAAATCTAGGGGGTTAAGTAGTGGATAACAAGTTATATCGTTCAAGAAGCCAGAAGATGTTGGCTGGAGTATGTGGCGGTATCGCGGAATATTTTAATATAGACGTTACATTAATAAGACTAATATGGGCTATAGTTTCCATACCCTCCTTTGGAACTGGAATTATAATATACATTATAGCAGCTATAATAATACCAGAAAGGCCTTATGGACAGGATTATAATGTTGAATTTATAGATGCTACTGCTACACAACCTATAGATAAGTCGAAGATAATGGTTATTGTAGGAGTTGTTTTAATAATAATTGGAATAATAGCCCTTGTAAGCGGCTTGTTTCCATATCTATGGCGCATGCTTCGCAATGCTATCTGGCCAATAATTATAATCATCATTGGAATAGCCCTAATTTATTCATCATGGAAAAATAAAGGTAATAACTAAAAAAATAATCCTATTAAAAATCTTTAAGAGAATAGCAGTGGTATCATTTGTTACTGCTATTTTCTTTTGTTTTGGTTAAAATAACAGGGCAGACATATTGTACAAATTTTGATGTTTTCCGACAAAATTAATAGGGTATAAATATTACCTAAAAAATATCTCATGAATATAATAAAGCTTTAATAAAAGCTTTAGAAGATATTGAAAAAGTACAGATAAGGAGATGATTTGATGGATGCATGGAGAGGGTTCTCCCATGGACATTGGAGAACTGAGATAGATGTAAGGGAATTTATTCAGCAAAATTATAAGCCTTATGAAGGGGATGACTCCTTTTTGGCAGGACCTTCTGAGCGGACTAAAAAGCTGTGGGAAAAGACTTCCCAACTATTGCAAGAAGAAACCAAGAGAGGCGGTACTCTTAACATAGATACCAAAACCGTATCTACTATTACATCCCATGCTCCTGGTTATATTGACAGGGATTTGGAGGTAATTGTGGGACTGCAAACTGATGAGCCTTTAAAGAGGGCTATTATGCCTTTTGGTGGCATACGTATGGTAAAAAACGCATGCGAGGCCTATGGATATAAGTTAGACCCTGAGGTGGAAAAGGTTTTCAATGAATATCGCAAGACCCATAACCAGGGAGTTTTTGATGCTTATACTCCTGAAATAAGGAGAGCTAGAAGCGCAGGTATCATCACTGGTCTGCCAGATGCTTATGGTAGGGGTAGGATAATTGGCGATTATCGCAGAGTTCCCCTATATGGTGTTGATCGTTTGATAGAGGATAAGAAGAGGCAGAGGGCTCTCCTTGAAACGGCCTGGATGGATGACGAAGTTATTAGGCAGCGGGAGGAGACAACTGAGCAGATAAATGCCCTGGAGGCACTAAAGCTTATGGCACAAAGCTACGGATATGATATTTCCAGGCCTGCCAGAAACGCCTTTGAGGCTGTTCAGTGGCTGTATTTCGCATTTTTGGGAGCAGTCAAAGAACAAAATGGTGCTGCCATGAGTTTGGGAAGAGTGTCTACATTCTTAGATATTTATATAGAAAGGGATTTGGAAGAGGGCACTATAACCGAGGAGGAAGCTCAAGAGCTAATAGACCAGTTTGTTATTAAGCTGAGACTAGTACGCTTTTTGAGGACACCGGAATATAATGAACTATTTAGTGGTGATCCTACCTGGGTAACAGAAGCTATTGGAGGTATGGGCCTAGATGGTAGGACCCTGGTGACCAAAAACTCCTTTAGATTCCTTCATACCCTAACCAATTTAGGACCTGCACCAGAGCCTAACATGACTGTGTTATGGTCCCAAGCATTGCCTGAAAACTTTAAGAGATACTGCGCCAAGATGTCCATACAGACCAGCTCCATTCAATATGAAAACGATGATTTAATGAGGCCCATGTGGGGCGATGATTATTCCATTGCCTGCTGCGTATCCGCTATGAGAACCGGTAAACAAATGCAGTTCTTCGGGGCAAGGGCAAACTTGGCAAAGGCTTTATTATATGCTATAAATGGTGGAAGAGATGAAATATCAGGAGTGCAGGTTACACCTCAATTTAAGCCCATTACCTCAGAGTATCTGGATTATGATGAGGTTATGGAGAGATTTGATCAGGTTATGGAATGGCTGGCAAGGGTCTATATCAATGCCCTTAATATCATCCATTATATGCATGATAAATATTGCTATGAAGCTTTAGAGATGGCGCTACATGATATGGAAGTAGTTAGAACCATGGCCTGTGGTATTGCAGGCTTGTCAGTAGTGGTGGACTCTTTAAGTGCAATAAAATACGCCAAGGTTAAACCCATTAGAAATGAAGAAGGCTTGGCTGTTGACTTTGAAATCGAAGGGGAATTCCCCATGTTTGGAAACAACGATGACAGGGTAGACCAAATTGCTGTCAATTTAGTTGAGAACTTTATGAGGAAGCTAAGAAAGCAAAAAACCTATAGAAACAGCATACCTACCTTGTCTATCCTTACCATTACTTCCAACGTGGTATATGGTAAAAAGACTGGAAATACCCCCGATGGTAGAAAGGCTGGAGAGCCCTTTGCTCCTGGAGCCAATCCTATGCACGGCAGGGACAAGAAAGGAGCTATTGCATCACTAAGCTCTGTGGCAAAGCTTCCTTACAGGTATGCTGAAGACGGTATATCCTATACCTTCTCCATAGTACCAAAAGCTCTAGGACGGGATTTGGAATCAAGAATCAATAATCTAGTTGCTTTGCTGGACGGCTATTTCCATAAGAAGGGACATCATATGAATGTCAACGTATTTGAGCGGGAAACCTTGCTAGATGCTATGGAACATCCGGAGAAATATCCTCAGCTTACCATAAGGGTGTCTGGATATGCTGTTAACTTTATTAAACTTACTAGAGAGCAGCAGGAGGATGTTATTAGGCGTACGTTCTTTGAAGGGGTTTGATAACAAAAATGAACATAAAGGGTAGAATACACTCCATTGAGACCATGGGCACAGTGGACGGTCCGGGCATAAGGTATGTTGTCTTTATGCAGGGCTGTCCCCTAAGGTGTATTTTCTGCCACAATAGGGATGCTTGGGATCCCAAGGGCGGCAGAGAAGCTACCGTGGATGAACTAGTGGAGGATATAAATAAATATAAATATTTTTTGCAGCGATCTGGCGGTGGTGTCACAGCCACAGGCGGAGAGCCGGTGCTACAAGCAGAGTTTACCAAAGAGCTATTTACCAGGGTTAAAGAAATGGGCCTTAACACTGCCATGGATACCTCAGGTTTTGTAGATGTGGATCAGGTAAAGGATCTTTTAGAGGTCACTGATTTAGTGCTGCTTAGCATAAAGCACGTAATAGAGGAAAAACATCGCGAGATCACTGGGGTAGGCACTCGTAAGATATTAAATTTTTTAAAATATCTAAGGGAAATAGGCAAGCCGGTTTGGATTAGGTATGTTATAATCCCTGGCTATACCGATGATCCTAAAGATTTAGAACGTCTAGCCATAATGCTTAAGGACTATAATAATATAGAGCTGGTAGACATCCTGCCTTACCATGATATGGGAGCCTATAAGTGGGAGAAGCTAGGCTATGAATACCCCCTAAAGGGTGTACCGGTACCAACCAGTGAGGAAGTGGATAAGGCCAAGGAAGTCTTTGCCAAGCACGGGCTGCCTTTGGAGCTAAAGAACAATTAAATATATGGCAACAGCAGTGGAGTGGCTGCTCCATTGCTGATCATATAAAAAGCGGTAGGCTATAAAAGCCTACCGCTTTTGTTTTTATCTATTTACCACTTCCAACCCTTTAGCAGGTTTATGCTTCTATTCTTCTGGAAGTATCTAAGTTGATTCCTAAGGAAAGGCATTAGGTAGTAATCCACTCCAAAGGATCTGCCTGCCCCTGCAAACATTGCAAATGATGCAGCAATCCACCAAAGGTCTGGAAGTCCGTTGGTTTGGGGCAGCCCTGCACCTAGGGCAAAGTTAATGTGCATACCTATGGATACTATAGCTGCAATAAAGGTAAAGAATCCAAAGATAAATGCAAGGCCTAAACCAATTTCGGTAATTACTATTAGCTTCTGGAAGAGCAATGCATTGGGCATTATTATATTTTCTGCAATAGCAACATACCAGCCTGGGGAATGTGGTCCTGTAAGAGGAGTAATAGAGGCTGATGATGTAGCATCTGTAGCTCCTGACAGCCCCAGCAGTACCCAGTCACCTAGCCAGTCGGACTGTATCTTTTGGATACCGGATACCAGCCACATAACTCCTAGCCAGATACGCAAGGGCACAAGCCAGAAAGTAAAGTTTCTTCGGCTTATATGCCCTATTCCAGTCTCCAGCAGCCAATTATACTCTCTTGACTTTTGGAAGAACTGATGATTCATATACTCCCATACAAGTTCCAATCCACCAATACCAAATAGATAGTGCATGTTTACCAGATGCTTTATAATAATTGCCGGCAGTCCTGATAATAGGGGCATACCTGACAGCTGGGCTACAGCGAACAGGGAGCCTACCGAAACCATAACACCATGAAGTTTGGCTTCTAGTTTTTTCTTTTCCTTACCCTTTATATCAGCTGCAACATTATAGGCTGCACAATCAGCGGATTGCATGGCTGTCTCTACAAGGGGAGGCAAAACTTTGCCATCTTCATCTTGAAACTCCATGTTGTCCCCGATTGCATATACATAAGAGTATTCTTTGGTCTGAAGATACTCGTTGACCACTATCCTATCCCTAGCACCAAGAGTTATGCCAAGATCTTTTACAAAGCTTTTTGCCTTGACACCGCCTGTCCATATTACCGTTCTAGTAGCTATGACCTTATCATTATTGATGGTCAAGGAGTTAGGAGACACTGCGGTGATAGGAGAGTTAGTTAATACTTCTACCCCTTTTTTCTTTAGATATTTTTCTATCTTTGCAATAAGCTTGGCATCCAGTATAGGCACAAGGGTAGGCAGGGCTTCTACCTGAATTAAGCGAACTTCCTCTCTTGGAATACCATACTTTTTGCATAGGCTGCGTGTCCATTCTATAAGCTCACCCATCATTTCCACGCCGGTGAATCCACCGCCGCCTACCACAAAGGTTAAAATCTCTTTTCTCTTTTCAGGATCTTTCTCTCCTGCAGCCTGCTCAAACATATTAATGATGTGATCATGAATCCTTATAGCATCAGACAAGGACCATAGAGGAAAGGCGTGCTCCTCCATACCTTCTATATTGAAATAAGCTGGTTCACTACCAATACCTAGTATGAGATAATCAAAATCATACTCTTTATCATTGGAGTAAAGCTTTCGGTTCTCTAGATCAGCCCTTACAATCTGATCTTGAACAAATTTAATCTTAGTATATTCCAAAACCTGTTCAATAGAAACCCTTACTCCACTGGGTTCAACACGATTGCCTGCTACTTCATGAAGCTCAGTAAGTAGTGTATGGTAGTTATTCTGATCTATAAGCATTATATCAACGTCATCATGTTTTCGAAGCTGTTTATTAAGGGTTTTAGCAGCCTGAAGGCCACCGTATCCCGCACCCAGAATGACGATGCGTTTGGTCGACATAAATTTGTACCTCCTATATTTTAAGTAAATAAAAATCAAGACTATTTTATCACAAAATTTAGATATTATAAAGATGCACTTTTTATGGGCATAAGATGATTATTTAAATAAATTTAAGGAATAATAAAAAATAATATGTTTTAAAATCATAAAGTCGTTTATATATAAAAACAATGGAGAATTGCTTAATTTTTGTTCTTTTAGCCCTATGAACAAAAAATATCATTGTGATACAATTAGCAATGCTAAGGAATGATTACATATAAAGGATGTAATCATTAAAAAAATTATAATATTAGTCAAAATAGGAGGTTTAGTTTCAAATGAAAAAATTACTTAGTATTTTACTTATGATGGTATTGGTTGTATCTATATTTACAGCTTGTGCTGGTAGCAAAAATGAAGGAGATACAACTGAGCCCCCTGCAACTAATGAAACCAACGATACAGCAGATAACGCAGCAGATGACACAGCTAATGATGCGGCTAATGACACAGAGGATGCTCAAGATGATGCTGATGCAGACGCTGGTCTAAAAGATGGTACTTATACAGCAGAAGCTGATGAGTTTGAAAATGGCTGGAAAGACAAAGTAACTATTGAAGTTAAGGATGGAAAGATAGCAAGCGTTGATTGGAATAGTGAAGCTGAAGATGGTGGTAAAGATAAGAAGACAGCTTCCAAAGATGGAGACTATGGTATGGTTGAAAAAGGCGGAGCTTCAGCTGAATGGCATGAGCAAGCCGAAAAAGTCGAGGCTTTCTTGGTAGAAAAGCAAGACGTAGATGCCATAGAGCTTAACGATGATGGCACCACCGATGCCGTAGCTGGAGTCACCATAAAGGTTAATGGATTTGTTGACCTTGTTAAGAAAGCATTAAGCCAGGCAAAATAATAGGGCTAAAAATTTATTACACAACAAAGTGACCTGCCCAATTGGGCAGGTCATTCTTATGAAAAACTAGCTTAAAAGCAGAAGCTGTGATAATATAAAAAGTAGAATTTTGTAAAAATATCTTTGTGCTAGAATAGGCTATATATAGCCATTATTATGCTAGAGTTTTTATAAAAGTTTGATTTCTAAACTAGAGCAGTAGATTAATAGGTAATTATAAAAAAACGTAAATAAAGTTGGTGTTTGCTGTTGATGAATAGAAATAGAATAAAAAGAATTTGTGCTTCTTTTATCATACTAATATTGTTATTATCTCTTATGACTGGCTGTATATCCCATGCTGAAGCTTATCATGATAAGAGTTTTTTTGCTATGGATACTATAATTACCATTAGGGTTTTTGGGGATAGATCTGCTAAAAAAGCTATGAATAAGGCAATTGATAGGATTAAAGAGATAGAAAAGCATATGAGCTCCACCTATAAGGACAGCGATGTATTTAAGATCAATAAAGCTGCAGGTGTGGAACCAGTCAAGGTAAATGATGATACCTTCTATGTTATAAAAAAGGCCTTGGAATACGGGCAGCTAAGTGATGGAGCCTTGGATATAACTGTAAGACCCATAGTGGAATTATGGGGTATTACGTCCGATAATCCCAGAGTTCCCTCTAAGGAAGAGATAGATGAAAAATTGGCTTTAGTAGACTATCGTAAGGTTGTGCTGGATGAAGAAAATAAGACAGTTTTCCTAGAGGAAAAGGGTATGGGCATAGATCTAGGTGCCATTGCCAAAGGATATGCGGCAGACGAAGCGGTTAGGATATTACGGGAAGCTGGTGTAAAAAATGCACTACTAAACCTTGGGGGAAATGTGATTACCATAGGAGGAAATCCAGATGGAAGGCCATGGAGGATAGGTATACAAGATCCAAGAAGCCATGAGACGGGGGAGCCTCACTTTGCTATAGTAGGAATAGCAGATGCTACTGTTGTTAGTTCTGGGGACTATGAGAGATATATTGAAGAGGTTTATGAGAAAACTGGCGAGAGGTACCACCATATATTTGATCCCAAGACAGGATACCCGGCCGACAAAGGATTGATAGCTAGTACCATAATTTCTAGCTCATCTATTGACGCTGACGCTCTTTCTACTATACTTTTTATTATGGGATACGAAGAAGGTTTTAAATTAATTGAAAAGCTAGATAATGTAGAGGCTATAGCTGTTACCGCAAATAAAGAAGTTTATATAACGGAAGGTTTAAAAGGTAGTTTGATTCAGTCAAATGATAATTATAGGATTATGGATTGATGATTATGGACAAGTTTATGAAGCCTAAGATAGGAGATCTTTTTATCTATCTTTTTATAGTAGTTCTCATAGGGTTAAGTCTTTTGGGACTTAGGACCATGAGCATTGACAGAAGCAATACAGTTGTTCAAATAGAGTTGGATGGAAAAGTTATAGATTCTTATGAAATATCACAAGAGGGAGAAATAGAAGCTCAGGAGATTAGGGTGGATACAGGTCAAGGAGAATATAATATTGTTAGGATTTCTTCTGAAGGCGTATCTGTTATAGATGCTAATTGTCCTGATAAGCTTTGTGTTGGTTCTCCTACCATAAAAGTGCCAGGACAGTCCATAGTATGTATTCCTCACAAATTTGTGGTTAGAATTATAGGAAAGAGCCAAGGAGACAATGCTGTAGATGATACAGCCTCATAAGGTGGTTGGGTTGGGTATATGATAAAAACGAGAAAAATAACTTTGTTGGCAATTATAATTTCTCAGGCGTTGGTACTACACTATATAGAAGGATTTATTCCAGTCCTGGCTCCCGGAGCCAAGTTAGGGCTAGCTAATATAATGACCATGGTTACTTTGGTTATATTTGGTTTTAAAGAAGCAATGGTAGTGGTGGTTATAAGGTCAGTACTGGGATCCTTGCTAGGAGGGAGCGTAACTGGAATTTTATATAGCCTGTCAGGGGGGATTTTAAGCGGACTGGCAATGTCCCTTCTTTATCTAAATTTCCAAAGCTATTTTTCCCTCATGGGAATAAGTACAGCAGGAGCAGTGTTTCATAATATAGGTCAACTATTAACAGCCTCCTGGATATTTGGTACAATAGGCATTCTTTATACCTATTTACCTATTCTTATGCTGGCCGCTGTGATTACGGGCTATTTTAACGGTTTGGTTACCAGGTATATATTAAAATATTTGCATAATAAATTAGAGATAAAGCAATAGCTATTTAGATAAGTGGAGGATTTTAAGTGATGAGGATCTGGGCAGAATACACGGATATCTACAAGGAATTGATGGAAGTAGAAAAATATATTCGAAAAGCATTAAAAACAAGGCAGGCCATTCTGTCTAAGAGTGTGCAGGAGCTTTTAGATGCCGGTGGCAAGAGGCTTAGACCGGCATTGGTTATATTATCAGGCAAGTTTGGCCAATATGATAGAAAAAAACTTTTCCCAATAGCTGCAGGCATTGAAATACTTCATATGGCAACCTTGGTTCATGACGACATAATAGATGATGCAGATATCCGTCGGGGAATTCCTACCGTTCAGGCTAAGTGGGGAAAGGATATGGCTGTGTTTACCGGAGATTTTTTGCTAACCAGATCCTTTTCGTTGATCACACAAAATGTGGAATTAGAAAATATGCATAAATTATCTAATGCGATGAAAGCTATATGTGAAGGTGAAATTGATCAATATCAGCAGCGATATAACTTAGATATTAGCATCAATGCTTATTTAAAGCGTATAGCCAGAAAGACAGCCCTGCTTTTTGCCTTAAGCTGTAGGGCAGGGGCTGAAGAAGCGAAATGTTCACCCAGGGATACCTGGAATCTTTGGCAGTTTGGAAAAAATATAGGCATGGCCTTTCAGATAGTAGATGATATTTTAGATTTTGTAGGTGACGTTCAAGTTGTAGGCAAGCCTTTGATGGCAGACTTTGCTAGTGGAGTGTTTACATTGCCCATTATCTATGCTGCAATGGATCCTTGGTATAAGAAAAAATTAAAGGAAATAATTGAAGCTGGACAGTTTAGCCAAGCTGAACTCAAATGTGTACAAAAATGGGTTCATGAGAGCGGAGCTATGGAACATTCTAAAAAGCTGGCCCATCGTTATATTAATAGAGCTATAAATAACCTCAAAGCCTTGCCTAATATACCAGCCAGAGATCATCTTAGAGATCTAGTAAAAGAATTAGAAAAAAGAGAATATTAAAAGACCTATAATATGCATAAACATTCCAAAAATTTGTTACATTTATGAAATTGTTATGAATAATTTGTTAATTTATCATATTTTTTGGTAAAAAAGAAGGATATTACAAAAAAATGTCGTATACTATATATAGTATATTTTGATAGGATGTAGATAACTACTTAAACATTGACTTAACATAGATTGATAGTAAAAACTTCTTTAAATAAGGGTGATTAAATGAGACATTTAGAAACATTAAATGAACATATAGAGGCTTTGAGGGGATATTTAAATGAACTTATAGAAAAGAATGAAAAGGGACCTGAATTATTATGCGTTAGTCAGCAATTAGATGAATTATTGGTGGAATACTATGCAATAATGAATGAATCTACTCATTAAGAGGAGGGGAATATTAAAGAATTTTGTATTTACTATTGCATAATAATTTTTTTGATGATAAAATAGTGGAAAAATAAATACAAAAATGCAATGAAGGGGAATAGTAGGATTTTTCCGAACCCGCCCTGGAGCAGCAAGGATGAAATATAAGTATTCCTTGCCGGCGACTATGCCGTTATTGTGATGAGTGAGCTATTATAGCTAATTAAGGTGGTACCGCGGATAACCTCCGTCCTTTAGGGATGGAGGATTTTTAATTTTATTGTAAATTTTAGGAAAGGAGAGTTTGGATGAGCAAGAATAAGCAAGAATTTGTGGCTCATATTACATCTAAAGAAGAAGATTTTTCAAGATGGTATACAGACGTTATATTAAAGGCTGATTTAGTAGACTATTCTCCTGTAAGAGGTTCTATGGTAATTAAACCTTATGGCTATGAAATTTGGGAAAATATCCAAAGGGAACTGGATCAAAGATTTAAGGCTACAGGGCACAAGAATGCCTATTTCCCTCTATTTATCCCTGAAAGCTTACTTAAGAAAGAGCAAGAACATGTAGAAGGATTTGCTCCCGAAGTAGCTTGGGTAACTCATGGGGGAGATGAGGAGCTTGCAGAGCGATTGGTAGTTCGCCCCACCTCTGAAACCATAATCTGTGCCATGTATTCAAAATGGATTCAATCTTATAGGGATCTACCCGTTTTATATAATCAATGGTGTAATGTTGTTCGTTGGGAAAAGACTACTAGACCTTTTTTGAGAACTTTGGAATTCTTATGGCAAGAAGGACATACAGCCCATGCAACTGAAGAAGAGGCTCAGGAAGAGACCTTGAAAATGCTGGGTGTCTATGAGGAATTTTCCAAAAATGTATTGGCCATCCCTATGGTGGCAGGTCAAAAAACTGAAAAAGAAAAGTTTGCAGGAGCTCTAAGAACTTATACTATAGAGGCGCTGATGCAGGACGGCCAGGCACTACAGGCAGGTACTTCTCATAATTTGGGTCAGCATTTTGCAAAAGTTTTTGATATTCAGTTCCTAGACAAGGATGGGAAGCAAAAGTATGTATGGCAAAGTTCTTGGGGAGTAACAACTAGATTGATAGGGGCCCTCATTATGGTTCATGGTGACGAGAGAGGGTTAGTGTTACCTCCAAAGGTAGCTCCTGTTCAGGTAGCTATGGTGCCCATTGCCATCCATAAGGAAGGAGTGCTGGAAAAGGCACAGGAAGTTTTTGAAGAATTAAAGGCTGCTGGTTTTAGGGTAGAGCTAGATGATAGGGATACCTATAGTCCTGGCTGGAAGTTTAATGAATGGGAGCTAAAAGGAGTTCCCCTGCGCTTAGAGATTGGTCCTAAAGATATTGAGAAAAATCAAGTGGTCCTAGTACGAAGGGATAATCATGAAAAGACCTTTGTGCCTATGGAAAATCTAGTAGACACTATAAAGACGATGCTAGAAGGTATCCATGAGAGCCTTTATCAAAAAGCTTTAGCCATGAGGGAGGCTAATACTCACGTAGCACAAAATATGGAAGAATTTAAAGATATATTAGAAAACAAAAAAGGTTTTATTAAGGCCATGTGGTGTGGTAAAAGAGAATGTGAAGATAGCATTAAGGATCAGACTAGTGCTACAGCAAGATGTATGCCTTTTGAGCAAGAGCACCTATATGACCACTGCGTATGCTGTGGCGAAAAGGCTAAACATATGGTCTACTTTGCTAGGGCTTATTAAAATAAAAATTACCCTTTACAAATGTCCCTTTTTAGGTTATAATATCATTTGTCGGTACAAATGAATATTATAACCTGGGGATATAGCTCAGTTGGGAGAGCGCTTGACTGGCAGTCAAGAGGTCAGG
>CALKWV010000003.1 GCA_938003915.1 uncultured Bacillota bacterium | reverse complement strand
CACTAATGAGCCTGCCTAAGATAATGGCTATCCAGAATATGGATAGTATATCCTGAGGGGTTATGCTGTTCATTACTCCTAAACTATCCAAATAGGTTGTCAGCCATCCATTGATACTCTTTTCCGTGCCTGAATATAAAAATAGGAGAGCAATAAATATGTAATACCTTATATTGGTAAAGGGAGACTTGCCGGAGTTGCTGCTAAGCTCATCCTTCTTTTGAGAAGGTATCTTCATCATAAGTTTCTTTTTGTCCTGAAGTGCAAATATGGCCAGCCTTTCTTGTATAATGCTTCATAATGGAAATTTTTTATTATCCTATAAAGTCACAGCATCTATCATAAAATTATATCATGCTAGTTCTAGGGCTGTCATCTCGGTTATGTATAAACTGAATAAAATCTCATATGTGAATTATAATTATTTTTTTATAGAAAAAAGCAGATAAGAATTAATCAATTCTTATCTGCTTTATATTTTTAATATTATAATCTAAAACATTATATATCAATTACTCATTTTATTTTTCTTTTCTCGTAAAGAAAATATGTTTATCATAGGTATTTTAATAGCAGGAGTAATACCAGAAAGTGCAGAAACACTCAGTATATATGATCTACACAATTGTGACAATGTTGCAACGCCGTTTAATTCTATCATATCCCTAAAATTATCAATAGTGAGTTTTTTAGGATTACCCATAAAAACTCCTTCCATCTTTAAATCAACTTTAAATAGTATAGAATTCTTTACCTTGGCTTTTATATAAGTCATAAATTCTAAATGACCTATATACCTTTCTTCTAGTTCTTCTATTTTTATTATATTATAATCAAACTCATACGAAACTTGAGCCTTTGATCCCTTGCTGTCTATATTTTTTGTTTCTAATAAAAACTTAGATATTCGATTGGCAACAAACTGAAAGTCAGCTAAAACCTCTTTCGAACCAATCATGACCCCACCGCCAGTTTATTATAAATAAATTTATTAAAATCTTCATTTACATTATCCCATACATTCGTTTCAATAATATCCACTTCTTCATTTTCATTTTTCTCCTCAAATACGATGTCAAAGGTCCAGCCAAGCTTTTTTGATATTTTCCATAGCTGACCTACAGTAGGATTATACTCTCCACTCTCTAGTTTTGATACCATAGCCTGGGTAATATCAAGTTTTTCTGCAAGCTGCTTTTGTGTCCAACCTTTACTCATTCTATAATCAAAAATCTTCATAGAAATATCATATAAAATATCATCTAATTCAAAGATTTCCTTAATCTCATCATCTGCTAATTCATCAATTATATTCCACGCATCATTAAACAACTTATTTTTTCCCATACATATACTCCTTTCTAACTTAATCTAACAAATATTTTATCTCCTCATATCTACGGTCGGCTATTTCTATAGCTTTTCTATAATCTTTTGTATCTTTTTCTTCAAAAGTACAAAGCAATAAAGCAATTTCTCGTTTTTCAAAACTAGTAAATCTAAACAAAATCCTTATGTTTTTAGAACCACCTTTAAATCGCATTGAATACAAACCTGATGTTCCTTTTAAAACTTCAAACCAATCTCTTTTATTAATACATTGTTCCCAATATTTTTCTAAATGTTTAAGTCTTAATCTATATAATCGAATAAATCGTTGCTTATATCCGCTTCTTTCTAATATATCTTTAAGTTCTTCTTCAAAATCTGGATGGGTTCTAATCCTTTTGCTATTGAATTTTTCAGGATATAGTATATTTCCAACAGCCCCCATGGTTCTCCCCTTACCTATATAGTATATAACTTATAGGTAATAATTGCAACACTTTTATAACCTATAAGTTATTTTGCCCAGATTTTTATTTTATAATCAAAAACATAGTTAATATAGTTAAATACTATTATACAACCATTTTATACTAAAATAAACAATTTTTCGGGACTTTTAGATATAAAAACTGGCTATACTTTTTTATGAGCATAGCCAGTTTCTTGTTTTGCGTGAGTTTATTTCTCAATAGTCCATCTAACACCAGTAGGTGTATCCTCCAGGATTATGCCCCGCTTTCTTAGATCGTCTCGGATTTTGTCAGCAGTAGCCCAGTCTTTAGCTGCCCTGGCCTGTTGACGTTTTTCTATTAAAGCCTCGATCTCTTCATCCAGGGTCATTTCCTGCTTCTTTTGCACAATGCCCAGAATATGGGTTAAGGTTTTAAATACATCATAGGTCTTTTGAACCAGCTTCTTTGAGCTTTCTGCCTTTAAGTGGGTATTAGCATCCCTTACTAGGTCAAAGATAACTGCTAGGGCATCAGCAGTGTTGATATCGTCCTCCATTGCCTCTTCAAATTTCTTTATATATCCGTCCATTTCATCATAAAGCTCTTGCTCTTGTTGGGTCAATTCCCTATCTTGGGTCTGTCTCAGAAGGTGGTCTAAGTTGTTCTTTGCGTTATACAGCCGCTCTAAGGCGCTTTTTGCCTGATCTAACAGCTCATGACTAAAGTTTACAGGATTTCTATAATGCGCCGAAAGCATAAACAATCTTACAACTTCCAAGTCATATTCCCGGGAAATATCCCGAACAGTGAAGAAATTACCCAGGGACTTCGACATCTTCCTATTGTCCACGTTTATATAACCATTATGGAGCCAGTACCTTGCAAAGGGCTTACCTGTAAGGGCCTCGGTTTGGGCGATCTCATTTTCATGGTGAGGGAAGGTTAGATCCTGACCGCCTGCATGTATATCTATGGTCTCTCCAAGATATTTGGTAGCCATCACAGAACATTCTATATGCCAACCTGGTCTACCCTTTCCCCAAGGGCTATCCCAGGCCGGCTCACCGGGCTTTTGGGCTTTCCAAAGGGCAAAATCCATGGGGTTTTTCTTCTTTTCACCAGGCTGTATCCTGGCACCAGCCTCAAGCTCTTCTAAGTTTTGCTTTGAAAGCTTGCCGTAGTCTTCATAAGCTGTGGTATCAAAGTAGACATCCCCGTCCACCTCATAGGCATATCCCTTTTCAATTAGCTTTTCTATAAATTGGATTATATCCTCTATATGGTCTGTAGCCCTTGGGTGATAGCTAGCCCTTTTTATTCCTAGGGCATCAGCGTCTTTGAAGTATTCCTCTATAAATCTCTCTGCCAGTTCCGCTACAGTTATGCCTTCTTCATTGGCCTTTTGTATCATCTTGTCATCTATATCGGTAAAGTTTTGGACATAGGTAACCTTATACCCCTTATACTCCAGGTAACGTCTAAAGGTGTCAAAGATGATAAAGGGACGGGCATTACCTATATGAAAGTAGTTATAAACCGTTGGTCCGCAGCAGTACATCCTAACCTCATTCTCGTGGAGAGGTACAAATTCTTCTTTTTTTCTTGTCATAGTATTATACAACTTCATTTTTTATTATTTCCTCCAGTTCTTTAAGCTGTGCTTCTACTTTGGTGAGCCTTTTTACAATGCAAGAAAAGGCGTCATCTATAGGGTCAGGTAATCTCACCTGATCCAAGTCCACTTCATCACAGTCCAGCTTTTTTACTTGTTCCTCATCCCTTACACGAACATTGTCCTTCCTTACAATTCTGCCAGGCACCCCTACTACAGTACAATTGGGGGGAACTTCCTTTAGTACCACAGCTCCTGCTCCTATCTTACTATTATCCCCCACCTTAAAGGGACCTAGTACCTTGGCCCCTGCACTTATGACCACTCCATTGCCAATGGTGGGATGTCTTTTCCCTTTTTCCTTGCCAGTACCTCCCAGGGTAGCACCCTGGTATATGGTAACATTATCGCCAATCTCGGCAGTCTCTCCTATTACCACGCCCATACCATGGTCGATAAATAATCTTTTTCCTATCTTTGCCCCTGGATGAATCTCTATACCCGTTAAAAATCTGGATATTTGAGATATTATCCTGGCCAGAAGCTTTAGCCTGTGATTATGAAGCCAATGAGCAATCCTATGAAAAATAATAGCATGAAAACCCGGATAACACAAGATAACTTCCAAAGGAGATCTGGCTGCCGGATCTCTGTCCATTATGCCTTGAATCTCATCCCGAATCCACCTAAACAAAAAAACACCTCCTAAAATATTAGGAACCATTAACTATCAAAGTAATTTTAGCACAATCCATAATATTGTTAAACAATTTATATTGTTCATAAACAACTACACATGATTTATTATAACTAGATTTTTAAGGAATGAAAAGCAAAAAATAGGCCCCGGTCTTAAATCAGACCAGGGCCCTTATCCTTAGTATCTTAGCCCAGAAGACTTCTTAGCCATGCAAAGAATTTCTCGAAAAGCTCCAGGATTTTCTTTATAACACCCTTGTTCTCCTCTACTACTTTCTTTACATCATCCAAGCTGCCGGCAATCTTCTCAATTTGGCCTGCAATTTTCTCAACGTTTAGATCTAGGTTGCTAATCTTTTTCATCAGCTCAACAATCTGATCAATCTGCTCCTGGTTAAGGTTTATATTTAAATTGGCAGCTATTTCAATAACAATCTTTCGAATCTCTTCCTCGTCCTTGGTCTTAAGCTTTGCTATTTCTTCCTTGATTGCCTTGATAAGAGCCGCAGCTTCATCCTTACCGATTTCCTCTGCCAGCTCTCCTGTGGTGACCAGCTCTTCGTTGGCAATCTCTTTTGCCTCTTCATCTAGCTCTACGCCTGAGGCTTCCTCAAAGGCCTTCATTATTCCCGTTAGTGCAGCTGTTCCGGATACTTTAAAGGGAGCTGCTGCTATTACCTTGGCATTTTCTACCCCTGCTGTTACCAAGGCATTGGCATAAATCTCTCGGGATACCCAGGTGATATTGTGGGTTTCTACCTCGATACCCTCGCCTTCACCCAAAAGCTCCACATAGGCTGATGAGATTGCCCTGGTACCTATCTTGTCTTCTCCAATCAAGTCTAGTAGATAGTCCCTTTCCTCCTGATTGGTGACTTTAAGAATCTTGACTTGGTCCTCTTTTACCCCGAATAGCTCTAGCATTTGCTTTTGCTGTTCCTCATTTAAGTCTGCCCCCAGACTAACCACAATCTCTTCCTCCGGGGGGTCAATAGCATCTGCTAGGGCAGATAAGGGGAATACTAATGTAAGTATCAGCACTATAGTCCAACAAAAGATCTTTTTCATTTTTAATAACCTCCTTAAATAGCTAAACATAAGCTAACATTTAGCTTTTAATAGCACTACCGCCTGTGCAGCTATACCTTGGCCTGTGCCCACAAAGCCCAGACCTTCGGTGGTAGTTGCTTTTATATTAACCATAGATGGCTCTATCCCAAGAGCTTTTGATATATTTATCTTCATTTTCTCAAGATAGGGCGCCATCTTAGGATTCTCCGCCATTATTATGCTGTCTATATTTTCTATACTATAGCCTGCCTTTTTTATCATGTCTCCCACTTTTTCAAGGAGGCTGATACTAGATATGTCCTTAAATTTGTCATCAGTATCGGGAAAATGCTGACCTATATCGCCCATGCCCAAAGCTCCAAGTATAGCGTCCATTATGGCATGGACTAGAACATCGGCATCGGAATGCCCCAAAAGCCCTCTGTCAAAGGGTATATTTACGCCACCTAGTATCAAGGGGCGATTTTCTACTAATTTATGTACATCATATCCTATTCCTACTCTCATAATTTATTCCTTTCTCTTGCAGTAAGAATTCCTTCAGCTATGGCTATATCCTCAGGAGTGGTTATCTTTAGGTTTTCATAGCCTCCCTCTATCATATATACGTCCCTGCCCAAACGCTCTACCAAGCTGGAATCATCGGTAGCTAAAAAGTTGTCCCGAGTAGCCTTATCATGGGCCTCCATGATTAAGGGATAGCTAAAGGTCTGAGGGGTTTGCACTAGCCATAAATAATTTCTGTCTGGCGTGTCCTTTACCTTACCACTAGCATCTACCAGCTTAATGGTATCCTTTACCGGCATGCCCGCCACAGCCGCTCCCCATTTTTTTGCCACTTCAAAGCTTCTCTCAATTACCTGGGGGGTTATAAGAGGTCTGGCCCCATCGTGGATGGCTACCAGCTGAGTATCACTGGGCAAATCTTTTAGCCCATTGTATACCGAATGCTGCCTTTCGGCTCCGCCGCAAACAAGCTTAATAGGCTTTTTAGGCGGATAAACATCTAATACCTTCTCCCTCATCATATCCTCTTCCCCTGGAGATACCACCAAGACTATGCCTTGAATTATATCCAGGCTGTAAAAGACCTCCAGGGTGTGAGCTATAAGGGGCTTGCCCTTTAGGGGTAAAAACATCTTATTTATATTTTGATTCATCCTAGTGCCTCTACCAGCAGCTAGGATTATTGCATAATTTTTGTTATCCAATTTCTACTCCTTTTCAATCCTTTCTTATTACAAATCATTATTTATATAACTAATTTCTATATCACTTAATTATGCTGTTCGACACTTATCATATTAAACTTAATGATCTATTGATAAGCCAACGCCTTCACTAATTTGGCAAAGAAAACTTGGCCTATGGAACCCAGAAAAGTCGTGGCCCAGGCAATACGCCGAGGCAGCTTCCATGCCGGCAGAACGCCGGTGTGGAAGCAGTAGGCTTTTCAAGTGGAATAAGCCATTAGTTTCTCCAAATTAGTGATGAAGTAAGCGTTCAATAGACACTAGTATTATATAAAATAAAGCGGCGAGGTACAACCCGCCGCAGTATTTTGTTTGAAACTTTTAACAGTTCTATAACAAATTTGTCCAATCAGCAATTAAATTTTAACAAAAGTTTACACTACTTTGTCAACGGCCTTTGGTTTAGCAAATATCATGCGGCCGGCAGCAGTCTGGAGTACGCTGGTTACCAGTACATCTATAGTCTCTCCAACATGTTTTTTTCCTCCATCTACTACGATCATAGTGCCATCATCTAGATAACCAATGCCCTGGCCTGTCTCCTTACCATCCTTTATAACCTGAACCAGCATTTCTTCCCCTGGTAATACCACCGGCTTTACAGCGTTGGCCAGCTCATTTACATTAAGTACCGGTACTCCCTGAAACTCTGCTATTTTATTTAGATTGTAGTCATTGGTTAATACTGCACCATTTAAAATCTGTCCTAGTTTAAGCAGCTTGCTGTCCACCTCTTCAATATCCTTAAAATCCTTCTCATATATCTCTACGGGTATGTCAAGCTCCTTTTGGATTTTGTTTAGGATATCAAGGCCTCGTCTACCTCGATTTCTCTTTAGAGTATCGGAAGAATCAGCGATATGCCTAAGCTCCTCCAGTACAAATGCCGGGATAACAAGGGGACCTTCCACAAAACCAGTCTTGCAGATATCAAATATCCTTCCGTCAATTATAACACTGGTGTCTAGTATTTTGGGCCTGCTAGTGACTATATCCTGACCATGACGTTCCTTTTGAATTCTCCTTAATAGTTCAGTCCAATCAAATTCCTTCCATCTTTTTATAGCGGTGCTGATGCCTAAATAACTGAAAAATAAGTAAATTAAGGTAGTGATTATAAGGGATAACCAACCTATATTTAGCTGCCTAATGGGATAGGTTACTAAATATGAAATTAAAAGACCAACAATAAGACCTGAAACCCCAAATAAAATATCGTTGGCTGGCATCTCTTGTAATCTATGCTCTATCAGTCTAATAAACTCAACGGTGTAATGAATTAGTTTCTTTGATAGGATAAAAAATAATAAACCAAATGCAATGGCGAACAAGAAGTAGAGTACTATATCCTGAAATTCAATAAGCTTAATTCCTCTCTCGGCTAATATGGGGACTGACATCCATGCTAGTGTAACTCCTAAGATAACGCCTACTATAGCAAGGAGAAATCTAACTATTCTTTTTAGCATTTCATCACCTCCTTGTTTTATTATTAACATTATACCAAATTTTTATAAGGGAAAAATGGGAAATTTAACCGTTCTTTATATTTCCATCGTTATATTTATGTATAAAAAAGAGCGTCCTATTAGACGCCCTCTCCCTCAATAATTCCATCGATTAATGCTGTAACTTCTTCTTCGTCAGCATCTTTAGATAGGACTATTTCACTAATCAAGATTTGCCTTGCATTAGTTAACATCTTTCTCTCTGCGGTGGATAATCCCTTTTCACGATCTCGCAGCATAAGGTTACGAACTACTTCTGCAACTTCATATATGTCTCCTGTTCTTATCTTCTCCATATTCTGGCGATATCTTTTATTCCAATTGCTTGACATTTGGCTCTTGTCGCCACTTAGAAATTCTACTACTTTATCTACTTCCTCAACGGGGATAACCTCCCGAATACCAATCTGTTCTACGTTGTCTATTGGAATCATGACCTTCATATCCCCTACTGGAAACCTCAAAATGTAGTAACTCTGCTTTTCGCCTAAGATCTCACGCTCTTCAATACCTTCGATTATGCCAGCACCGTGCATAGGATATACCACCTTATCCCCTATCTCAAACATGAACGATGCCTCCCTTATGTTATTAACGTTATCAATTATAACATAAAGAAGGCAGTTTGTCAATAAAATGATTATTTTAGCATGATAGCGAGCATTTGTCAACATGATTTTTTGCAAAAAAATCATAGTGGGAAAATTAAATTTTCCCACTATGGTGAAGATTATCTAAATTGCCAGCAATCAAAATCAAAGAGCTTTGTATCAGCTTTTCCTTTAAATATCATATATAGATCATGGACACCTTTAACTTCTGAAACTTTGGCTGTTACATCAACCCAGTCTTGCTTATTATCATTTACCGGAATATCCACTACTCCAATCAGCTTACCATCCACTGCATCCAAACGAAGTTCTATTACACTATGGGCATTAACGTTAGAAACCCTTGCAGTAAAGCTAGAAGGTCCTTTTTCCCCAAAATCAACCTGAGAAATAGCAATCCAGTCCCCATTATCTATATCTGTCAAAGCCCTTTGCCAAGGAGCTTCATCAGAAATGGCTTTTGTGGAAACTCCTGCGCTCCATGCAAATGTTTCTGCCTGTACCTCTTCATAGGGATTAAAGGGTTTTAGCTGGGCTACACCCTCATAGTCAGCAATTACCTCCTCAATAGTACCATCTGCATTTATGACTACTTGGTTTATATGAGGTGAACGGTAACCCTTTGGAACACCCATATCTTTAGCTACAGTCTGTGCATGGTAAACAATATACCAATTGCCATGGAACTGAAAAATGGCGTGGTGGTTATTGCCCCCAACTCCGAAAAATTCACCCGGATTTCTTAAAATAGTTCCCCTATACTCCCATGGTCCAAATGGACTGCTGCTGGTCATGTATGCTATTACTCCCGCTGCTGGACTGCCTTCCGGACGCTGTCCGCTAAAGAAATTACTGCAATAGGAATAGTAATACATGCCATTTATTTTATTAATACCAGAGGACTCAAACATAAAGGGAGCAGGCATTACAGCTGCTTCACCAACAACGCTTATCATATCATCCCCTAGCTGCATTACCCGGCCAGTGTTTGGCAAGGCTTCTTGCCCCTCCGGAATTCCTCCGCCGAAATAGATATATGCCTTACCATCATCATCTACCAATGTAGCCGGGTCAAAAAGCCATACAACCCCTTCAACACCTGGAGTTGAACGTGAGATCAAGGGTTTTCCTATGGGATCCCTCCATGGACCAACAGGGCTATCGCTCTCTAGAACGCCTATACCGCTTGCATTGTTGGAAAAATACAGGAAGAACTTATCCTTTCCGTCAATTACCTTGTGAGCAACGGCAGGGGCCCATGACTGGCTAGCCCATTTTGCCGCTCCTTCAGGTCCAGCCACCTTAATTTCGCCATGATCAGTCCAGTTCCTTAAATCATCGGAAGATATAAGGGATATGGTGTTAATCTTTGCATATGTATTATCAACAATATTGCCTTTAGCATCATACTCCAATATATCATGAGTGGTGTACACATAAACTCGGCCGTCATATACTAATGCCCATGGGTCTGCCCCAAATTTATGTGAAATCAGGGGATTAGCATTTGGAGGACGCTTTCCTATAGCTTTAGCAGGAGCAGTGTAGTTTACATTAAGCTTAGCACCAGCAACATCATAATCAATTTTTTTGTTATCTGAACTCTCTAATCCCATAGCTTCAATAGAAACCTCCTTGGTTATTGATTTACTCAGGCTTTCTTTTAATCTTAATATCAGCGTAATTAACTCTTTATCCAATCCATAATTATTAAATCTTATTGGGGATCCGTCAGCATTGTAAATCCTTATTTCATACCCCTCTTCTTTCTCATTGAATTCTATTTCCCCAACCTCTAGATTTTCTTCATTAATGACAACATCCACTACCTCCAGCTCACTGGGCACAGTGAGATTGGCATAAATACCATATATGCTTTCGTCTTTTGGAATATCATTAATAGTAATATTAAGCTTATATTCCTGCTTTAGGTCATTGACAAGCTCTATTTCCTCTTCCATAAGGTATGCCTTTAAATCAGAGCCTACATAGTCATCAGTCTGCCCTGTGGCATGATTGGTGACTATGGGCTCTGATTTATGCCAATTGATAAAAATCACAATCAATACAACTATAACTAAGATTGCTGAGCATATTACTATCAAGCTTTTTCTTTGCATATTAGCACTCACTTATTGACCTCCCTGATACTAGTTAGAAGAATCTATTACCGCCCAAAAGGCTGGTTTTGCGTGAAAGTTTCTATCAAATAACAGGGGCGCATTTGTCCGCCTTACAGGAAAACCATCCAGCCAAGAATATTTATCAGAGATACCCCAAAATACTACAGCACTTAATATATCTTTATTTTCTTTAAAGGCATCAAATAGCTCCTTATAGCGCTTTGCCTGTAATTGCAGTATATCCTCTGGTATGTTGTCACCATAATCACTGCGGTTGTTCCAACTGTAAATGCTCATGTCCAGCTCAGTTACAATATTATCTAGTCCCAACTCAGCAAACTTCTTCATTGACTCAATTATTCGGTCAACAGAAGGTGAATATACATCAATATGGGTTTGATGACCTACGCCATCAATAGGTACGCCTTTGTCCAGCATATCCTTTACCAAATTATATAGGTGATCTCTCTTTACGGGGTTGTCTGTTCCATAGTCATTTATGTATAGCTTTAAATCTTCTCCGCCCACTTCGCGTGCTACCCGGAAGGCTCTTTCAATAAACTCTGTTCCTGTAATCTGGTACCAAGGACTGTTCCGCATTCCATCTGGATTTCCGTCACCTGGCTCAATGACTTCATTTACTACATCCCAGGACTTAATATCATCTTTATAACGGGAAACAACGGCGGTTATATGATCTTCAAGGCGCTTCAGAAGCAGCTGTTTATTTTCTTCCCGTTTCTTAGGATCTGTCTCCTCCACCATTGGCTTTCCTTCCTTGTCTAGGAAAAACCAATCCGGTGTCTGATTATGCCACACAAGGGTGTGGAAGCGAAGCTCCATTCCATTTTCCTTGGCAAACTCAACAAGCTTATCTCCAGCCTCCCAATTAAAGTTGCCCTCGGTTGGTTGAATAGCTTCGGGTTTCATACAGTTTTCTGCTACCAGCATATTTACATGCTTTTTATAGAGCTCAGCAATTAGCCCGGTAGTATATTTGGGCTCAATAGCTGCTCCTATGGGGAAATAATCCTTATAAACCTCTGCTAGAGAAGGAATGTCTTCTTCAATAGAAGGTTCTATTGGTTCATCAGCTAAATCCTTCTTTTCAACATCTTGGTTTTCTTCTTCATTGCCCCCTAAAGTCTCCTCTTTATTCTCCTCATTTTTTACAGAGCTTACATTCCCACTCCCTGAATCACTATTGTAATGAAAAACTCGACCTCCATTTAATAAAAATGCAGTTAATACAGTTATCATAATGATACTGCCTCCTATCAATATTAAAATCCATTTTTTTGCTTTGTCAGTCATTTAGCTTTCACCGCCATTTTTATAGTATTATCCAACAATACCTGTTCTTTCGATACTTTCTACGAAATAACGTTGGGTGAATATATACAATATGATTAAAGGCAGCATGGAAAGTAGAATACCCGTATCCTGTACCATGCTTAAGTAGAATGGATCCGCCTTGGCACTTCCCCCTAGCATTTCATTTAGTCTTATTTGCAAGTTATGAGGTAAAGACGCCAACTGGGTGGCCATAACTTTTGCTGAGGTTAAGTACATAGTAGTATAGAAACTATCATTCCACTGCCATACGAAGGAAAATAGGGCAACAGTTGTAATGGCAGGTACAGCATTGGGTAGCATTATGCTCAGAAATGTTCTGGTGACGCCTGCTCCATCTACATAGGCAGCTTCCTCCAGTTCACGGGGAATTCCCCTAAAAAACTGTCTAAATATAAAGATAAAAAGTCCAGACTTGAAAGAATTAGCAGTGATGGACGTAAGGATAAAGGGCCAATAGCTGTCCATCAGGTTAACCCCTTTTCCCCCAGTGATAAGAGGAATTAGTCCCATCAATGTAAAGTTTCTTAGATTAAAATAAAGGGGAACAAAAATAGTTGTAGGGGGAACTAGAATTGTAAATATTACGCCTGCAAAGAGCAGGTTGCTTCCTTTAAACCTCAACCTGGCAAAGCCATAACCAGCCAGGATACAAGAAGCCAATGTTAAAGAAGTGGTGAGCAAACACAGAATAATAGTATTAGCAAGGGTTCGCCAGTAATCCATCATCTCTATTGCATATTTGAAATTCTCCAGACTGAAATTCTGGGGAATCCAGACAACAATAGGGGAATACAGATCTGACCTAGCCCTTATTGCCATAGTAATCTTCTTAAAAATTGGATACAGTATGACAAAGGACAAGCCCACTAGCAGCACTGTACGTACAAAGGGCCAAAACCATTTCTTCACTTGTTCAGCTAATAAGGACAATTTATTCTCCTTTACCAATGTAGCTACCTCCTTATAAAGTAACTTTATTAGCTTAATCATAGTAGAATACTCTTTTAGAAATTAAGTATGAACATACTACCAATATAATGCCAATAACCGTGAAATAAACCCAGGCCATGGCCGAACTTAAGCCAAAGTTAAAATTGTCGAAGGCTGTTTCACGAATTAATTCTGTCATTGCGTTGCTGGCAAAGTGATCTATGATGGTATAGATTGTATTAACCAGAATAAGGGGGCTTACCATTGGAAAAGTTATTTTCCAGAAAGTCTCATAGCCTGTAGAGCCTTCTATTTTTGCCACCTCATACAGATGAGATGGTATTGACTGAATACCAGCTAGGAAAATTAAAATTTGTACCCCTGAAAGGCTTATAATCTCATATATTCTATTGACTGCCCCGGTGAGGTATACAACAATGGATTCATCAATCCCCATTTGCAGCATCATCTTCTCTAATTCAAAACTGCTTAATGCATTCAAAAATCTAGACCCCACCCTTTCAGCCTGTACTGCCTCAATAAGACTAGAGCTTTCAAGGCTTGCAATGATTCCTGAAGCCAAAATAACCGGAAGGAAGAAAACGGCTCTTGCGAAGGTTCTGCCTTTAAACTCCTGGTTAAGTATAACGGCAATAAACAGACTAAACACTATGATTAAAGGAACGTTTGTTACCATATCCAATACTGTTTCTACTAGTGTACGGTTAAAGCTGGTATGAACCGTAAAAGCTTCGATAAAGTTTTTAAATCCAACATATGCAACGCTTACCTGACCTTCCTGCATCTCTACTTTGCTTAGGCTGTACTGAAATGAGTTAATAAGGGGTGACACAAAGAAGGCTATAAAACCTATCAGCCATGGTAGCACATACAAAAATCCCCATCTTGCCTTTTGCTGTTCATAGGATTTGTATTTCTTCTTTGTTTTTGTTTTAATTGTGCTTTTTGCTCCTAAATTCAGATTAGCTTTCATTTTTGTCACCACCTACATAATAATCTTCTGCCCCCACATTTATACCTTCAACAGAAACCGGTTCAGGGTTATAATTAACTATTACGTAAACCCCGTTTTCATACACTGTTTTATATACCCCTTCTTCCAGCTTTTCATGGGAAACTATGCCTTGATTATTTACCTGCTTTAATACCTCATTTACTTCATGATAGATATCCCTAGCGGTTTCCAGCCATTGTCTGTAATCTATAGAATATAAATATTCAAAGTAGGTATCTTTTACCTTTTCGTTTGTTTCATAGCTCCATACAAAATGGACGCTAGAGCCATATTCCAGACATCTTAAGAGGTATTGGCGATAATTTGTATAGGTAGATAGATTATAGGGAGCGCCTGTGTATTCAATAAATCCCCTAACCACCATCTGGTAAAAAGGAATCTCTACATCTTCTATCTTAAAATTACTGCTGCCTATTGGAGCATGGGTTATATCGCTAACATATTGCCAAGTATATGCATTCCCGCCTCTAGCCATAATTTCTAAGCCGCTTTCATAAATGTCTTCCAGAGCATTAAGAGAAATTTGCTCTGACTCAGTGCGATCAATCTGCTTATTTTTTCGATAGTCGCTGTTGAGCTCATCCCCCAGATCCCTTAATGAGAGGCCGTTTATCCCAAGTTTAGATATATCCTTTAACATACCGGAGACATATCTGTCCACAAGCCTTGGGGATAAGACATAGGAAGGCGTACCAGTGCTATCCCGTTCATTCAGGGCGTAATCAAAGGGAAAAACAGCTGCCGGTATCTCCGTTAGCCTTCTGGCTGCATCTGTGATTACGCTAAAGCCCAACCCTTTGGTATTGTAAACCCTCAGCAGAGCTACATCCGGATAAAGGGAGATACCTTCTTGCTCAACATACTTGAGCAAATCAGTTAACCCTTTTTTGCCTCCTATATTCCTGTCAACTTATATGG
>CALKWV010000002.1 GCA_938003915.1 uncultured Bacillota bacterium | reverse complement strand
AATAAATGTTAGGGTAAATTATTTTCCACCCCAACATTTATTATAGAACCTTTTTAAAAAGTAATCGGCGAAATTGGTAGAAAAGTGCAACAAATCAAATAACTCAAATATTATACCCAAGCCAAACTAGCCAGAATATATTGACAAAACCTTATAAGTGGAATATAATTTTTTTAGCGGTACTTTAGCAAGGAATTATCAAGCTGGCAGACAATGTCGCTTACGTTAAAATTTAACATTACATAAGGATGAGTAGGGGTTTTATTTTGTTTTTAAATTAAGATTTAATCTTAATTTAAAATAAAATATAAATAAGTAAGTAAGGGGGAGATTTTGTGTTCAACAGAAGAACTTTTTTAGTTCTGTCCATTTTGCTAGTCTTAGTGCTTACCCTAACAGCTTGTGGTAGCCAAGAGACTGGTGGAAGTGGAAAAGATACGCTAGTAGTGGCTCAGGGAGCAGATCCTAAATCATTAGATCCCCATGCATCTAATGACCAGCCTTCCTCTAGAGTCAATAAGCAAATCTATAATACCCTAGTAGAAGCAACTGAAGACATGGAGATAGAGCCAAGTCTAGCAGAAAGTTGGGAGCAAGTAGATGAAACCACTTGGAAATTTAAGCTGAGAGAAGGTGTTAAGTTCCATAATGGTGAAGAGCTAAAAGCAAGCGACGTAAAATTCAGTTTAGACAGGATGATGAATTCACCAGAAGTAGCCCACATAGTTGGAGCTGTAGAATCGGTTGAAATTGAAGGCGATTATACTGTAATAATTAAGACTAAAGAACCTTTTGCACCTATATTGGCACACTTGGCCCATACAGCTGCCTCCATATTAAATGAGAAGGCGGTTACAGAGGCTGGGGACGATTATCAAAATAATCCTGTAGGAACTGGACCTTTCAAATTTGTAAGCCATGATGTTGGAGATAAGGTTACACTAGAAAGGTTTGACGACTATTTTGGAGAAACTGCAAAGGTTAAAACCTTAGTATTCAGAAATATACCAGAAGGAACTAATAGAACTATTGGTTTGAAAACTGGAGAAGTTGACATTGCTTACGATATAGAGCCAATCGATTTGGACAAGGTTAGAGAAGATGATAAGCTAGTACTAATTGAAGAGGAGTCCTTATCAACATCATACATAGGATTCAATACTAAGAAAGCACCTTTCGACGATGTAAGAGTTAGAAAGGCCCTTAACCACGCAATTAATGTAGATGAGATAATAGAGGTAGTATTAGAGGGAGCCGGTACAAAGGCTACAGGACCTATTAACGATAAGGTATATGGCTATAACCAAAGCTTATCGGGATATGAATACAATCCAGAAAAAGCTAAGGAATTATTAGCAGAAGCTGGATATCCTGATGGATTTAAAACTAGTATCTGGACTAACGATAACCCAGTAAGGGTTAGAATTGCTGAATTAGTTCAAGCTCAACTTAAAGAAGTAGGAGTAGACGTTACAATAGAAGAAGTAGAGTGGGGAGCTTATCTTGAAAGAACGGCTGCTGGAGAGCATGACATGTTCATATTAGGATGGGTTACAGTAACTGGAGACGCTGACTACGGACTATATGCCTTGTTCCACAGTTCACAGCATGGCGGAGCTGGTAACAGAACCTTCTATACTAACGCAGAAGTAGACCAACTACTAGATAAGGGAAGAACTTCCATAGATGAAAATGAAAGGTTAGAAGCATATGCAAAGGCTCAAGAGATAATAGTAGAAGATGCTCCTCAAATATTCCTATATTTCCAAACCCAAAATGCTGGAGTTCAAAGCAATATAGAAGGCTTTAGACTGCATCCAGCAGGACATCATAAGTTGGTTAACGTAGGTTTTAAATAAAATATAAGATTAGTGGGCAATGGAGTCCTTTTATAGGACTCCATGCCATTGATATTCTCAGGCTTACAAACGAAGGAGGGAAACAATGCATAAGTATATAATTAGAAGGCTGTTAATGTTGATACCAGTAATTATAGGAGTTACTTTTATAGTTTATAGTATTATGTTCTTTACTCCGGGGGATCCAGCTTTAATAATACTAGGAGAAAATGCTCCAGAAGAACAAGTGGAAAAACTAAGAGAGGAAATGGGACTTAATGATCCATTTATTATCCAGTATCTAAGATTTTTAAAAAATGCCTTAAAAGGTGATTTTGGTAGATCCTACTCAACGAGAAAACCAGTCTTTAATGAAGTCTTTTCTAGATTCCCAGCTACTTTAAAACTATCTACAGCAGGTTTATTGCTAGCTGTTGCTATAGGTATACCCATTGGTATTATATCTGCTACTAGACAATATTCATTACTAGACAGTATCACCATGGTTTTAGCCTTATTGGGAGTGTCCATGCCTAATTTCTGGTTGGGATTAATGTTAATACTTTTATTTTCCGTTCGACTGGGGTTATTGCCTTCTGGAGGAGACGTTGGATTTGCATCCTTAATACTACCTGCAATTACCCTTGGTACAGGAGTGGCTGCCATAATAACCAGGATGACTCGTTCATCCATGTTAGAGGTAATAAGGCAAGACTACATAAGAACTGCCAGAGCAAAAGGGGTTGCTGAAAGAAGGGTTATAAATAAACACGCTTTGAAAAATGCCCTAATACCAGTAGTGACCGTAATAGGGCTTCAGTTTGGTTATCTTTTAGGGGGAGCGGTATTGACTGAAACCGTTTTCTCATGGCCTGGAGTTGGAAGGCTTATGGTAGAAGCTATTAAGCAAAAAGATACTCCTGTAGTATTGGCATCGGTTATATTCATGTCGGTAGTATTTAGTATTGTGAACCTATTAGTGGATATCTTGTATGCATTCTTAGATCCACGGATAAAATCTCAATACAGATAAGGAGGGCATAATATGAGTTCTAGTGTGACAACGGAAAAGGATACCAATTTAAAATCCCAAGCTGGAAAGAAAAGATCCCAGTGGGGCGAAGTTTGGCGAAGGCTTAAAAAGAACCATATGGCTATGATCGGTTTAATTATAATGATAATATTGATTTTACTTGCTGTATTTGCAAATCAAATTGCCGATTATGAAGAAGTGGCTATTAAGCAAAATACTGCTAATAGATTGCAAGGCCCATCTAGGGAAAACTGGCTAGGAACGGATAACTTCGGTAGAGATATATTTGCTAGGATAATCCATGGCGGAAGGATTTCCTTAATGGTGGGAGTAGTTGCGGTAGGTATTGCAGTGTTAATAGGAGGAACCCTAGGTGCAATAGCTGGTTTTTATGGGGGAAGAGTGGACAACCTCATTATGAGGGCAATGGATATTTTCCTGGCAATTCCAAGTATATTATTGGCCATAGCTATAGTTACGGCCCTAGGTGCAAATCTATTCAATCTGATGTTAGCCATTGGAATTTCATCTATTCCTGGTTATGCAAGAATAGTTAGGGCTTCTGTACTTACAGTAAAAGACCAAGAGTTTATAGAAGCGGCAAGGGCTATAGGTGCATCGGATTTTAGGATAATTACAAAACATATAATTCCCAATGCCTTGGCTCCTGTAATCGTTCAAGGGACTCTGGGAGTGGCAACAGCGATTCTTTCTACGGCTGGTCTAAGCTTTATAGGTTTAGGAGTACCTAAACCTAGACCAGAGTGGGGCTCCATGTTGTCAGATGGAAGAACCTACCTATGGGAGGCTTCCCATATTACAACTTTTCCGGGTTTAGCTATTGTAATAACAATACTGGCATTAAACTTGTTAGGTGATGGTCTAAGAGATGCACTGGATCCACGGTTAAAGCAGTAAAGGAGGGAAGTATATGAGTGATAATATTCTTGAAATAAAAGATTTAGTAGTACACTATATTACCGATGAGGGGGTAGTAGAAGCGGTAAATGGCCTAAACATGACTCTTAAAAGAGGTGAGACTTTAGGCTTAGTAGGAGAAACGGGAGCAGGAAAAACTACTACTGCCTTAAGTATATTAAGACTAGTTCCTAATCCTCCAGGAAAAATTATAAGCGGAGAGATACATTTTGACGGAGAAAATCTATTAGAACTATCTGAAGAAGAGATGAGAAGTATCAGAGGAAATAAGATATCCATGATATTCCAGGACCCTATGACTTCCTTAAATCCAGTCATGACTGTAGGTGAGCAGATAGCTGAGGGAATTGAAATTCACCAGGGTTTATCTACTGATGAAGGGCCATAGATTACCCCCATCAATTCTCAGGAGGAATGAAACAAAGGGTTGTAATCGCCATTGCCTTGGCTTGTAACCCCAGCTTACTTATTGCTGATGAGCCTACTACAGCCTTAGACGTTACCATACAGGCTCAAGTATTGGAGCTTATGAGGAATTTAAGGGAAGAGTTTAACACGGCTATGATCCTTATAACCCACGATTTAGGAATTGTAGCGGAAACATGCGATAAGGTAGCTGTAATGTATGCGGGAGAGGTAATAGAATATGCAACACTGGAGCAATTATTTGAAAATCCTAAACATCCCTATACAATAGGCCTTTTTGGCTCCATACCAAGCTTAGAGCATGATGTGGAGAGATTAAAGCCTATAAAGGGGCTTATGCCAGATCCTACCAATCTGCCTTCCGGTTGTCCTTTCCATCCTAGGTGTTCTCATGCCCAGGATATTTGCAAGGAAAGGAAACCCATTGTAGCTAATATAGAAGAAGGTCATATGGTAAAATGCTTGATATATGAAGGCGTTATTGAAGCAAAGGAGGTACTATAATGGCAGAATCAATATTAAAAGTAAAGGGAATTAAAAAGTATTTCAGTACCCCAAAGGGTATGTTGCATGCAGTAGATGGAGTAGATTTTGAAATGGAGAAAGGGGAGACATTGGGCCTTGTAGGGGAGTCAGGTTGTGGAAAATCCACCATTGGAAGGGTTATATTGAGGCTTTTAGAACCTACTGAAGGAGAAATATATTTCGAAGATAAAAACATCAGTCAGCTTAATAAAAAAGAGATGATTAAACTTAGAAGGGATATGCAGATAATATTCCAAGACCCCTTTTCATCACTAAATCCTAGACTATCAGTATCGGAAATAATAGCTGAACCTTTGATTATACATAATATAGTAAAGAAAAAGAATTCTGAATTAGAAAAGGAAGTATTACGCTTAATGGATTTAGTCGGTTTGGCTAAGAGATTGGTCAATGCCTATCCCCATGAATTAGATGGTGGAAGAAGACAGCGTATAGGAATTGCAAGGGCTTTAGCTTTAAGACCAAAGTTCATAGTAGCAGATGAACCCGTATCAGCACTAGATGTTTCCATACAAGCCCAGATATTGAACTTGCTGCAGGATTTACAAGAAGAGTTGGGTTTAACTTACCTTTTCATTACCCATGATTTATCCGTAGTTAAGCATATTTCAGATAATATTGCAGTAATGTATCTAGGGAAATTAGTAGAGAAGGCACCTGCAGATGAATTATTTAGAAATAGCCTTCATCCTTATACCCAAGCATTACTATCTGCCATTCCAGTGCCTAGCATAAAGAGTAAAAGAGAACGGATCATATTAAAAGGGGAAATAACATCGCCTATAGATCCAAAACCTGGCTGTAGGTTTGCAGCACGTTGTAATTATGCCATGGATAGGTGTTTCAAAGAAGATCCAGAATTAACGGAAGTTGGAAACAATCACCATGTAGCTTGTTTTTTGGTGGAGGAAAAGGCTAATAATTAATTAAAATTCCACCATAAAAATTTGTCGAAGATTAATATATCTAGACTTATCAAGTAAATAAGGTTATAATATATCTGTGGTAGTATGTTAACCATGTATGTAAATATGACTGCAAGCAACTTAAGATCGGCTTACGGTGGAGAAAGTCAAGCATATATGAGGTACAGAATTTGGGCACAAAAAGCTGAAAAAGATGGCTTCCCAACAGTAGCAAGGTTGTTTATGGCAACCTCCGATGCTGAAGAGGTACATGCTACATTACATTTTAAAGCTTTAAAGGATGAAGTAGGAGCTTTTGATGTAACTTCTGGTGGAGAATTTGGTTATGGTTCCACATCAGAGAATTTACAAGGAGCCATTAATGGAGAGTTATTCGAGGTAGAACAAATGTACCCTGCTTACATAGCTGTAGCAGAAATGCAGAATGAAAAGACTGCACTTTCAGCTTATAGATATGCTATAGAAGCAGAAAAAGTACATGCAGAACTATTTACGAAAGCAAAGGAAGCTGTAGACCAAGGTAAGGATTTAGAAGCAGATGTCATATTACTATGTCCAGTATGTGGATTTATTACCATAACTGGCGAAGAAGACATTTGTCCATTATGTAATGCTAAAAAAGAATTATTTAAGGAATACTAGTGAGGCGAAAATTACGCCTCACTTTTTTATGCAAACCTTTTCATAAATTTCAGGCTCTTTGTCAATATTTGGGGTGGGATTTTCTTAAATCCCGCTCCATTACTAT
>CALKWV010000001.1 GCA_938003915.1 uncultured Bacillota bacterium | reverse complement strand
TTATTACAAGCCATATATCTTCCTTAGATTTTATGGGGGTGAGCATATCACCAATGCCTTCCGCTAATGCCGTACCTCCTACCAGACAAAAAGGCACATCTGCTCCTAGCCTTTTCCCAAGAGCCTGTAACTTTTTAACATCCATTCCTAAATTCCAAATCTTATTAAGACCTAATAGTACCGCTGCACAGTCTGCACTACCCCCTGCCAATCCTGCTTCTATGGGAATGTTTTTGTGGATTGTTATACGAATGCCTTTTTCTATATTAAATTCTGTTTTTATAAGCTGGGCAGCCCTCCATGCAATATTGCCCTCATCCCTGGGTAAATCCGGGATATTACAATCTAATTCTATCCCTTGACGGATTTCCTGCAGTGTTATAAGATCCCAAAGATCTACAGACTGCATTATCATCTCCACATTATGATATCCATCTGGACGCCTGCTTACTACATCTAAAGTAAGATTTATTTTAGCATAAGCTTTTAAAGAAATACTGCTCATAAATAATCTGATTCCTTTCTATACATTAACTTATCTGCTGTTAAATTCAATAACTATCCGCACTTCAGTATAATAACCATTGAAGGTTCACTTATCAATAGTCATTATTCATTATCAGTAATTATTGGTAACAAAATGGATTTATAAAAAATAGTCTACCAATATAACCATCAAACTAACATTAATTATATAGCAATTATATTATAACTTCCATAAAAAAACTGCCCGCTAAGCTTCTAGCCAAGGCAGTTTCACAAAATTATTATTTTACTATGCAATTGAGCTATCAAGTCTCTTAAATATTATAAGCTTGGTACCGGGCTCTAAAGTATCCTGATCATCTATATCATTGTATTTTAATATACTATTAATTGTTGTATTGTATTTCTTAGCCACAGACCATAAAGTGTCATTGGGCTGTACAAAATAGACATATAATCCCGAATCCTCTTCTAGTCCTTGTTCTCTTTCCTCTACATCTAGCAATACTTCTTTCTCAATGCTTTGAGTTGCCTCTCCTCTAACCAATAATGTTGCTTTTAACTCAAACTCATTAAATGAAACTAAGGTATGGCTTAGGTACTGCAATTCTACTTCACAGTAGCAGTCCATATCTTGAGTAATACCTTCTATTTCTAGATCCTGAGAGAAAGGTATGTCAATCTTCAAGCTACTGATTGGCAACTCATCATCCTCGGGCTTATAGAGCACCACGCCTGTTAGCACTCCATCAATTAACATCTTGCCGTCACTTATTCGATAGTCGGCTATTAGTGGCTTAGCCTCTGCATACAGAATTCTATCCACTGGTGGCATATTTTCAGCTAGCTCTATATTTTCCCTAATGACAGTCTGAACCTGAGCCTCTCCTACAGAATGAGTTAACTTTATTTTTTCTTTAGTTAATTCCAATACGGATCCTGGACTATAGGCATCTACTATTACATCTAGCTCATGGCTTTCGAAAACCCTTGCCTCCATAAAAAGCATCATGTCTACAGATAAAATTCTGTTATCCCCAACAATATCTTGTCTCAAGGATATATCAATATCCTGAACTTCTACATTGACCTGGCAATCCATGCCCTGATATGCTCCTTGTACCTCTACTGCATGGCTAAAGGGAATCTCATATTGTAATAACTGTATAGGATCCTGCTCTTCTTGAGTTTGATACAGCAGCCTTAATTCAATTTCACCATGGGCAATAACCCTATTATCTGCAACTTTTCTTTCTAGTATCTTTACCCTAGCATCTTTTCTTAAAATTTCTACTGCAGAAGGCATATCATCAGGAATCTCTACATCTTCCCTAATGATAGTTTGGCCTCTGCCATCTCCTCCTGACGATACCAATCTTAAAGGTTCCCTTAGAGCTTGTATTGTATCTTCTTCCTCAAATTCCCTTAATACTTCTAGCTGCAACAATTGCTGCACCTTGCAACCTATATTTAATACTGTTCTGACATTAAGTCTTCTGCTATCCTGTATATCGTAATCCACATGCTCAAGCTCAAAGGAAATATCTGCATTCATCCTGGGTTTTGCACCTTCCAGCTCTACATACTGGGTAAAAGTTTCTTCATTATCTACATGTACCACAGTTTTGTTGTCCCCAACTGGTATGTAAAGGAGATTGTAGCATATAATTCCCTCTACCATAACCCTATCCTGTACAACTTCTATGCCGGTACCATATATTCTAGCTCCTAAATCTAGAATCCTTGCTATTTCTGGTTTGTCTTCAGGAATTATTAGCTCTCCTTCTATCAGATACTGGGACAACTCTTCCCCTACCAGCTGATCTAACTCCAAGAGTCCTTTTTCATAGTTGATGGCCAATTCTATTCCCCCTCTTAGATATATTAAGAGTCATTAAAATATAAATGTCCCATATCTATAAATATAGATGGCCATCAAAAAATATGTTAAATTCTTTGATTATTTTTGCAAACTATCAATTCTACATTAGAGGTTAAAATATCAGAATAGGTATAGCATAGAGTTCTAGTCCTTTTTTCATCAATATTCACCAATACGGTAAATACGCTAGGGTATATATCATGAATAATTCCTTCATTAACATAGGTGCGTCTACGACCTCTATTGGCCTTTAACTTGACCCTTTCTCCAATATTTGATTCTAAAGTCTCCTTGACTTTTTCAAGGGCTTCAACACTTATCATTCCATCACTTCCTAACTATATTTTAATATTTTAACCTTTAACTATTTTTAATCATCTATATAATACCCATAAATAGGTATATAGATTCCCCTTATTTGATAGGCAAAACATGAAAAAACGCTGTAACCTAACGGTACAAGCGTTCTAAAAATGAAGTAATGGAAATTTGCAAGGATGATTTTTTGTTTTATAGTTATTATTTCCGAATTTACATAAAATATGCAAATTTTATTTATTGATTAAGTATCTCTTCTTCAAGATCAGGATCAAGATCGCCATCTTCGTATTCCTCATCTAGCTCTATCTCCTCTAACCCCTCTAGAGCCTCATCCTGATCATCCTCCACGAAGAGATCATCCTCATCTTTAGGAAGAAAGTCCTCCCACTCATCCTCTTTCCTAATCTCCTCATCCACCTCATCTTTAAGTTGCTCTATCATACACTGATAGCACATTTCTTCGCCAGCTTTTATAATATTTTCGCCACATTCTGGGCAAATATCATATTCTTCTTCCTCTTCACCGTTAGAACGAAGTGCTTTTCCTACCTCATCTAAGCATATCTTACACAGCACTTCCGTATCTTGGATATAATTTAGACTGCATCTAGGACATTTCTTGTAAGCCAT
The DNA here is from genome assembly GCA_938003915.1 of uncultured Bacillota bacterium. Classification (GTDB taxonomy): domain Bacteria; phylum Bacillota; class Clostridia; order Caldicoprobacterales; family UBA3941; genus JAAYGY01. Next base: position 760 of record CALKWV010000001.1, on the reverse strand, counting down.
TTTGTCTCCCTCCAGAAAGCAATTATAATATATTATTCCCATATGTAAAAATGTATTCGCCACATAGGCATAAAATCCTTCTTAAATAAAAAAGTCTAAATTTCCACAAAATATAGAGGAATTATCCACAGGTTAACAGAATACTTATCCACATTGTCCACAGAGTTATCCCCAAGTTCCTATATTTGCGGATTTTTATCTGTGGATATATGTTAAGGTTTTCCACAATATTATTATGTTTACTGACATTTCTACATTCTGGGAATTTTATTAATTGCTTTTCCTTTTGTATTGAGGGATACAATTAGGCTGGAGGCCCATTCCTTTGCTAACCCTGTTGAAAGGGCTGAGCCTCCCTCATAAAAGCTCTTACTAAACGAATTACATCCTCATTCACAACGGAATAGGTGATTTCTAAACCATTTCGTTTTCCTTTTATAATCCCATGGGCTTTCAGGATACTCAAATGCTGGGATATGGTGGACTGAGGAAGTTTTAAGCATTCCTGAATTCCTGATACATTGCATTCTTTAGTAATAAGACCATTTACAATACAAAGCCTGACTGGATGACCTAAAACTTTTAATATTTCTGCTTTCTCTTGATAATAGTCTAGCCTAGATGCCATTTTAGTCTCCTACTTTCTTAATTATATTACATCTTAATATCATTATATTATGATTAATTTATTATGTCAAGAATTCAGGAATTTCTATGCAGATTCATCCATATTTAACTTGTCGGCTATTAAGGCAATAAA